>CALQFM020000074.1 GCA_943329845.2 Candidatus Kuenenia stuttgartensis | reverse complement strand
GCTACCGCAGCCGCTGCTCGTTCCCGAAGATCATTCGAATAGGGTCTCGCCATCCCGGCTGGCCTCCATCCCCAGCCAACAGGTTGAATCAGAATTCAACCGACTTGGGAATCCCCTTTCGATTCAATCATTCAGGAATCGAGTCTAGATGTAGCGGCTCTCGAAGCGCCGGCTTAGTCCCGTCAGCAATTCGTAGGAGATCAGGCCGGCGGCATCAGCGGCCTGATCCAGCGTCCAGTCCGGGCCGATCAGGTCGACCATGGCGCCGGGCTTGGTCTTTCCAGTCGGCACATCGGTCACGTCGAGAGCGATGAGGTCCATGGAGACACGGCCCGCGAAGGGAACGATCACTCCATCGACCGAAGCCTTGCCCCGGCCGCTGGCTGGCGTCGGCCAGCCGTCGGCATAGCCGGTGGCGATCACCGCCAGCCGCGTCGGACGCGTGGTGGTGAAGGTAGCGTCGTAGCCGACGGTTTCGCCCGCATCCACCTGCCGCTCCTGCAGGATGCGGGCGCTCAGCCGCACCACCGCCTTCATCGGATTGGGCCAACCCTCGACCGGGTTGCCGCCATAAAGGGCGATGCCGACGCGGGCCAGGTCGAAGCAGTAGTCCTCGCCGAGCAGCAGGCCGGCGGAGTTGGCGAGGCTTGCCTGCGCGCCCGGGAATTGCGCACGGACCTGCCGGAAACGCTGTAGCTGACGGGCGTTCAATGGGTGCTGCGGCTGGCGGGCGCAGGCCAGATGGCTCATGACCACGGATATGCGGACATTGTCGGGCGGCGACGCGGCCAGCTTGCCGGCGTCGGCCACGGTCATGCCGAGCCGGTTCATGCCGGTGTCCACATGGATCATGGCGGCGCCGCGCTCGCCCGCCCGGCCGCAGGCGGCGTTCCAGCGGCGGACCTGCTCCAGGTCATTGAGCACGGGCGTGAGCCTGCTCTGACGCACGGCCTCCTCGTCCCCGGCCATCAGGCCGTTGAGGACGGCGATCTCGGCCTGGGACAGCATGCGCCGGAGCGCCACGCCTTCGTCCATGGTCGCGACGAAGAACCGCCTGCAGCCCGCATCCCACAGCGCCTTTCCTACCCGGCCCGCACCAAGCCCGTAGGCATCGGCCTTGACCGCCGCGGCAATCTCGGCACCGTGCGCCTGCGCCCGCATCAGCCGGTAGTTGTCGGCGAGCGCGGCGAGGTCGATCTCGATCACGCCGGTGGGCGGCGCGGCCTCGATGTTCTGGGGATAGGAAAAAGCCATGACCGACAGGTAGCGTGCGGTTGAATATTGCACAATAGTGCCTTGCCCGACGCGAGCGCTATTCCCCGGCGCGGAACGAGACAATAGAGTTGCGGGAAACCGGGAATCGCCTAATGTGGCGGCCGAACCGGGCGGTAACAACCGCCCGCACGGAATTTGCGAAAGGGATGCACATGAAACTGGGAATTCTTCTGGGCTACTCCGGTGGCCGCATGGATCTGGGCGTCGAGTCCGTCAAGCTCGCCGAGAGCCTGGGCTACGACAGCGCCTGGACCGCCGAGGCCTATGGCTCGGACGCCGTGACGCCCGCCGCCTGGGTGCTGGCGCAGACCACCAAGATCAAGGTTGGCACGTCGATCATGCAGATCCCGGCCCGCACACCAGCCTGCGCCGCGATGACCGCCATGACCCTGCAGGAGCTGTCGGGCGGCCGCTTCATCCTGGGCCTTGGCCCGTCGGGCCCTCAGGTTGCCGAAGGCTGGCACGGCGTGCCCTATGGCAAGCCCATGGTGAAGGTGAAGGAATATGTCGAGATCGTCCGCCAGATCCTGAAGCGCGAGAAGCCGCTGGAGTTCCATGGCGAGGAATACCGCATCCCCTATGACGGTCCCGGCGCGACCGGCCTGGGCAAGCCGCTGAAGAGCATCCTGCACGGCGACCCGAACATGCCGATCTACACGGCGGCGATCACGCCCGCCGGCATCCGCGCCTCGGCCGAAGTGGCCGACGGTTTCTTCCCGATCTGGATGAACCCGGAACGCTTCGACGTGTTCAAGGACGACATCGACAAGGGCCTCGCCAGGGCCGGCAACGGCAAGACGCTGGCCGATTTCGACGTGGCGCCGTTCGTCAACGTGGTGATGGGCGACGACGTGGACGAGTGCCGCAACAAGGTCCGTCCCGGCATGGCGCTGTATATCGGCGGCATGGGCGCCCGGTCGAAGAACTTCTACAACGACTACGCCAAGCGGCTGGGCTACGAGGACGAAGCGGTGAAGATCCAGGACCTGTTCCTGTCCGGCCAGCGGGCGGAAGCCGCCGCCGCGATCCCGGACTCGCTGGTCGACGCCGTCGCCCTGTGCGGTCCCAAGGAGCGCATCAAGGAGCGCCTGACGGTGTGGAAGGACGCGGCGAAGCAGAACCACATCGGTTCCATGCTGATCGGCCGCACCTCGCCGGAGGCGTTGAAGGTGATCGCCGAGGCGATGCTGTAGGGAACCCGGAGGGGCTGCTCCCGCGGAGACGCCCCTTCACCCTTCCCTCTCCCCGGCGGGGAGAGGGGCGATGTACCTGATAGAACTCGTATTTTTCCCTTCTCGCCGCCGGGGAGAAGGTGGCCGCGCAGCGGCCGGAGAGGGTCCCCTCAAGCCGCCCGCGGCTTCACGACCGGCGTGCCCGAGGACCAGTCGATGCCGCGGACCGGGTCGGTCTTGCCGTCCCAGGTATCGGCGCCTTCCTTGATGATCGCGAACATCTTCTCGATCATCTCGCCGCGGAACATCAGCTGCATCATCACGCCGGGCTGGTCGACGGAATCGATATAGGCGTGCTGGTCGCCATAGGTCTGGCGCACCTCGAACTTCATGCCCTTCGCCTTCAGCTCGTCCAGCTTCTCCTGGATGGTGCCGTCGCAGAACACCGCGAGGTGCTGCAGGCCGCCCTCGGGATGATCCTTCAGATACTCGCTGTAGATGCTGGCCACCGGGCCGATCGGCTCGATCACCTCGATCTGCTGGTCGCCGGAGTAGGCGAAACCCGCCTTGAGCTCGAGCTTGACCGGCTTGCCGCCCACCTCGCCGGGGAATTCCTTCAGGTGTTCCATGTAAAACGGTCCGATGCCGCGGGCGATCCAGTGCTTCATCGCCGCGTCGATATCAGGCACCACATAGCCCTGCTGCAGGACCGCGCCGAATACGTTGCTCATGACAAGTCTCCCAGTTCCAGAGTTGCCGGATCGTAGACCCTTTGAACGGCGGCTGGCAACGCCCGGCGGACCAACACAGTCGTTGCATTCCTGTGACGAGGGCTTATCTTCTGGCGGTCGGTGGCTAGGCGCCTCGATCCCGCGTCGACCCTGCCCCTTTGGCCCTCTAGCTTCCTTAATTCTCGCCCGAGAGCAGCTGCCTGTATGACCTACCGTTCCGCCCTTAAAGCCCTCGCCTGCATCCTGGCCATCGCCGTGTCCGCCACGGCTCCACTCGACGGCGCCCACGCCCAGGTCAAGGCGAAGACAAAGAAGGACGAACCGCTGCCGGTGCAACTCCAGGCGCAGTGCACATGGCCGGGTCAACGGATCATCCACTCGCTGCTGCGCGACGACACCGTCGCCGCCAAGGATCATCTGGGGTTCTACGAGAAGTTCGGCTGCCCGGTCGATCACCTGACCAAGGCGTTCGCCTGCGCCGTCGACGCACCAGCCGGCGCGAACCGGCCCCGCACCGAAATCCTGGTGACCAATTGCTGGGAAACCCTGTCGCCCACCCGCGCGACCGAGGAAGACGCGGACGCCACCGCGAAGCCCGGACGCAAGCAGTCCAAATAGGTGACGGCCGGCCCTGCCATTGCCTTCTTTCCCTGATCCGGCGGCAATAGCCTTGATCAAGTCCGTGGGCGGGTTCAGCATCGGCATGGATCCAACCCGTTCGCACTCGGTCGTTCAGCGCCATAGGTTTCCTCACTGATGCGCAACATCTTCCTGGCCATCGTGATCGGCGCCCTGCTCCAGGCCTGGGCCTGGTTCGAATCCTACGACACGTCCGATCCGCCGGAAGTCACCAACCGGGTGCAGTCGGTCTCCCTCGACGTCGGCGGACCAAAGGCGGCGACCAGCCCGATCACCCAGTCGGAGCTGGACCGGGTGGCCGGCATGCTCGACCGGGTCAAGACCGTGTCCTCGACCGTCCGCCTTTATGCATCGACGGGTCTGGCGGCCGAGGTGCCACGGCTGGCCAACGAGCGCGACATCGCCGTCATCCTCGGCATCTGGCTCGGCCGGGACGAAAACAACAACCGCAAGGAAATCGAGTCGGCACTCTACCTAGCCAACCATTATCCCAACGTCCGCGCCATGGTCGTCGGCAATGAGACGATCCTGCGTAACGAGTGGGGCACGACCACCGACGACAAATCGCCGTCGGTCAAGGAACTGATCAAGTACCTGCGCGAGCTTCGCCGCCGCAGCCGCGTGCCGATCACCACTGGCGAGACCTGGGACGTGTGGATCGCCCATCCGGAAATCGTCCGCGAGGTCGACTTCATTTCGGCGCATATCCTGCCCTACTGGGAATTCATACCGGCCGAGAGCGCCATCGAATTCACGATGGACAAGTATGACCGCCTGAAGCGGACCTTCCCCGGCAAGCGCATCGTCATCATGGAGTTCGGCTGGCCCAGCCAGGGCTACAACCGGCAACGCTCGGTGCCAACGGCAACCAACCAGGCCGAGCTGATCCGCGGTTTCCTGATCGAGGCCGACAGGCGCGACGCCGAATACAATCTGATGGAAGCCTACGACCAGCCGTGGAAGACCAACGAGGGCACGGTCGGCCCGTATTGGGGGCTGTTCGATGCGTCGGGCAAGGCCAAGTTCATGCTGCAGGGCGAGGTCAAGGACCAGAATCACGGACGGACCGCGGCCATCGGCATGATCCTTGGCGCGCTGCTGACCGCCATCGCCATCGGCCGCCGCCGCACGGCGTTCGGCCATGCGCTGGCCGTGTCGCTGTCGGCACAGGCGCTGGGCGCCGGCATGGCGCTCGCGCTGGTCTATCCGTTCGACAACTACCTGAACACGGGCTCGACCATCGCCTGGGTCATCGGTTTCGTCCTGATGTTCCCGCTGACAGCCATGACCCTGCTGAAGATCGACGAGGTGGCGGAGGTTACCGTCGGCAACCGGCCGATCAGGCTGCTGCCGCACCACGTCAAGCCGCCGGCCAGCTTCGTCTATCCGAAAGTATCGATCCAGGTTCCCGCCTACCGCGAGAACCCGGCCATGCTCAACCAGACGCTGAGCAGCCTGGCGAAGCTGGATTACCCGGACTTCGAAGTCATGGTGATCCTCAACAACACGCCCGACGAGGCCCATTGGGGCCCGGTCGAGAAGCACTGCAAGACGCTGGGGCCGCGCTTCAAGTTCCTCAACCTGCAGAACGTGAAGGGCTTCAAGGCCGGCGCGCTGACCCTGGCGATGGACGAGGTGTCGCCCGACGCCACGATCCTGGCGCTGATCGACGCCGACTATGTGGTCGACAAGGACTGGCTGAAGGATCTGGTGCCCGCCTTCGCCGACCCCAAGATCGCCTTCGTGCAGGCGCCGCAGGATCACCGCGACGGCCCGGAATCGGCGTTCAAGACCGCCATCAACAGCGAATATGCCGGCTTCTTCGACATCGGCATGGTGCAGCGGAACGAACGCAACGCACTGATCGCCCACGGCACCATGCTGCTGATCCGCCGCTCGTCGTTCGACGAGGTCGGCGGCTGGTCGACCGCCACCATCACCGAGGACACCGAGCTGGGCCTGCGCCTGCTGGAAGCGGGCTACGAGGGCACCTACACCGCCCGCCGTTACGGCTGGGGCCTGCTGCCCGACACATTCGAGGCGTTCAAGACCCAGCGCCACCGCTGGGCCTATGGCGCCATGCAGATCATCCGCAAGCACGCGCACTTCATGAAGCCGTCGACGCCAGGGCTGAATTACCGGCAGAAGAGCCAGTACATCGCCGGCTGGAGCTACTGGATCTCGGACGCGTTCGGCGTGCTGACCGCGTTCCTGAACCTGTTCTGGGTGCCCATGATCATCTGGGCCGAACTGATGATCCCCATGCTGCCGTTCACCGTGCCGATCCTGGTGGCGTTCGGCGTCAACCTGCTACATTGCGGGATGCTGTACATCACCCGGGTAAAGATCCCGCCGCACCGCATCCTGGGCGCGGCGGTTGCCGCCATGGCGCTGCAGTTCACCGTGGCGCACGCGGTCGGCCGGGGCCTGATCAGCGACGCGCTGCCGTTCAAGGTCACCGCCAAGGGCGGCGGCGGCAAGAAGGGCAAGGGTCCGAGCCCGATCCGCGTCGAAGCCGCCGTCGGCGTGCTGCTTCTGGTCGGCGCCGGAGCGCTGTTCTATTTCAACCGGGAAAACCAGGCGACGGAGATGTATGTCTTCGCCGCGACGCTGATCGTCCAGAGCCTGCCGTTCCTGGCCGCGCCGCTGCTTTACGGCCTCGAGCGGGCGCATGCCTACTCGAAGGACAGTCCCGACGATTCCGCCGCCCAGCCGCCCGAACCGGACATGTCCCTGCCCAAAGCGGCGTAACACCTTCCTTAAACCGGGAGGTTCCGCTAAACCCTTCCGGCCCGCCATATCCGCCGACAGGCCAGATCAATGCACCGCATCGCCGCCCTTCCCGCGTTCCTGATCGCCGCCGCCATTTCCTGGTTCCTGTGGTCGTATCTGGGCCGCCCCATCGACATCGTCGACGTGCCGCGCGGCCATCTGCAGTGCCTGTCCTACACGCCCGCCACCGAGAAGGCCTCGCCGCTCAACGCCAAGGACGGTCTGTTTCCCGTGCCGGATGGCATGGTCGAGCGCGACCTGAAGATCCTGTCGAAATACACCGACTGCATCCGCACCTATTCGATGCTGGGCGACCAGGGCAAAACCATGAAGGCCGCCCACGAGGCCGGCATCAAGGTGCTGGTCGGCATCTGGATCGGCGCCGAGGACCGGCGCAATGAGCTGGAGATCAGCCGGGCGCTGGAGCTGGCCAACAAATACCCCGAGAACGTCCGCGCCATCGTCGTCGGCAACGAGGTCATGCTGCGCCGGGAGATGACCCCCGAGCGCCTGGCCGGCATCATCCGGTCGGTCAAGGCCCGCACCACCGCGCCGGTCACCTATGCCGACATCTACGAGTTCTGGCGGCGCAATCCGATTCTCGGCGACGCCGTAGACGTGGTCACGGTCCATGTGCTGCCCTATTGGGACGACCCGCATCCGGTGACCATCGACCAGGTGCAGGCCCACGCACGAGGCATCATCGAAAGCACCCAGAAGCTGTTTCCCGGCAAGACCATCCAGATCGGCGAGATCGGCTGGCCGTCCGCCGGCCGCACGCGCTCTGGCGCCGCGCCGACCCTGGTGAACGAGGCACGGTTCGTGCGCGAGTTCGCCGCGCAGGCCGAATCCATCGGCGTGCCCTACAACCTGATCGAGGCCATCGATCAGCCCTGGAAGCGCATGCCGGAAGGCACCGTCGGCGGCTACTGGGGCATCCTCGACAAGGACCGAAACCTGAAGTTCCCGCTGACCGGCCCGGTAAGCGAATGGCCGCAATGGCATCTGGCGGCCGGCATTACCGCCGCCATCTCGCTGCTCGCCTTCGCCTGGGCGCTGCTGTGGCGCCGGCCGATTCCGACCGTCCGCTGGCTGGGCCTTGGCGTCGCCGCGCCCGCCGTCGGCGCGACCTGGTGGGCGCTGGCCACCCAGCTCGGCATGATCGTGCTGAACAACTGGTGGGGCTGGGCATGGATCAGCCTGCTGATGCTGATCGCCGTGGTCGGCGGCGCGCTGCTGATCTACGCGGTCGCGGGCGGCAGGAACGTGCCCAAGCCGGCCGGCTTCGATGGCGTGCTGGATGCAATCCGCACGAGGCAATTCAACGGCTCGCAGGTCATCGGCGCCTATCACTGGGCGGTGATGCTGTCCGCCGCGGTGCTCGCCGTTTCCATGGCCATCGACGGCCGGCACCGGGATTTCCTGCAGCTTGCCTTCTGGCTGCCGGCCACCGCCTTCCTCCTGCTGCATATCCAGCCGTCGACGCGCGAGCGCTCCGACACCTCACAGCCCGAGGAAGGCTGGATCGCGGCGCTGATCCTCATCGCCGGTCCGTTCGCCATCGACCAGTTCATCAACCGGGAAGCCTGCATCTGGGCGGCGACCTGCGTGGCACTGTCGGCGCCGTGGCTGGGCTTCACGTGGCGGGAGGTGGCCCGTGTCGGCCGTGCCTTCAGCGGCCGCGGCGCCGCGAAGGCCTAGCGCGCCCGGATCAGGCAGATCAGCGCCAGGATCGCCGCCGGCACGGACATGGTGTTGTTGTAAAGGATCATGCCCAGGCCTGCCGTGATCATCGCGCACAACGCGATCCAGCGCGCGGCCTTCACGCCGCCTCTCGCGAGCACCGCGACGGCGATTACCGCCACCAGCAGCGCCAGCCAGCCGAAGCCACCCCATTCGGTGAACATGATGAATCCGGTGCGCACCGGGCACCACCAGGGGTTGCCGCGTTCGCAGGCGGCACCCATGGCTTCGGGCTCGACGAACCGGTAGCGGATGACATAGCCGGCGACGAAGCTCAGCGCGCAGACCAGCAGGCCGCCGACGGCCCGCGCGTCGCCCCACAGTGCCGCCACGCCGCCACGCGCTGTTTCGCCCTGTACTACCGCCATTCCCGTATCCTTTCAGGCAATGCGCCGTGGATGCGCATGGTTACGGGGCGCACCCGCTGCGGTCAACCATCCCGATGGGTAACAGACGTTTGACCACGCTGGCCGATCCGGCCATTGTGTCGTCGGGAACGACACCAGGGAGACGATCGCCATGTATCTGAAATGGTCCGAAGAAAAGCGCCTGCACGAGATCATCGCACGCGACGAGATCATGCAGCTTGTCCAGAACTACATGCGGGCCCAGGACCGGCTCGACCCGAAGCTGCACCGCTCGGTGTTCTTCGACGACGCATGGCTGTCGTACGGCATCTACGAGGGCGGGCCGGACGGCTTCGTGGAATTCGCACAGAACGCGCTGCGCCCGCACAAGGCGAACCACCACTTCATCGGCCAGGTACAGATCGAGGTCCACGACCTGGAAGCGTTCGGCGAGGTCTATTACCAGGCCCATCACCGCATCGTCGAGGACGGCAAGGAATACGATTACTTCGTCAGCGGGCGTTACGTGGACCGCTACGAGAACCGCTTCGGCGTGTGGAAGATCGCCTATCGCAGCGAGCTGGTGGACTGGGTCCGCAAGGACGAGGCCGCCGACGCCTTCTTCAAGGACAGCAAGATGATCCTCGGTGCGCGCAAGCCCGCGGATCCGCTGTATCACCGCGAAAATATGCGCAAGCCGAAGGGGAAGTAGGGCCCCGCCACTCTCGATTCTGTCATCCCGGCGCAGGCCGGGACCCAGAGTCGAAGGGCACTGGCGCGGCAAGACTGGGTCCCGGCCTGCGCCGGGATGACAGTGAAAGTTGAGGATCGGGGAGCTTTCACATGAGCGAGTTCATCAAGACCAGCGTCGACGAGCGCGGCATCGCCACGGTGCTGATCGACCGCAACGACCGGCGCAACGCCATGTCGTTCGCCATGCTCAACGCCTTCATCACCAAGGTGGGCGAGCTGGGCGCCGACCCGGCGGTCCGCGTGCTGGTGGTCACCGGCGGCAACCAGGGCTCGTTCTGCGCCGGCACCGACCTGTCGGACCTGGATTCGGTACCCGGCAAGGATCGCGGCCTGCGCGGAACGGCACAGGAAAGCGGCAAATGGTGGCCGCTGCTCAAGTGCCCCAAGCCGGTGATCGGCGCCATCGACGGGCCGGCCGTCGGCATGGGCGCCGAATACACCAGCCAGTGCGACGTACGCATCGCCACTTCGCGCGCCCGCTTTGCCTGGAATTTCGTCCATCGCGGCCTGGTGCCCGACACCGGCGCGGGCACCTGGCTGCTGCCCCGCCTGCTCGGCCCGCAGAAGGCGCTGCAGCTGCTCTATTCCGGCGACTTCCTGTCGGCGGAGGAAGCCTATGCCATCGGCTATGTGTCGCAACTGGTGGAGCCGGAGAACCTGCTGGACGCGGCCTATGCCGAGGCCGAGAAATACCTCAAGGGCTCGCCTTTCGCCCTCACCCGCATCAAGGCGCTCGTCTACGAAGGGCTGGAGCGGTCGGCCGCCGACCACATGGCGGCGCACACCGTGGCGCTGAAGGACTGCTTCGGCTCCGACGACCACCACGAGGGCGTGCGGTCGTTCCTGGAGAAGCGCGCACCCCGCTTCACCGGCACCTGAAAATTGCACCACGGCAGGCGGTCGCGCGTCCGCTATAAGATGACGTCCGCCGCAACCGCCGGAACCGCGCCATGCCCGCACAACCCGACCTGATCCTGCTGGGCGTCCTGCTGATCGGCGTGGGCCTGTTCAGCGGCGTGATCTCGGGGCTGCTGGGCGTGGGCGGCGGCATCGTCATCGTCCCGGCGCTTTACCACGTGTTCTCCTATCTGGGGATCGATCCGTCGATCCGCATGCATCTGGCTGTCGGCACTTCCCTGGCCACAATCATCCCGACGGCGATCCGATCGGTGCGCAGCCATCACAAGCGCGGCGCTGTCGACATGCAGCTGATGCGGCAATGGGCAGTGCCGCTGGGCATCGGCGTGCTGCTCGGCACCGGTCTCGCGGTATTCGCCAAGGGCCGCGAGCTGACCCTGGTGTTCGCCACGGTGGCGCTGATCGTCGCCGTGCAGATGACGGTCGTCCGTCACGACTGGAAGCTGCGGGAGACGGTGCCGGGCGGCTTCCTCGGCGCGCTGCCGCCTGTCGGCATCGGCGCGTTCTCGGCCATGATGGGGATCGGCGGCGGCACGCTGGCGGTGCCGACGCTGTCCATGCTCGGCGTGCCGATCCACCGGGCGGTGGCGACGGCGTCCGGATTCGGCCTGATCATCTCCATTCCCGGCACCATCGGTTTCGTCATCGCCGGCTGGGGCAACCCGCTGCTGCCGCTGCCGTGGTATCTGGGCTATGTGAGCCTGCTCGGTTTCGTGGTGCTGGTGCCGGCGACGCTGCTGTCGGTGCCGTGGGGCGTGGCGCTGGCCCACTGGCTGAAGCCGCAGCCGCTGCGCTGGGCCTTCGCCGGCTTCCTGGCGCTGACGTCGGCTCGGATGTTCTGGGACCTGTTCGGCTAACTGTCCAGCGCCAGTTCCATCATGTTGGCGTCGATGGCGTAGACAGCGGCCTGGGTAACGAAGCGGAAACGGCCATAGTCTCCGTCGACCGGGAACGAGCCGCGCACGCCGCCGGCCTGGTCCGCATCGGCGGTCACCGGCAGGGTGCGGCGGACGAAGCGGTTGGCCGCCTTCGCCGCCGACAGAAACGCCTGGTCCTTGGTGGCCTCGAACAGCAGCATCCAGCACATGGCGGCCTGGGCGTCGCCCGACAGGCCGCTCCAGAGCACCGCCGCCTCCCACTTGTCGTTGAGACGGCCCGGCAGCGAGCCGTCCTCACGCCGTTGCACGGCGACCAGCGCCCAACCCGTCATGACCGCCGCGTCCAGGTGCCGCAGCACATGGCCGAGGCGGTAAGCCTCGAGGAACCCCCTGATCGCGGTGCCGATGGTGACGGTCAGCGGCCGTGTCGCGTCGTCGGTGCAGCAATTGGCCAGCCAGCCATTGCGGTGCTGCTGGGCGAGCGCCCAGCGGAGATTGGCCTGCGCGGCCTCGCCGAAACCCTGAGCTGGCATCAATGCGTCGGTCTCGAGCAGCGCCCAGGCGGTCTGGGTGTCGTGGACGCAGCCGCCGGCCCAGCTGCCATCCGCCTTCTGCGCCGCCACCAGACAGCGGGCCGCGCGCGCCGCCGCATCGCCCGCCTCGGCAAAGGCGGCGCTTCCCGTCACCAGGCCGAGCAGTGCCTGGCCGGTGGAGAAAGGGGCGGAGACGTCGCCGCCCGCGTCGGCGAAGCCACCGTCAGAGCGCTGGACGCCGCACAGCCATTCGAGGCCCCGGGTAGCGCGTTGCCGGAAGGAATGGTCGCCCCAGCGCCCGGCCGCGCCGAGCAGCGCACGCACCGCAAGGCCGGTGGTGCCTGGACAGGAGGCACCCCAGCCTTGGGTCAGGTCGAAATGCTCGGCAAACCCGCCCTCGCCCGACGCCGAGCGATCCTGCGCGCGGCCCAGCCAGCCAAGCATGGCGTTGACCGCCGGTTCGGCCCCCGGATCCGGTCCGTGCAGGCCGCGGCCGTCGGCGCGGCGCAGCCGCCGCGCGGGGGCCGGCAGGGTCAGCCATTCCCAGCTACGGCTCAGCCCTGCGCGCATCGGACCATCGGAGAGGTTGCTATTCGAGCGGACCGGCCGGCTCGTCCGGCGGCTCGCTGTGATTCTCGCGCATGGCTTGCACGGCGACGACCGGCAGCAGGAGAGCATAAATCACCGCGAGACCCACATAAGTGGCCCAGAATGACGATGCCAGCAGCGCGGCAAGGATGACCGCGCCGACCAGCAGCGGCAGCACCAGGTGGCGGTTGATACGGATATGCTTGGTCGACAGCGTAGGGACGCGGCTGACCATCATCAGTGCCAGCACGGCCATGTAGACCGCGCACGCTTCTGGCTCTCGGAAGAAGTCGGATTCAGTGTGGAACGACAGCGCGAACGGCACCAGCGCAAGCCCCGCCGCCGCGGGCGCGGGCATGCCCATGAAATGGCGGTGCACGGTACCGTCCTCGGCGGCGCTCTGGTCCATGATGTTGAAGCGCGCCAGGCGAAGGGCGCAGCACACGCAATAGAGCAGCGCCACCGCCCAGCCGAAGCGCGGCACGTCGTGCAGGGTCCAGAAATAGAGGATGATCGCGGGCGCGACGCCGAAGCAGATCACGTCCGACAGCGAATCCAGCTCGGCGCCGAACTTCGAGGTGCCCTTGATCATCCGCGCCACTCTGCCATCCAGCAGGTCGAACAGGCTGGCGAGCAGGATGGCGACCACCGCCGCCTCCCAGCGCTCCTGAAAGGCGTAGCGGATCGAGCTGACGCCCGAACACAGCGCCAGCACGGTCAGCACGGTGGGCGCCAGCGCCCTCACCGGCACGACCGGCGGCAGTCGCCGATGGAGCGGAGGCTTCATGGTCAGCGGACCTCGCCAAGCTGCGGTGGATCGACGGCCTTCTCGTCGGCCAGGATGGTTTCGCCGGCCACGGCCTTCTGCCCCACGACCACCATGGGCGACATGCCCGCGTCCAGATAGACATCGACTCGGCTGCCGAAGCGGATGATGCCGATCCGCTCGCCGGTCTTCAACATATCGCCGGGCGCAGCCGTGCACACGATCCGCCGCGCCACCAGTCCGGCGATCTGGACGAAGGCCACGTCCTTGCCGGTTACCGTCGACATGCGCAGCGCCATGCGCTCGTTATCGTCGCTGGCCTTGTCCAAAGTGGCGTTGAGGAACAGGCCGGGGCTGTAGACCTTCTTGGTGATCGTCCCCTCGCAGGGCGACCGGTTCACGTGACAATCGAACACGTTCATGAAGATCGCGATCCGCATGCGCGGATCGGTACCCATTTCCAGTTCCGGCGGCGGCGGCGCCGGCCGGATCGACACGACGAGGCCGTCAGCCGGGCTGATGACCAAGCCCTCTCGCACCGGAGTCGTGCGGTCGGGATCGCGGAAGAAATAGACGCACCACACGGTCAGCACGAAGGCGATCAGGCCGAGCGGCGCCCAGGCCCACATCAGCAGCAGCGTCACCACCGCGAAGATGGCGATGTAGGGGTATCCTTCCCGGTGAATCGGGACGAACACGGACTTGATGCTGTCCAGAATGTTGTGGTTTTCCATCGCCTCGCTCGTTTTCACCATTGTCCGGCAATTAGTAATCCGCCGCCAGCGTTTCCAGCTTCTCGGCCGCCGCGACGGCTTCCTGCTGGCGCTGCCACATGGTTGCGTACAGTCCGCCCGGCAACGCAAGAAGCACCGCATGCGTTCCGCGCTCGACGATCCTGCCGTGTTCCAGCACGATGATCTCGTTGGCATCGACCACGGTCGACAACCGGTGCGCGATCACCAGAGTGGTGCGGTCGCGGGATATGGTCTTCAACGCGCCCTGAATTTCCTTTTCCGTATTGGTGTCGAGCGCCGAGGTGGCCTCGTCCAGGATCAGGATCGGCGGGTTCTTCATGATGGTGCGGGCGATGGCGATGCGCTGTTTCTCGCCGCCCGAGACCTTCAACCCGCGTTCGCCCACATTGGTGTCGTAGCCCATGGGAAGCGACGTGATGAAATCGTCGATCGCCGCCATCCGCGCCGCCTCGCGCACCTCCTCGAACGGCGCCTCGGGCCGGCCATAGCCGATGTTGTAGCCGATGGTGTCGTTGAACAGCACCGTATCCTGCGGAACGATGCCGATGGCGCGGCGCAGGCTGGTCTGGGTGACGTCGGCGATGTTCTGGCCGTCGATGCGAATGGCGCCGCCGGTGACGTCGTAGAACCGGTAGAGCAGCCGCGAAATGGTCGACTTACCCGCGCCGCTATGGCCGACGATGGCGACCGTATGCCCGGCCGGCACGGTGAAGCTGACGTCGAACAGGATCTGTCGGTCCGGCTTGTAGTGGAACGAGACGTTGTCGAACACGATGTCACCGCCGCTGGTGACGAGCGCCTCGGCGCCGGGCTTGTCCTCGATCTCGCGCGGTTGGCCCAGCAGATCGAACATGGCCTCCATGTCGATCAGCGACTGGCGCATCTCGCGGTAGACGAAACCCAGGAAGTTGAGCGGCAGGAAAAGCTGCACCAGCAGCATGTTGACGAACACGAAGTCATCGATCCCATGGTGCCCCGACGCCATGTCATAGGCCGACATCAGCATCACGACGGCTAGGCCGATGGAGATGATGGTCACCTGACCGGTGTTGAGCAGCGACAGGCTGCCTTGGTTCAGGACGGCGGCCCGCTCGTAGCGTTGCATCGCCTTGTCGAAGCGCCGGGCCTCGTGCTCCTCGTTGTTGAAGTACTTCACCGTCTCGTAGTTCAGCAGGCTGTCGACGGCCTTGGTGTTGGCCTCGGTATCCTGCCGGTTCATTTCGCGGCGAAGCTTGAGCCGCCGTTCGGTGACGCCGAAGGTGAAGATGACGTAGAGCACGATGGAGGCGACTGTCGCCACCGCATATCGCCAGTCGAGCACGCCCCACATCATGGCGGCGACGAAGCCGATCTCGAGGATGGTCGGGATGATGTTGAAGATCATGAAGCGCAAGGCGAAGTCGATGCCCTGGGTGCCGCGCTCGATCACGCGGCTGAGGCCGCCGGTGCGCCGGTCCAGGTGGAAGCGCATCGACAGCGCGTGGATGTGGCGGAACACCCTCAGCGCCACGCGCCGCAGCGCCTGCTGGCCAACCTTGGCGAAGATCATGTCGCGGAGTTCGCCCAGGGACGGCGCCAGCATCCTGGCGATGCCGTAGCCGAGGATGAGGAATACGGGAATGGCGAAGGCGGGAGAACCGACGATGCCGCCCTGTCGGGTCAGGCTGGCGACCACCTCCTTGTAGATCAGCGGGATCGTGACGGTGAGGCCCTTCGATGCCGCCAGCAGCACCAGCGCGATGACAACGCGCACTTTCATGTCCGGCTCGCCCGCCGGCCACAGATAGGGCAGCAGGGTCTTGACGGTTCTCCAGTGATGGCGCTGGCCGCGCGGCGGCTGGTCGTCGGGATCGGCGTTCATGGCGGCTATATAGCACAGCGGGAAGGGATTGAGGCGAGCGCCAACAAAAGAGGCCCTGGCATGCACCAGGGCCTCCGATGGTCAGGCAGATGCCGGCGTGTTACGGGCGCGGCGGCGGGCGGTCACGGTCGCGGCCGTCGCCATCCCGGTCGCGGCCATCATGGTCGCTCCACCAGTTCCGCTTCGGACCGTAGTCGTTCCAGCGGCGGTCCCAGTTGTCGCGGTCACGGTAGAAACCGCGGCCCTTGTAGTTGTTGTCCCAGTATGTGCCGACGCTGAACGTCACGTTCGGAACGCCCCAGGGCATGCCGTACGCGACGCGGCGGCCGTTGCGCTCGGCGACGACATCGTCACCGATCACCCATCCGCGGCCGCGCGTGGTGGACACGTCGCACCACGACCAGTCGCGCAGACAGCCGTTGATTTCCAGCCGGACGCCCGAACGGACATAGGCGACGGTCGGATAGTCGTAATCGGGGCCGGCCTTGACCTCCAGCCGGTCGGTGGCATAGCCCGGCACGGCGTTGGCCGGGGCCGAGACGAAAACCGCCGCGCCGAGAGCGATGGCGGCGGCAGTAACAGTCCTCTTAAGCATTTCGGTCTCCTCTCACCGGTTTTATTGGGCGGAGAGCGGCTTCGCCGCACCCGTCCGGCCTGACCAACGTCGGTTCCGCCGAGATGTTCCAGCCGGCGGACGATGCGGACAAAAAAAGATGCCTGGTGAGAAGCATATGAGATCAATTCTCACTTGCCGTTTCCCGTTCTCGGCGCTTGTAAACGCACGGAATTCTTGTATTTCCCAAGTCCCGTCAACATTCATTCCGTGCCTATCCGCTTAAGCCAGACACCCACCAGATATAGTGGGGTGGTTCCAGTCACCTGAGTAGAGTTCTGCGAAGGTTGGGGCTTCAACGGCACTGGCAATGCCGAGCAAAGATCGGAAGGCGTTGAATGGGTAGAAACGGCGAT
>CALQFM020000073.1 GCA_943329845.2 Candidatus Kuenenia stuttgartensis | reverse complement strand
GCTCATGCGCTGCGCTTCGATGTACTCGGCCAGTTCGCCGGCGATGTAGCTGGGGCCATTGTCGGACAGCAGCCGGGGCCTGTGGTGGGCATGGGCCTGATCACAGCCTGAGGCAGCGAGCGCCATGTCCAGCGTGTCGGTGACGTCCTACCGGGCGCTCTCGCGGGTCGACATGGCGGCGCTGCGGACGGGCATGGACTCGCTGATCGACGCGGCGCTGTCGGCCGGCGGCAGGATCGATGCGGTCGGCGGTTACGCCAGACCGGTCGCCACCAGCACCGCCATCGCCCTGTTCGGCCTGCCCAGCGTGCCGCCTGCCGATGTGGCGGCAATGACCCGGGTGGTCTTCCAGTATACGTTCCTCGACATTCCCAGCCGCCGCGCGGTGGTGCGCCGCGGCGAGCAGGGCGGCGCCCTGCTGCGCCGTTGGCTTGGCGAGGAGATCGACCGAAGGGCCGCCGCCGGCGTGCCCGGCGTAGACCTGATGGGCCAGCTCATGCAGGACGGCCAGCTCGATCGAGAGGGCGTCCGGCGCGCCCTGGGCGGCATGCTGGTCGGCGCCATCGACACCACGGCGACGGCGGTGGCGAAGATCCTGAAAGTCATGGGGCGCGACCGGGCGCTGCAGGACCAGGCAGCGCGGGCAGCCCACGACGGCGACAACGACGCGCTGTCGGGCTGGTGCTGGGAGGCGCTGCGCCGCTGGCCGCAGACGTCACTGCTGTCGCGCGTCGCGGCGGCGGACACGGTGCTGGCGGGCCTCAAAATCCCAGGGGGCGCGCGACTCGTGTTGCTCACCGAGGCGGCGATGAACGATCCGGGCGCTTTTCCCGACCCAGGCCGATCGCTGCCGGACCGGCAGCCCGGCAGCTATCTGCATTTCGGCGGCGGCCTTCATCCTTGCGGCGGCCGCTCGGTCAACGCCTTCCAGATCCCAAGCCTCGTCGGCGGCCTGCTGAGGCGCGGCCCGTTCACGGCGGGCCGTATCCGGTGGGCGGGGCCGTTTCCCGATGTGCTGCCGATTACCTGGGAGGGCGGGCGATGAGCGTCCAGTCGCTCGGGACCATCATCGCGTCCATCGATGCCGGGGAGGTGGAGCGCGCGAGCCGCGCTCTGGACGCGCTGGGCAACCCCTGTTCGGCGGCGGTGCGGGACCGTCTGGACGCAACCGCCATCCACTTCGTCAGCGGCCACGCGCTGCTGGTCGACGGCGAGGGTTTCGCCATCGTCGAATTCTCCACCGACGGCACCATCGATGACGGCATCGTCGCGCTGGCGGGCGCGCTGGAGGATGAGATCAAGGACATCTTCCGCCTCGACGCCGGTGCGGACTTGCTGAAGCACATGCGCAAGCACAGGGTCGAGGTCGGCACCGGTTATTTCGACCATCCCGGCGTGGTGTTCTGCGGCGCGCCGGGGCAGTCGAAAGACCGCATCCTGCGCGAGGAGCGGCTCGCCCGCTTCATCACCGGCGCGCTGGGCGGGCAGGGATCGGGCATGTCGGCCATGGCGCGCTTGGCGGATGTGCGGAAAAGGGTCTCCGCCGATCCCGAGCTGGCCTCGGCGCTGGGCGTTCCGCCTGCGCCGATGCCTGAGCCCGTCAGGCCGTCCACCGCCAGCCTGGTGCTGGGCATGATCCCGGGCTTCGCGTGCAATTTCCTGTGGCCGATCGCGCTCCCGGCGCTGCTGATTGTGATCGTCGGCACCTGGTGGATGCACGACCCGTGGCCGTGGGAGCCGTGGTGGCAGGTCGCGCTTGCGGCGCTGGGCGACGTCGGGCACGCGATCGGCTTCGTGCTGCTCGACCTGGTGCTGGTGCTGGGCATCATCGGTTTAATCTATCTGCGGCTTCGGCGGCAGGAGGAAACCGACTACATCGACCAGCGCGCACCCGATCCGGCCGTCATGGACGAGATCGCCGCCCGCGAGAATTTCGGCGCCCAGAATCACATGGTCTCTATCACCCAGCGCAAGCCCGGACCGGTTCGCCAGTTCACCCTCCGCCTCGCGTTCTGGATCGTGACCCAGCTTGCCTCCAAGCTCTACAGGCCGGGGTTTCTCAGCGGCATCGGCACCATTCATTTCGCGCGCTGGGTCTCGCTCCCCGGCACCGACCGACTGCTGTTCTTCTCCAACTATGGCGGCAGCTGGGAAAGCTATCTGGAGGACTTCATCACTCGCGCGCACACCGGCCTCACCTCCATCTGGTCGAATACGGTTGGCTTCCCCTACGCGCGCAACCTCATCGAGAAAGGCGCGACCGACGGCGAGCGCTTCAAGCGCTATGCCAGGCGCAGCATGGCCGGGACGCCGTTCTGGTACAGCGGCTATCCGACGCTCACCACCGCCAACATCCGCACCAACGCGCGGATCAGGCGCGGGCTTGCCATCGCGCAGACCGAGGATGAGGCGCGGGAGTGGCTGGCCCTGTTCGGCTCGGCCTCGCGGCCCGATGACAAGCTGCGCGCGGACGAAATCCAGAGCCTGGTGCTGGGCGGCCTCGGCTTCCTGCCGCACGGCGCCTGCGTGCTGCTCGACTTCGCGGGCGGGCAAACGGCGGCCCGCGCGTGGCTCGGCGAGGTGCTGGGCCGGGTCGCGTTCAACGACGGCCGGCGGTTCGAGAACGACTGCGTGCTGACCCTGGGGCTGAGCCCGGAAGGCCTGGGGATCCTGGGCCTGCCGCGGCAGGCGCTCGACAGTTTCCCGCCGGCGTTCCTGCAGGGCATGGCCGCGAAACCGCGGGCGCGCATCCTCGGCGACTCCGGCGAGAACGCGCCGGAATACTGGAAATGGGGCGGGCAGGCCGCACCGCACGTCTCGGCGCTGGTCTACGGCCCGAGCGGCGCCGCCGTCGAGGCCGCCTGCGCGGCGGTGCTGGAGGCGACGGGCCGGCACGGACATGTCCATGTCCGCACCATCCCGCTGAAAATGGTGCCGAAGGAGCCGGGCGAGCGGAAGGAGCCGTTCGGCTTCGTCGATGGCGTCTCCCAGCCGGTGATCCGCGGCACCTATCGCGGCCTGCGGCGGCCCGATCCGATCCACATGGTCGAGCCGGGCGAGTTCATTCTCGGCTATCCGGACAACCGCGGCAATCTGCCCCCTGGTCCGACCATGGACGCACTCGGCGACCCGGACGGCCTGCTGCCGGTCGATGCCAGGCCCGGTCCGGCGGCCGGGAACGTGGTTAATGCACCGCGCGACATCGGCGCCAATGGCAGCTTCCTCGTCATCCGGCAGCTCGAGCAGGACGTGGACGCGTTCGAGGCCTATTGCGAGGCGCAGGCAAAGGCCGTGTCGCGCCGCCTGGGGCCGCCCTATCAGGTGAGCGGCGAGATGATCGGCGCCAAGCTGGTCGGCCGCTGGAAAGACGGCACGTCGCTGGTGCGCCATCCCTACGAGCCGGGCACACGCGCCAGCCTGACCAACGAGACGGTGCGTTCGGCCACGCAGGCCGGTGGCGCGGCGCCCATCGCTCCGCCCGCGCTTCCCGAGGGTCGCGAACCGGCGGGGCCGCGGCCCGCGCGGCCGGACAACGACTTCCTCTACGGCGCGGAGGACCTGGAAGGCCTGCGCTGCCCGTTCGGCGCCCATATCCGGCGAGGCAACCCGCGCGACAGCCTGGCGCCCGGATCACAGGAGCAGGTCGACATCACCAACCGGCACCGCATCCTGCGGGTCGGCCGGGTCTATGACGAAGGCGACGGCAAGACCGGTGTGCTGTTCATGTGCCTCAATGGCGACCTGGAGCGGCAGTTCGAGTTCATCCAGCAAACCTGGCTCGGCAGCCCGGCGTTTCACGGGCTTTCGTGCGAGGAGGATCCGTTGCTCGGCTCGGGCGCCGAAGGCAGGAACGGCTACACCATTCCGACCCGCGACGGTCCTGTGCGGCTGGCGCCGCTGCAGAACTTCATCCGGACGCGCGGCGGCGGTTACTACTTCCTCGCCAGCCGCAGCCTGCTCAGGTTCCTCAGCCAGTCCTAAACCGGCCAGAAGGTGATGATCAGCGGCACGCCGGCCAACACGACCAGGACGGACAGCGGTGCGCCCAGCCGGAAATAGTCGCCGAACCGGTAGCCGCCCGGTCCCATCACCAGCGTGTTGCACTGGTGGCCGATAGGCGTCAGGAAGTCGCAGCCCGCGCCGACCGCGACCGCCATCAGGAACGCCTCCGGGCGCAGGCCGATATCCTGCGCGAAGGTGGCCGCGATCGGCGCCATCACCAGCACGGTCGCCGCGTTGTTGAGGAACGGCGTCACCGCCATGGCCGCCACCAGGATCAGCGCCACTGCGCCCCACGCTGGCAGGATGGTGGCGGTGGACGACAGCCAGTTGGCGACAATGTCGGTGGCGCCGGTGGTCTGCAGCGCCTCGCTCACCGGGATCAGCGCCCCCAGCATGATCAGGATCGGCCACTCCACATGGTTGTACGCCTCGCGCGGCGGCAATGCGCCCGTCAGGATCACCAGCGCCGCCGCGCCGAAGAACGCAATGGCGACCGGCAGGACGCCCATGGCGGTCAGCGCCATGGCAAGCGCCAGGATGCCGAGTGGCAGCAGGCCGCGCCTCACGCTGCCCAGCGTCAGGGTGCGCTCGGCAAGCGGGAGACAGCCCAGGCCGCGAAGCTGCTCGGGCAGGATGTCCAGTGGGCCCTGCAGCACGATGATGTCACCGGCCTGCAGCCACGTCTCGCTGAGCTTGCGGGTCAGCCGCTCGCCGGACCGCGAAATGGCGAGCAGGTTGACGCCGTAGCGCTCGTGCAGCTCGATCTGTCCCGCGCCGCGTCCCGCCAGCACCGAATCCGGGGTCACCACCGCCTCGATCACCCCGACGTCGCGGTTCGCCGCGTCGACGGTCCGGTCATGGCCCACCAGTGCCAGGGCACCCTTGGCGATCGCGCGCTCCAAGGCCTCGGGGCTGCCCTTCAACTGCAGCCTGTCGCCTTCTTCGATCGGTGCATAGGCCTCGCGGGAACCGCCGGCGCGCAGGATCGCGGCCACCTCCACCTCGCCGTCGACGGACGCCGCGAACTCGCCGGGGTGCTTGCCGATGGCGGAAGATCCTGCGACCGCCGTCGCCTCGGTCACGTAGTCTTTGATATCGACCGCCTCGCTCATGGTCGGCGCGGCGCGCCGGTCGCGCGGCAGCAGCCGGTAGCCGAAGCGCAGGAAGACGATGCCGATCAGCGCCAGGCACAGGCCGACTGGTGTGTAGTCGAACATGCCGAACGGCTCGCCGGTCATCTGCTCGCGAACGCGCGACACGATGATGTTGGGCGATGTGCCGATCAGCGTGATCAGCCCGCCCAGCAGGGAGCCGAACGACATGGGCATCAGGAACACCGACGGCGAGACGTCCGACTTCTTGGCCATGCGCAACGCCGCCGGGATCAGCATGGCCAGCGCGCCGATGTTCTTCACCAGCGCCGACAGGAACGTCACCGACGACACCAGCACCATCAGTTGCCAGCGAACGCACGGGATTCGGGCGGTGACGCGGGCGAGCGCGGTCTCGATGATGCCCGAGCGGGCGACCGCCGCGCTCACCACGAGCGCGCTGCCGACGATGATGACGATGTCGTCGGCGAAGCCTAGGAAGGCCTTGTCGACCGGCACCGTGCCCGCTGCGACGGACGCGAGCAGGGCCAGCACGGCGACGAGGTCGTAGCGGAGCCTGCCCCAGACGAACAAGCCCATCATGGCGGCGAGGATGGCAAAAGCCAGAAGCTGTGGATGGGTCATACGTTCCCCTGATGTCATCCATAACGTCCGCCGGATGAATTCGGTTTCAGGGCCGCCGCGCTGGCCGATCGGCGAGCATGATCCACGCCGGGGCGTGGTCGCTGGATTTCTCCCGGCCGCGCACCTCGCGGTCGACGCCTGCCGCTTGCAGCCGCCTGGCCGCCTTGGGGCTGAGCAGCAGATGATCGATGCGGACGCCGGCGTCGCGGGCAAAGGCGTTCCGCCAGTAGTCCCAGAATGTGTAGATGGTCTCGTCCGGATGGAGCTTGCGGATGGCATCGGTCCAGCCTTGGTCGAGCAGGCGCCGGAAGCCGTCCCTCGCCTCCGGCGCGAACAGGGCGTCGTCGAGCCAGCGCTCGGGCTTGTAGACATCCCGGTCGGTCGGGATGATGTTGAAATCGCCCGCCAGCACCACCGGCATGTCCTGTGCGATCAGGTCCGCCGCGTGCAGGATCAGCCGCTCGATCCAGGCCAGCTTGTAGTCGAATTTCGGACCGGGCATGGGATTGCCGTTGGGCAGGTAGAGTCCGCCGATCAGCACCCCGTCGACCGCCGCCTCGATGTACCGGCTGTGCAGGTCCTTCGGATCGCCGGGCAGGCCGCGCCGGGTTTCGATCGGATCCATCCCGCGCGCCAGGATGGCGACTCCGTTCCAGCGCGCCTGGCCGTGCCAGATGCAGCCATAGCCGGCATCGCGGATGGCGGCCTCGGGGAAGCGGTCTTGCGGCGCCTTCAACTCCTGCAGGCAGACCACGTCGGGCTCGGCTTCCTCAAGCCATTCGAGCAGGCGCGGCAGGCGGCCGTTCACGCCGTTCAAGTTGTAGGTGGCGATCTTCAAGGAGGTCTCCCTTCGAAGCTTCAACGCCCGGTGAGCGCGGTGGGTCCGGAGCAATCGGCCGCTGGATCGACGCGGGTGATTATTCCCTTGCGTTCGGCGCCGATTAAATTGACCGTTTGGTCAGGGAAGATACGGAGAAGCGTCATGAACGATTTCGAAGCCACGGTGCGGCATCTGAAGGATGTCGAGGACATCAAGACCCTCAGGCACAAATACTCCTATGGCGCAAA
Organism: Candidatus Kuenenia stuttgartensis; assembly: GCA_943329845.2. Taxonomy (GTDB): domain Bacteria; phylum Pseudomonadota; class Alphaproteobacteria; order SMXS01; family SMXS01; genus RI-34. The sequence goes on along the minus strand of CALQFM020000073.1, from coordinate 9,953 downwards.
CATCATCGACGGCCAGCCGGGCGACCTGAAGGCATTCGCGGCCCTGTTCGCGGACGATGCGTCGTTCGACGTGGGCATGGGCGAAGCGATCGGCCCGGCGGCCATCGAGGCGATGATGAAGGAACTCACCACCCAGTGGAAATGCGCCATGCATTACATGCTGAACCCTGTGATCGAGATCGACGGCGACAGGGCGAAGGGCAATTTCACCGGTCTCTTCGCGTTCGTCTCCGACGCCAGCCCGACGCCGGTTTTCCTGTCGAACATCTATACAGACACCTATGTGCGCACGAAGAGCGGCTGGAAGTTCCAGTCGGTCCGCGTCCGGATGACCTTCGCAGACCCGGTATTCCTCCAGGGCTACGCGGATCACCTGACCGAGGGCGTGACAATCAGCCCATGAGCAGGCGGCGCCGCAACAGGTCATCGGCCCGTCAACGAGCCATACACATGGCCGCCCGCGGCATCGACCGACGACCCTGCTCGATCACTCGGGCCGCAGCATGAAGCCCAGCACGGCCAGCCCGGGTGCAGCGGCCCGCTCCGGGATGGCACGGGCTTCCTGCTGCAAGGACGAGATGTCGAGGCCCATGAACCGCGGGCCTGCCTCGCCGACCACTTTCTCCAGCAACCCGTCCGCCCGTCTCGCGTGGGCGGCGGTGCCGATGTCGTTTCCGGCGCGCAGCTTGAGGCCGGCCGCGGCGAGCGCGATCAGGGCTTGCAGGAGCATCGCGGTGGATCCGGCTTGCGCGCTGGCGTTCCACAGGCCTTCCCAGGATTCGTGCGCCTCCCAGTAATAGCCGGCGTTGAACAGATCGATACCGCGCAGGTAGTCGTGGCTGTCGCGCCAGCGCCGGGGATCTGGGGCCGGCGTGGCAGGGGACTGGACACCGTAGCTGTGGCCGCGCCTGTCGCGGACCGGATGGGGATCGCGCCCCGGTGTATAGGCGTAGGCCGGAAACGGCTCGTCCGGCAGGAAACGCGTCATCCGGCGCTGTAGCTGACCGCTTCGGTCATGGGCCGGTCCAGAACCCGGCGCTCCAGCGCCTCGATCCGGCGCGCAAGCTGTTCCGTGTCGGCCATGGCCATCCTCCCCGAGGCGTTTACAACCCGATCATCCGACCAGCGGGCCGGGCCGGTGTCAAGCGAGCGGCCAAGGTCTGGCGGAGCCGGTCAGCCAACCTTGGGGGGAACGCTGGCCGGTTCCTTCAGGCCTTCTTGAACCGCAGATGCAGCTCCAGAAGGCCGAGCATGATACCGGGCTGATGCGCCAGGGTGTTTTTCTCCGCGAGTTCCCAGCTCTCGATCCGGTCGAGCCAGATGTTGATGGCGATGTTCTGCTCCAGCCGCGACAGGCCGGCACCGGGACAGATGCGCGGCCCCTGAGAGAACGTCAGGTGACGGCCGAGCGTGGGCCGTTCCAGGTCGATCGTGTCGGCGTGCGGGAAGTTCTCCTCGTCGCGATTGCCGGCGCCATAGCGCAGGTGGAGGAGCGAACCCTTCGGAATCTTGATCCCGCGGAACTCCGCGTCCTCCATGGCGGTCCGGCTCGACAGGCCCTGGGTGGGCGCCAGCAGCCTGAGGGATTCCTCGACGAAGGCGCGGACTTTGGACCGGTCGGCCTTCAATTCCGCGAACAGCGACGGCTGCTGCGCCAGCAACTGGGCCTGGGCCGTCAGCGCATACTGGGTGGTTTCATTGCCGCCGATATGCATCCCGTAGACGACGCTGATCACCTCGCCATCGGTCAGCAGGCGCTGGTCGTCGCCGTAGCGCACCTGGGTCAGGAACGTCGTCATGTCGTCCTGGGGATTGCGCCGCTTCTCGGTCACGCGGTCCTGGATGTATTGCTGGAACTGCACCAGGATCTCCGCATTGCGGCGCTCCTCCTCGGGCGTCAGCAGGCTGCGGTGGGTGGCGCCGAAGACGAAACGGCGCACCTGCGCTTCCTCCCATTCCCGCAGCATCGGCATGTCCGCGAGCGGGAATCCCAGGATCTTGGTGATCACCGTCTGCGGCAGCGGCTTGGCGAATGCGGGAACGAAGGACACTTCATCGTCGTCGATCCACCGGTCGATCAGACCTTCTGCGACTTCGGTGATCATGTCCCGGTGCCGGTTGGCGCCCACGGCGCCGACCCACGGGTCCGTCAGCTGCTGCCGGTGCTGCATGTGGTGCTCGATGGTCGGGCGCAGGGTCCGGGCGGCGCTGGCCGCGTCGCCGAAGCCGCGCTCCTTGAACACCTCCATTTCGTGTTCCTGGAAGCCGCTGTTGTCGCCGGTCACGAACCGCTTGGGGTCGCGGACCACGGCGGCGATGTCCTCGTACTTGGTCAGGATGAAGGCGTCGGTGCCCGGCCGCTCGCCGCCGCCGGGAATATGGTAGACGGGCGCTTCGGCGTGGAGGATGCGGTAGGCGTTGAACCAGTGCTCTTGCGCGCCCGGCGCGAACAGGTCCACCTCACCGAGATTCATGGGACATTTCGACGCCGTCTGGCCGATTGGTTGGGATGTCATGGCGATCTCCGTGGGTTGGCCGCTCAGTGGAAGCGATAGGTTGCCTGCAGCATGATCTGTCGGCCCCTCTGGACTCCGACGGTGAAGTCGGTCGGGATGCCGGCGCCCGGGGCGCCTTCATGCAGGCCGGCGGTGCCGCCGGTGAGGGGACGGGCGTTGCCGAAGGTGGCGATCGCCTCGTTCGTCAGGTTCCGCCCGATCAGCGAGAACTCCCAGCGGTCCTTGTCGTCGCTCAGACGCAGATTGGCGTCGAGCGTGACATAGTGCTTCTGCCTGCCGCCGGGAGTGCCTTGCTCGTCGAGCCCGTAGCCGCTGGAGTATATTCCATCGGCGGAGAAGGCTGCTATCCAGCCATTGAACACCGGAATTTCATAGGTGAAGCCGAGGCTCGCATACCAGTCCGGCGAGCGGACGCGCTGGTCACCGGCACGATCCTGTGTCGTGGGCAGGCCGGAGGCCGGATTGACGTCATGGTTGCAACCTTCCTCGACTGTCTGTCCGCCATAGCAGTTGGCGAAGAATTCCACGTAGCGGCCCTTGTTGTAGGCCACCGCGCCACGGAGGGTGAGGGGCTCGGCCACCAGCCAGTCGAAATCCCATTCCACACCCTGGGTGCGGGCCTTGGCGGCGTTGCCGATGAAGAAAACGGTGGTGATCGGATTGAGCTGCTGCACCTGAAGGTTGTCGAAGGTGTAGTAGTACAGCGTCAGGTTAGTGCGCAGCCGATTGTCCAGGAGCGACGCCTTGGCGCCGACCTCGAAGCCTTCCGCTTCCTCGCTCTTGAAGACGAGGTCGGCGTCGTCGAAGCCGACGCCGGGAATATGGCTGGCATCGACGCCGCCCGACTTGAAGCCGGTCTTGTAGGCGGCGAACAGGGTCCATTCGTCCGTTGGCCGCCACGTCAGCGTCACCTGTGGTGACACGTTCGAGTCGCTGAACCGGTTGAAGATCTGGCGGGGGTCGAATACCGCGGGCACCAGGAAGCTGTGGATGTAGCTCGGTGTAAACAGCGCCTTCTTGGTTTCCTTGGTGTAGCGGGCGCCGCCGGCGAGTTCGATCTGGTCCGTAATGTTCCAGATCGCCTCCGCGTAGGCCGACCAGGTCTTGCCGTCGGTGACTGAATTCTTGTCCCAGGTAAAGTAGCGGCCGGTCACCGGATCCGGTGGCAGCGGCGCCACCTTGGACGAGTTGCGGAACGTAAAGTCGACGTCCTGGTAGTAGGCGCCGACCATGAAGTTCACGGGGCCGTCGAAAGTGGACAGCACGCGCAACTCCTGGCTGAACGCGCTGTAGTTCTCGCTTTCGAAGAACGGAATCTGGCCCACCGACGAAAAATCGGCATTGGACAGGTACCGCGTGTTGAAGTGGATGTAGCCGGTCACCGAGGTCACGGTGACGTTGTCGGCGGTATAGGTGACGTTGCCTGAAACGGCGAGCGACTTGTATTTGGTGAACAGCTCTCCGTCGCCGCCGAACTCGGGCGGCTCGGCGGCGAGCATCCCGGCGGGATAGTCGCCGATGGACTGGCGGAAGTTCTGCTTGCAATCGTCGAACGGTTCCACGACGCCGAAGATGGGCTGAGGCCGCCCGCCCGGTCCATTGCAGATCGAGATCTGCGAACCGATTATACGGCCATTGTCCGAGTTGCGCGCGCCGTTGACCTTGATGATGGCTTCGAGGTTGTCGGTCGGAGTCCAGCGCAAGGTCAGGCGGCCGAGCAGTTCTTCCTCGCCCGGCGTGCGCGGATGCGACGTGCCGGGCAGGTCGAAGCCGAGCGGATCGACGCCGCTCCGGGGCTGCGGGTCGTTGCGCATCCAGCCCTTCATGTCGCTGTAGCGAACGGCCAGACGGATGCCGAACTTGTCGGACAGGGGGGCGGAGACCACGGCCTCGGACATGATCTCGTCGGCTTCGAACTCGTAGCCGACGCGGGCCAGCGCCTCGAAGGAGTCGCCTGGATTGGCGGTGCGCATCGAGATCAGGCCGGCCGAGTTGTTCTTGCCGTAGTACAGCGCCTGCGGGCCTTTCAGTACCTCCACGCCGGCCATGTCGAAAAAGCCCTGCATGACGAAGCGCCCGCGTGAATAGAACACGCCGTCGATGACGATGCCGACAGCCGGGTCGAAGCCTGCGCTGCCGCCGTTCGAGCCGACACCGCGGATGTACAGCACCGGGCCGGCGCCGCTCGATCCATTGCCGATGATCATCTGGGGTGTGGCCTGAGCCACTTTCTGCAGGTCATCGATCGCGTATCGTTCGAGCGCCGCGGGTGTGAACGCGGTCGCCACTACCGGAATGTCTTTCAGTTCTTCCTGTCGTTGGCGCGCCGTGCTGATCACGGTTTCCAGTTGGTGGCCCTGGGCGGGCGACGGCCCTTCCTGGGCGGTGGCGGGTGCCGCGATCGCGGCGGCACAGAGGCCAAGGGTTAAAGGCGTAGCGAGCTTCCCCAGTCGCAAGAACATGCATTGTCTCCCCGATTTGCATCCAGTCCCCACGCCGTCTCCCCAGAAGGCGTGTGGTGTGTCGGCGAGAGCCACTGCAAATGGCGGTTGGCCCGTGCGATCCGACCGGCTGAAACGGGTGGCCGCACCTTCTCGCCCAACAGGATCAGCATTTGCCCGAATGGTGACCGAGTCAATAGGAGAACCATAACGCGTTATAGTTCTAATTCGTTTCTGTGAACTCGTTTCATGGGAATTTGTGAATATTTTTTAACGCTGTTATAGTTTCGTCGGGCAGCTGGAGGGGATGGGTGGCAAGGGGGCTGAGCGAACGACAGATCATGCGCCGCGCGACCATCCTGTCGCGCGCCCGCGAACTCATGGAAGAGCGCGGCTATAACGGCGTGACCATGCGGGACCTGGCCGATCGATCCGGCGTGGCGCTGAAGACGCTCTACGACATCTATGGCAGCAAGGATGATCTGCTGGTCAAGGCCATCGAGGAGCGCGCCCGGCTGGTGTTTGAAGGCCTGGACCGGGACACCGGCAAGGTCGGATTCGACCGGCTCATGATGATCGTCGAGAAGCAATGGCGCGGCGCGCTGGAAGTGCCGAACCTCACCAAGTCGGTGGCGCCCATCCTCAACGCGCAGCCCGGTGCCTTCACCATCGAGGATGCCTACATGAAGTATCACCGCCGGGCGATCCAGGAGATTGCCGAGATGGGCGAGCTGGCGCCCTGGGCCGATGTGGACTTCCTTGTGCGGCTGATGCTCGTGGATCAGGGGCCCATCACAATCCTGTGGTCGCGGGACGAGATCACCTCGGACCAACTCCTCGATTTTACCGTCATGATGATGAGCCAGATCCTCTATCCAGCCACGCTGGGTGCGACCCGGGAGGCGATCGGACAGGTGCTGGAGGCCACCTATACCAAGCTGAGGAACTGGAACGGAGGCTACATGCGGGCGTGACTTCCGTGTTGTCCGCCAGACGGGCTGTGCTAGCCTGCCTGGGGGAAGCACAGGGGAGACGCCGTCATGAGCACCACATTCGATCCGGCCACATTTGATCCGGTAAGGCCGTCCGCGCCCGAGCAGGTCGACCTGCTGCACAAGGACGTGCTCGACTGTCCACACATGGCCAACAAGGTGCTGCGCGAGCAGGCGCCGGTGTGGTGGAACGACAAGCTCGGCGGCTTCGCGGTGTCGCGCTACGACGTTATCCGCCAGGTCATCATGGACCCTGCCAATTTCTCCAACTCCAAGAGCCAGGAGGACATGCCCATCCAGCAGGAGAAGATGCGGCGGATGATCGCCAAATTCGAGGAGAAGGGCTGGGTGCCGGCGCGGACGCTGGCGGGCCGCGACGATCCCAACCACAAGCAGATGCGCGGCCTGTTCGAGCAGGCGTTTCGCGCCAGCCGCATCAAGGCCATGGACCCGTTCGTCGAGGAGACCGCCTACAAGCTGGCTGACGACTTCATCGCCGCCGGCAACGAGTGCGATTTCGTGCATGCTTTCGCCGTGCCGCTGCCGCTGATCGTCATTATCAAGCAGATGGGCGGACGCATCGAGGACATGTGGGACATCAAGCGCTGGACCGATGCCTGGATCAAGCGCATCGGCCGCATGCAGACCGAGGAAGAGGATCTGCGCAGCGTCGAGCTGGAAGTGGAGATGCAGCATTATTTCCAGCCGATCTTCGAGCGCCTGCGCCGCGAGCCGGACGATACGCTGCTGTCCGACCTGGTCAACGTGGTTATTCCCGAATGGGGCCGGCCGCTGAACGACCACGAGCTGCATGCCGAGATCATGTCCGATGGTTTCGGCGGAGGCTCGGAAACCACGACCAACGCGCTGTCTGCGGGCATCAAGCTGCTGATCGAGAATCCGGACGCCTGGCAATTGCTGAAGGGCGACCCTGACAAGTACATGCGCACCTTCATCGAGGAAGTGCTGCGCCTGGAATCGCCGGCGCATACCATGGTCCGGATCGCCCAGAAGGATTGCGAACTGGCCGGGACCTTCGTGCCGAAGGGTTCTGTGCTCTATGTCCGCTACACCGCCGGCAACCGCGACGAGGAGCACTTTCCCAACCCGGACAGGCTGGACCTGGAGCGCGCCAATGCCGCGACGCACCTGGCGTTTGGCGGCGGCGTCCATCACTGCATGGGCGCGCCGCTCGCCCGGCGCGAGCTGTACTGGGGCTTCAAGGCCATCGTCGACCGAATCGACGAAATGTGGTTCATCCCCGGCAGGAACGACTTCCGCCACCAGCCCAACTTCGTCGTACACGCCCTCGAGGAACTGCACATCGGCTACAGGGCCAACTAGATGGCGGGCGAGGGCAAGGTCGCTCTTGTCACCGGCGCCGGCAGCGGCATCGGCCGGGCGACGGCCTGGGCGCTGCTCGACGCCGGCTACCGGGTCGCGTTCAATGGGCGCAAGCGCGAGAAGCTCGAAGAGGCCGCCGCCGCGAAGGATCCGGACGGTAAACGAACACTGATCCTGCCCGGCGATGTATCCGATCCGGACGCGGTCGAGGCCGTGTTCGCCGGCCTGACGCAGCGCTTCGGCCGGCTCGACCTGCTGTTCAACAACGCGGGCGGCGGGTCGGTCCCGGTGTCGATCGACGAGGTCAGCTACAAGGACTGGATGCGCGTCGTCGGCGCCAATCTGACTGGCACTTTCCTGTGCACCCAGCACGCTTTCCGGATCATGCGCAATCAGGATCCGCAGGGCGGGCGGATCATCAACAACGGCTCCATCTCGGCCCATGTGCCGCGGCCCCATTCGTCGCCCTACGCGGCCACCAAGCACGGCGTCAGCGGCCTGACCAAGGCGACGGCGCTGGACGGAAGGGCGTACAACATCGCGTGCAGCCAGATCGACATCGGCAACGCGGCGACCGGCCTGACCAGCCAGATGGCGATCGGCATGCTGCAACCGGACGGCTCCACCAGGCCCGAGAAGCTGATGCATGTGGACGATGTGGCCCGCGCCATCGTGTTCATGGACAGCCTGTCGCTCGACACCAACGTGCCGTCACTGACGATCATGGCGACACTGATGCCGTTCATCGGGCGCGGGTGATGTTCCGGCTGGCCGCCAACCTGAGCTTCCAGTTCGGCGAGGTCGGTTTCCTCGACCGGTTCGAACGGGCGGCGAGGGTGGGCTTCACCGGCGTCGAATATCTGTTTCCCTACGACCATGATCCAAAGGAGCTGGCCGCCCGGCTCCACGATCACGGCCTGGAGCAGGTGCTGTTCAACATGCCGCCGGGCGACTGGGCGGCGGGCGACCGCGGCCTGGCCGCCGTGCCGGGACGGGAAACAGAGTTCCGCGCCTCGGTTGATGACGCGCTGCGCTACGCCGAGGCGCTGGGATGCCCGCGGATCCACATCATGGCCGGCGTCGCCAGCGGGCCGGAGGCTGAATCGGCCTACCTGGGCAACCTGGAATATGCCGCGCGCCGGTTCGAGCCGCATGGCGTGACGCCGCTGATCGAGCCGATCAACCGCCGCGACATGCCGGGCTATTTCCTTGCCGATTTCGACGCCGCCGTCGAGGTGCTGACGGCGGTCGGCGGCATCCGCCTGCAGTTCGACCTCTATCACCGCCAGATCATCCATGGCGACGTCACCGTCGGATTGCGGTCGATGATGCCGGTCATCCGCCACATGCAGATCGCCGGCGTCCCCGACCGGCACGAACCGGACACGGGCGAACTCGACCTGGCGCACGTGCTCGGCACCATCCGCGATCTGGGCTATGATGGCTGGATCGGCTGCGAGTACCGGCCCTTTGGGGTGACGGAGGATGGCTTGGAATGGGCGCGACGTGCGGGCCTCGGTTCGGAAACCGACGCCGGTTGACGCCGATCAATGTCAAGCCGCCGCCAGGCCCTAGGGTTGGCGCAACCAACCCGGGAGACCTGTGATGTTTCGCGACATGCTCGTGCCTTTGATGAACGTGCCTGAGTCGGACGACGTCGCCACGCTGGAGAAGGTCGCCGCGACGGCGGCAAGATTGGGCGGTGCCGTCTCGGGGCTGGGGATCCAGATCGATTTTGCCCAGCCCGTCTTCATGTACACCGATGCCGTGGTCTTCATGTCCCAGGCGTTCCGGGACGCTGAAGAGGCCCAGCGCACCCGCGTCGAAGATCAGCTGGGCCGGCTGTCGCACCAGGCCGCGGTGGCAGGCGTTGGATGCGATTCCGAGATCATCCAAGTGGCGGCCGGCGAGCTCGCGGGCGTGCTGGCGCGGCGCGCGCGCTTGCACGACCTCACGGTGTTCGTGCTGGGCGACGACGATCCTGCCGCGCGCAACTGTGTCGAAGGCGTCGTATTCGGCTCCGGCAGGCCGCTGCTGGTCCTGCCGCGGGCGGCGCCGGCAAGCGCCATGGCGAACGTCGTCGTTGCCTGGGATTTCAGCCGCGAGGCGGCGCGGGCCCTCGCGGACGCCATGCCCATCCTGCGCCAGGCGGCAAACGTCACGGTGCTGCACGTTACGGATGATGGCGCGCCCCGGCACGCCAGCGCCGAGGCGCTTGAGCGTCATCTCGAGCGTCTGGACATCGGCGCCAGGTTTCACCAGCGCGCAAGAGGCAGTCAGACTGTCCACGAGGCGCTCGAGACATATGCGCGCAGCAACGGCGCGGACCTGATCGTCATGGGTGCCTACGGTCATTCGCGCCTGCAGGAATTCGTGCTTGGCGGCGTGACGAGAGAGGTGCTGAAGGCGCCGTTCCTGCCGGTGCTGCTGTCGCACTGACCGCTTTTCCACTGGCGATGCCTGGCACGGAAACGTGCCCGCAGAATATGCGCGGGTAAACGCGGACCGGTACCTAGACTCGATTCCTGAATGATTGAATCGAAAGGGGATTCCCAAGTCGGTTGAATTCTGATTCAACCTGTTGGCTGGGGATGGAGGCCAGCCGGGATGGCGAGACCCTATTCGAATGATCTTCGGGAACGAGCAGCGGCTGCGGTAGT
>CALQFM020000072.1 GCA_943329845.2 Candidatus Kuenenia stuttgartensis | reverse complement strand
GCTCGCCGGCCTCTTCGATGGCGGCGACTTCCCGGCGCGCCAGCTCGGTGATGTCGCGCATCTTCGCCGCCAGCGCATCGCCCGCGGCCAGCATGGCCTGGGCCTGGTTCTCATAGCCCAGGTTGATCGCGTCGATCTGCCGCGCCGCCGTGCCGGTGGCCTCGTCCAGCCGGCCGACGATGCCCGCATAGGTCTCGCTGATCGTCTCGGTACGCCGCGCGGCGCGTTCGGCGGCGCTCAGCAGATCCTCCGAGCGGCTGGCGAGAGCGGTCTGGGCCGAGCGCGCGCTCTCAAGTGACTGGCTGGAGATGCGCGACAGGGTTTCCGCCGCGCCGGCGATGGCGGTCTCGATGCCATTGGCACGCTGGCGCAAAGCCTCGAGCGCGCCGTCGAGCGCCGTTGCCTGCGCCGTCAGCGCCGCGCTGGCCTCGCCGCTGCCCTTGTCGACGCTGGCCGACGCCTGGGCCAGCGCCTCCATCTGGCGCTGCAGCGTCCGCTCCATGGCCTCGGTGCGGTCGCGCGCCATGTCGCTGGCCTTGGACAGTTCGGCGGCCTGCGACTTGAGGGTGCGGACCAGCCCGGCGACGCGCTGCTGGGCATCGTCGCCGGGATAGGTCATGGCAAGCAGGCTGTCGTTGATCAGCCGGCTGGTATGGGTCAGCGCCCGCATCTGGACGAGGCCGATGGCAAGCAGCCAGACGGCCATGACCGGCAGCACCGCGGCCATCCCGTAAAGGATTCCCTGCTCGAGCGTCAGGTAGGCCGACGGGTCGCGCAGCGCCAGCAGGTAGACCGCGCACAGGATCAGCCACAGGGCGGAGATCGCGGCGGCGCCGATCAGCAGCGGGCGCGCCGCGCTCTCCGCCAGCCGACCCTGAACCGTCCTCGCGTTCGCCCCGTCGCCGTCGCTCTGCGCCACTGACCCTCCATCGCGTCCGATCCGCGATTTTCCTCCAACCCCGGTTGCTGGTCAATCGGCGAAGTCTAATGATTTCCGATAGTCAGCGGGATTTTTGGCGATACGTTGTTAGCTTCGCGATAAGGTCGTATCATGCTACCCGCTCTGCACGATACTGCATATCGAGGTGGACTGGGGAGCCGCAAGGACAATATCGGTGGTCCGACAGCGCCGGACCATTATCGCCGCGCTCGGGGATGCGCGGCTCGCAACCACGGGGAGACAGCCATGACCAGCCTCATCGCCGCCTGCGCCTTGTTCTTTCTGATCCATTCGCTGATATCCGGGACCGGCCTGCGCGGCGCCATCATCGGCGTCATCGGCGAAAAGCCTTATCGCGGCCTGTTCGCCGTGGCGTCGCTGGGCGCCATCGTCTGGATGGCAATGAGCTACAACACTGTCTCCGAAACAGGCTCCAAATATCTGTGGAATCTGGGAAATGCCGGCCATGGCATCGCCATGCTGCTGGTATTCCTGGCGTTGCTGTATGTCGTCATCGGCGTCGCGACGCCGAACCCGACCGCCATGCAGCAGGAGGGCCTGCTCGCCCAGGAAGACCCGGCGAAGGGCATCGTGCGGATCACCCGGCATCCGTTCCTGGTCGGCGTCACCCTGTGGGCGCTGGCGCATCTGCTGGCCAATGGCGACCTGGGCTCGCTTATCTTCTTCGGCACCTTCCTTCTGGTCTCGGTGATCGGCATGGCCAACATCGACGCCAAGCGGCAGAAGCGCGACCCGGAAGGCTGGGCGAGGTTCGCCGCAAAGACGTCGCGCACGCCGTTTCTCGCCATCATGCAGGGGCGAAACACCCTGAAGATGGGCGAAATCGGCTGGGGCAAGATCGTGGCTGGTGTCGTGGTCTATGCCGTGATCCTGTATTTCCACGGCTGGATTTTCGGCGTTGCCGTGATCAACCGGTGATCAGGCGGCCCACGTCCTGTAGGTCAGGTTCTCCGGATGATAGACCAGCACCCGGTGGTTGTTGGTGTCCACCAGGAAAATCCGGCCGTCCTCGGCCACGGTGACGCCGGCCGGCTCGGCGGCCTGGATGCACAGCGGATCGGTGCAGGTATAGGCGCCGTCGTCCAGGTCGGCGGCCTCGCCTGAGGCCAGGTCCAGCACGCGGACGGCGCCGTTGTAGCTGTCGGCGACGATCGGGCTGCCATCGGCCAGCAGGTCGACGCCCAGCGCATGCTGCAGCCGCGCCTCGGCGAACGGGCCGTTGATGTGGCCGAATTCGAACAGGCCGGCGCCCACCAGCGTCGACACCATGCGCGGCTCGCGCAGGCCGAGTGCCCGGACCGACGAGGTCTCGCTGTCGGCGAAATAGAGCGTGCCGTGATCGGGGCTGAGCGCCAGGCCGCTGGGCTGGGCGAGAGCGGCCTCCAGCGCCGGGCCGTCGGTAATGTCCTCGGCGCCGCTGCCGGCGATCGGGTAGACGTTGGAGGCGAATATGTCGAGCACCCCGATCTGATGAGTGCCCGCATTGGCGAAATAGACCGCACCGCCCGCCACTGCCAGATCCCACGGCGAGGCGAGGGCGGTCGTCCCGGCGTCGTGCACGCCGGCGAGGATCGTGCCGCGGTCGCCGGTGCCGGCCAGCGTCTCGACGGTGCCTGCCTCGAGATCGATGCGGCGGATGGCGTGGTTGCCGGTGTCGGCCACATAGATGGCGCCGTCGTCGCAGGCCAGTCCCTGCGGTGCGCTGAACTGGGCGTCCTCGGCGGTGCCGTCGTCGAACCCGGCCGTGCCCGATCCGATGCGGCGGACGGTCTCGCCGTCCTCGTCCAGCAGCACAATCTGGTTATGGCCGGCGTCGGCCAGCGCCCAAAGCGCCGTGCCCGGCACGCGGCGCATCTTTCCCGGGAATGAGAATGCACCCGCCGGGCGGGGTTCGGACGCAAGCGCCAGCAGCGAGGGGCGGAGTTGCTCGGCGTCGGCGGCCTGCTGCAGCAGGTCGGCGACGAAGCGCAGCAGCTTGTCCCGCGACGGCTCGCCCGACGTCTGGCCCAGCACCGTGCCGTCCGGCGCGAGGAAGACGATGGTCGGCCACGCCCGGACGGCATATTGCCGCCACAGCTCGTGTTCCGTGTCCTGGATCACCGGATGGGTGATGCCGTAGCGGGCGATGGCGTTGCGCAAATTGTCGGAATTCTTCTCGGCCTCGAACTTGGGCGAGTGCACCCCGATCACCACGACCTCTTCGGGAAATGCCTCTTCCAGGATCGCCAGCGTCGGCAGCACGTGGATGCAGTTGATGCAGCAGAAGGTCCAGAAATCCAGCAGGACGACCTTGCCCTCCAGATCCTTGAGCGACAATGGCCGCTCGACGTTGAACCACTCCAGGCCGGGACGGTCGATCTCCGGTGCGCGCACCTTGCCCCTGAGCATCTCGAGGCTCTCCTTCCTGACGGAAACGTCAGCTTAGCGGCTTAGTGCCTTCATCGCGTTCTCGAGCCCGGCAAGGGTCATCGGGAACATGCGGTGGCCCATGATCTGCTTCATCAGGCGCACGGACGGCGAAGTTTCCCAGTAGCCCTCGGGCACCGGATTGAGCCAGACCGCCTTGTGATAGACGTTGAGGATGCGGTGCATCCACACCTCGCCGGACTCCTCGTTCCAGTGCTCCACCGAGCCGCCCGGATGGACGATTTCGTAGGGGCTCATGGTGGCGTCGCCGACGAAGATGACCTTGTAGTCGTGCGGGTAGGTGTGCAGCACCTGGAAGGTGTTGAGCTTGTCGGCACGGCGGCGGACATTGTCCTGCCAGACTTCCTCGTACACGCAGTTGTGGAAGTAGAAATACTCCATGTTCTTGAACTCGGACCGGGCGGCCGAGAACAGCTCCTGGCAGACGCGGATGTGCGGGTCCATGGAGCCGCCGACGTCGAAGAACAGCAGCACTTTCACGTTGTTGTGCCGCTCGGGGACCATCTTCAGGTCCAGGTAGCCGGCGTTCTTGGCGGTGGCGCGGATGGTGTCCGGCAGGTCGAGCTCGTCGGCGTTGCCCTCGCGCGCCCAGCGGCGCAGGCGGCGCAGCGCCACCTTGATGTTGCGGGTGCCGAGCTCGACATTGTCGTCGAGGTTCTTGAACTCGCGCTTGTCCCAGACCTTGACCGCCTTTTGGTTGCGGCTTTCCTTCTGGCCGATGCGCACGCCCGCCGGATTGTAGCCATAGGCGCCATAGGGCGAGGTGCCGGACGTGCCGATCCACTTGTTGCCGCCCTCGTGCCGCGCCTTCTGCTCTTCCATGCGCTTCTTGAGGGTTTCCATCAGCTCGTCCCAGTCCATGGCCTCGAGCGCGGCCTTCTCCTCCTCGGTGAAGAATTTTTCCACCAGCTGCTTCAGCCAGTCCTCGGGGATGTCGATCTTCTCGGCGTCGCCGCTGAACTCGATGCCCTCGAAGCACTTGCCGAACACCCGGTCGAACTTGTCCAGGTTCTTCTCGTCCTTCACCAGCACGGCGCGGGACAGGTAGTAGAAGTCCTCCACCTTGTATTCGGCGACGCCCTTGTCGAGCGCCTCCAGCAGGGTGAGGTATTCCCGCAGGGTCACGGGAACCTTCGCTTCCTTCAGTTCGTAGAAGAAGTTGGTGAACATGATCTAGTCTCCGGCGCAAAACCCCTCTCCCTCTGGGAGAGGGTAGGGTGAGGGGCGTTGCTGCTGATGGGCAACGGCCTTCGCCGCTAAGCTGATACTGATTGTTACGCCTTCCAGGTTGAAAAGCACATCATAGTTGGAGAAGCGGATCACGGCGTATCCCGCCTGTTCCAGCCTCTTTGTCCGTTCCGCGTCGCCTTCCTCCGTATGCTGGCGTCCGTCAAGCTCGACGATGAGCTTGGGATTCTCACACAAGAAATCGGCGATATAGCCATAGCAGGGCTCCTGGCGCCTGAACTTCAGCCCGTCCAGTTGCCTGTTGCGAAGCACGCGCCATAGTTTCCTCTCTACGTCCGTCATGTCGCGCCTAAGACGACGCGCTACCGGTTTGAGGTCCCTGACCGTGACGACCATCGCCCCTCACCCTAACCCTCTCCCAGAGGGAGAGGGAATGATGCCCGCGTCTAGCTCTGGCGGCGGCTGAGGAAAGCCAGGCGCTCGAACAGGTGAACGTCCTGCTCGTTTTTCAGCAGCGCGCCGTGCAGCGGCGGGATCAGCTTGTTGGGATCGCGCTCGCGCAGCATCTCCGGCGTCATGTCCTCGGCCATCAGCAGCTTTAGCCAGTCGAGCAGCTCGGACGTGGACGGCTTCTTCTTCAGGCCGGGCACGTCGCGGATCTCGTAGAAGATGCGCAGCGCCTCGCTGACCAGCTTCTTCTGGATGTCCGGGAAGTGGACGTCGATGATTTCCTTCATCGTGTCCGGATCGGGGAACTGGATGTAGTGGAAGAAGCAGCGGCGCAGGAAGGCATCCGGCAGTTCCTTCTCGTTGTTCGAGGTGATGATCACGATCGGCCGGTTGATGGCGATGACGCGTTCCTGGGTCTCGTAGACGAAGAACTCCATGCGGTCGAGTTCTAGCAGCAGATCGTTCGGGAACTCGATATCGGCCTTGTCGATCTCGTCGATCAGCAGCACCGGAGACTCATCGCCGGTGAAGGCGTCCCACAGCTTGCCCTTGATGATGTAGTTGGAGATGTCGTGGACCTTGGCGTCGCCCAGCTGGCTGTCGCGCAGGCGCGACACGGCATCGTACTCGTACAGGCCCTGCTGTGCCTTGGTGGTCGACTTGATGTGCCACTGGATCAGCGGTTTGTTCAGCGCCTTTGCGACCTCGATGGCCAGCACGGTCTTGCCGGTGCCCGGCTCGCCCTTGATCAGCAGGGGGCGCTGCAGGGTGATCGCCGCGTTCACCGCCACCTTCAGGTCCTGGGTGGCGATGTAGCTGTCGGTGCCTTTGAATTTCATGGAATCTTTTCCGGATGAAAGCTGTTGTTGTCCCGCAAATTAGGCGTGCCTGAGGGGGGGATCAAGAAATAAGGATCGGCGTTCCCGGGAAAGCGCCGGCGTGGGGCTGCGGGTGGACGCGGCCCGTTCGATCGCGGGCCTGCTCGATCGGCGCGCCATGCCTGCCGTGATGTTCGCTGGCCGGCCTAAGGCTGGCCTTATCCTCGCGGTAACATTTCCGGATTATGTCCTGATGGCCGCACGGCTTTTGCCCGCGCGACGGCGGTCGCGCATCGGTTTCCCAAGTCGGATTTGTCAAGGTGTGAAATTTGCATGCCTATCCGTGAATGGCGCGTAAAAGCGGTTGCGGCGAATTTTCACGTTGAGTATATGTCTGCCCGCTAAATAGGCCTCCATAAACTGTATGGGCGGGGTTAGAGCACGTGGACAAGATTGTGGATCAAAAAGACTCTCCGGTCTCTGGTCACAAGGCCAACGGCATCAAACTCCCTGAAGGTTACGAGCCTTCCTCCGACGAAGAATTCATGAATCCCACCCAGCTGGCCTACTTCAAGAAGAAGCTGCTGGACTGGAAGACCGAGATCCTGCGCGAAAGCCGCGAGACTCTGGACCAGCTCCAGGAAGGCGGCATCCAGGAACCCGACCTCGCCGACCGCGCCTCCACCGAGACCGACTGGTCGCTCGAGCTGCGCACCCGCGACCGCCAGCGCAAGCTGATCTCCAAGATCGACGCGGCGCTGCGGCGGATCGAAACCGGCGAATACGGCTATTGCGAAGTCACCGGCGAGCCCATCGGCCTGAAGCGGCTCGAGGCGCGTCCGGTCGCGACCATGACGCTCGAGGCGCAGGAAGCGCATGAGCGCAAGGAGCGCGTGCACCGAGACGACTGACGCCCTGGGGAGAGGTAAAAGTCGAAAGGCCGGTCCCAGGACCGGCCTTTTCTTTTGTGGCGCCGCGTTCCGGACGTTCCGATTCCGGACATATCAGGAACATAAATGGGATAATTATTTTAAATCAATGATTTAAAAGGGGGTTGCGCAAATGGAACAAAACAGGTACATATCCCTCGTTGAATCGATCATAGGCGTGTGGAATAACAGAGGGATCAAGCCATGTCGGCCACTCTTCAGCTCATCAATCGGGATACCATGGACAAGCAGAAAGCTCTGGACGCGGCGCTGAGCCAGATCGAACGCGCGTTCGGCAAGGGTTCGGTGATGAAGCTGGGGCAGAAGGAGGCCTCGGTCGACGTCGAGTCCGTGCCGACCGGTTCGCTGGGCCTCGATATCGCGCTTGGCATCGGCGGCCTGCCCAAGGGCCGCATCATCGAGATCTACGGCCCGGAAAGCTCGGGCAAGACCACGCTGGCGCTGCATGTGGTGGCCGAAGTGCAGAAGCGCGGCGGCATCGCCGCGTTCATCGACGCCGAGCACGCGCTCGATCCCAACTACGCGCGCAAGCTGGGCTGCGATGTGCCCGAACTGCTGATTTCCCAGCCCGACACGGGTGAGCAGGCGCTGGAGATCGCCGACACGCTGGTCCGCTCGGGCGCGGTCGGCGTGCTGGTCATCGACAGCGTGGCCGCGCTGACGCCGCGCGCCGAGCTGGAAGGCGAGATGGGCGATTCGCATGTGGGCCTGCAGGCGCGGCTGATGAGCCAGGCGCTGCGCAAGCTGACCGGCTCGATCTCCCGCTCCAACTGCATGGTCATCTTCATCAACCAGATCCGCATGAAGATCGGCGTCATGTTCGGCAGCCCGGAGACCACCACCGGCGGCAACGCCCTGAAGTTCTACGCCTCGGTCCGCCTCGATATCCGCCGCATCGGCCAGATCAAGGACAAGGAAGAGGTGGTCGGCAACCAGACCCGGGTGAAGGTGGTCAAGAACAAGGTGGCGCCGCCATTCCGCACGGTGGAATTCGACATCATGTACGGCGAAGGCATCTCCAAGATGGGCGAGCTGGTCGATCTGGGCGTCAAGGCCGGAATCGTCGAGAAGTCGGGCTCCTGGTTCTCCTACGATTCGACGCGCATCGGCCAGGGCCGCGAGAACGCCAAGGAGTTCCTGCGCGCCAACCCGGAGATGGCCGCCTCCATCGAGAAGGCGATCCGCGCCAATGCCGGCATCATCGCCGCCGCCATCACCGGCGCGCCGGACGAGGACGCGGCGGGCGACGAGGACGGCTCGCTCTAACGCCGCACCGAACTATCTGACCAATGACCGGCGCGGCCCTCGCGCCGGTCATTTGATTCGCGACGCATGGATGGGGTCTCGCGGGTGCGCTGGACAGGGTTAAGGCCAGACGCTAAAAGCGAAACGCCCGGCATGCGCCGGTTTGGGTAAGGGGACAGCACGGACGTGAAGAGCGCCAACGAGATCAGGCGGGCATTTCTGGATTTCTTCGTGCGCAACGGCCACACCGCCGTGGCGTCGGCGCCACTCGTGCCGCACAACGATCCCACATTGATGTTCACCAATGCCGGCATGGTGCCGTTCAAGAACCTGTTCACCGGCAATGAGACGCGTGACTATGTCCGCGCGGCGTCCAGCCAGAAATGCGTCCGCGCTGGCGGCAAGCACAACGACCTCGACAATGTGGGCTACACGGCGCGCCACCACACCTTCTTCGAGATGCTCGGCAACTTTTCCTTCGGCGACTACTTCAAGCCCGAGGCCATCGAGTTCGCCTGGAACCTGCTGACGAAGGACTTCGCCATCGACCCGAAGCGGCTGACCGTCACCGTCTATCACGAGGACGAGGAAGCCGCGGGCCTGTGGCGCAGGATCGCCGGCCTGTCCGACGACCGCATCATCCGCATCGCCACCTCGGACAATTTCTGGTCCATGGGCGACACCGGTCCGTGCGGTCCGTGCTCGGAAATCTTCTACGACCATGGCGACCACATCTTTGGCGGTCCGCCGGGTTCGCCGGACGAGAATGGCGACCGCTTCGTCGAGATCTGGAACCTGGTGTTCATGCAGTTCGAGCAGGTGACGCCAAGTGAGCGTATCAGCCTGCCCAAGCCCAGCATCGACACCGGTGCCGGACTGGAACGTGTCACCGCCGTGCTGCAGGGCGTGCACGACAACTACGATACCGACCTGCTGCGGGTACTGATCGAGGCGTCGGCCGAGGCCACCAGCACCGATCCGGACGGACCGCAGAAAGTGTCGCACCGGGTGATCGCTGATCATCTGCGCGCCTGCTCGTTCCTGGTGGCTGACGGGGTGCTGCCGTCCAACGAGGGTCGCGGCTACGTGCTGCGCCGGATCATGCGCCGCGCCATGCGCCACGCCCACATGCTGGGCGCGCAGGACCCGCTGATGTACCGGCTGGTGCCCGCGCTCACCGCCGAAATGGGCCAGGCCTATCCGGAGCTCAATCGGGCCGAGGCGTTGATCACCGAGACCTTCCGGCTTGAAGAGACCCGCTTCCGCGTGACCCTGGAGCGCGGCCTGCGCCTGCTGGACGAGGAGCTGCAGAAGCTGCCGTCCGGCGCCAAGCTGCCGGGCGAAGTGGCATTCAAGCTCTATGACACCTATGGTTTTCCGCTCGACCTGACCGAGGACGCGCTGCGAGCCCAGAATCTTTCCGTCGAGCACGAGGGCTTCGTAGCCGCCATGAACCGCCAGCGGGCCGAGGCGCGCAAGGCCTGGGCCGGCTCCGGCGATACCGCCACGGACTCCCTGTGGTTCGAAATCCGCGAGGAGCACGGCGCAACCGAGTTCCTCGGCTACGACGCGACCGACGCCGAGGGCAAGATCATAGCCATCGTCCGCGACGGCAAGCCGGTCGACGTGGCCGAACCCGGCCAGGAAGTCTCCATCGTCGCCAACCAGACGCCGTTCTATGGCGAATCCGGCGGCCAGATGGGCGACACAGGTTCGCTCGCCGCCGAGACTGGTACCGTCGAGGTGACCGAGACCCGCAAGATGCTCGGTGCGCTGCACGTGCATGTGGGCACGGTCCATGCCGGCCCGGTCAGGGTGGGCGACGTGGTGCAGATGCATGTGGACGCCGACCGGCGCGACAGGCTTCGCGCCAACCATTCGGCCACGCACCTGGCGCATGAGGCGCTCCGGCAGGTGTTGGGCCCGCACGTCACCCAGAAGGGCTCGCTGGTCGCGCCCGAGCGGCTGCGCTTCGACATCTCGCACCAGGCGCCGCTGACGCCGGAGCAGATCGCGCTTGTCGAGGAAAAGGTCAACCGCCAGGTCCGCCGCAACGTCGAGGTGACCACGAGGCTGATGACTCCCGACGACGCGGTGAAGGCCGGCGCGCTCGCCCTGTTCGGCGAGAAATACGGCGACGAGGTCCGCGTGGTGGGCATGGGCCTGGGCGACGAGCCCTCGCGCCCGAATTATTCCGTCGAGCTGTGCGGCGGCACCCATGTGCGCCGGACCGGCGACATCGGCCTGTTCAAGATCGTCGGCCAGGGCGCGGTTGCGGCCGGCGTCCGCCGCATCGAGGGAATGACCGGCGAGGGTGCCGTCGACTACGTCAACGAGCAGGAGCGCCTGCTGGGCCTGGCCGCCGCGGCGGTGAAGGCGTCGCCGGCCGAACTGCCAGAGCGTATCGCCGCGCTGATGGCGGAGCGCCGCAGGCTGGAGAAGGAACTGTCCGACGCCAAGAAGGCGCTTGCCATGGGCGGCGGCACCGCCCGCGGGGTTGAAGATGGCATTCGTGCGGTCGGCGCGGTCAGGATGATCGCCCGCAAGCTCGACGGCGTCTCCGCCAAGGATCTGCGCGGCATGATCGATGAGGCGAAGAAATCCCTCGGCTCGGGAATTGCGGCATTCGTCGCCGTGGCCGACGGAAAGGCGTCGGTCGCCGTCGGCGTGACCGACGACCTCACCGGGCGCATCAACGCGGTCGACCTCGTTCGTGCCGGCGCCGAGGCGCTGGGCGGCAAGGGCGGCGGCGGGCGGCCCGACATGGCCCAGGCGGGCGGCCCTGACGTCGATAAGGCGGAGGATGCATTGGCCGCGATCGAGGCCGCCGTAGCGGCGGCGGCCTGACCGCATGAAGCGGCCGCCGGAAGCCAGGAAGTTCCGGCGCCGGCTGTTCGAGATTCTCGAGATCAGCGCGATCGACGACACCGTATCGACGGTGTTCGACTACTTCATCGTCGGGATGATTGTGCTCAACGTCGCGGCCGTGGTGCTGGAGACGTCGCCACAGGTCTACACCGGCAACGAAGCGCTGTTCAGGGCGTTCGACCTGTTTACCATCGCGGTGTTCACCATCGAGTATGCGGCGCGGGTGTGGGTCTCGGACATGCACCTCCATTACCCGCGCAACAAGCCGTGGCGTGCGCGTCTGCGATACATCCTGTCGCCTTACGGGCTGATCGACCTGATCGCGATCCTGCCGTTCTATCTGGGCCTCTATCTCGACCTGCGTCTGCTGCGGGTATTCCGGCTGGTGCGCTTGTTCAAGCTGTTCCGCTATTCGCCGGCGATGTCTACCCTCGGCCGCGTGTTCTATGCCGAGCGGCGGGCGCTTCTGGCGGCGGGGGTCATCATGATCGGGCTGATGATCTTCTCAGCCACCATCATGTTCCACCTGGAACACGAGGCGCAGCCCGAGGTGTTTGCCAGCATTCCGCACGCCATGTGGTGGTCCATCGTGACCCTGGCCACTGTCGGCTATGGCGACATGGTGCCGATCACCACGCTTGGACGTGTCTTCGGCGGCTTTGTCGTCGTCAGCGGCCTGGGCATGTTCGCGTTGCCGGTCGGCATCATCGCGTCCGGCTTCGCGTCGGAAATCCGGCAACGGGATTTCATCGTCAACAAGGACGTGCTGGGCCAGGTGCCGGTGTTCGCCCCACTCGGTCCGCTGCCGCTCTCGCGGGTGGCGGCTTTGCTCAAGGCGCGCATCTACGCGCCCAAGGATGTGATCGCGCGGCGCGGCGACGATGCCGACGGCATGTACATCATTCTGTCGGGCGAGGTCCAGATCGCGGCCGACCACCAGCGCATCAATCTGGGATCGGGAGATTTCTTTGGCGAATTGGGTCTGTTGTCCGACCGACGGCGCAGTTTCACCGCCACGGCGCGCTCGCGCTGCCAGCTGATGATGCTGCAGCGGGCGGACTTCCTGCACCTGATCAGCGAAAGTCCGGACATTGGCCGGATGATCCTTCAGATCGCCTCCGACCGGCTGGGCTCCATGGGCGCTGACGGCGAGTCGTTGCTGGACGAGCGCGAGATCGCCCGTGCCCGGAGCGCCATAGAGCGTGCCATGCAGCAGTTGGGTTAGACCGCGTTCTCCAGGCCGTAGGCTGCAAGTTCCTTCCGGCCGAGCTGCCGCTTCGACAGGATGGCGGAGCCTGCCTCGGGCGTTGTTTCAGGGCCCAGAACAAGGCGATACCAGATCCCGTCCAGGCGGCGCAGCAGTTCGTCCTTGCCAAGCCAGACGGTATCCATGTCCTCGGTGGGGCAGGCGGCTCGGGGCTGCGGATCGATGCCCAGCTTGCGCCACAGCTTCCGGCTGTCCTTCAGCAGACCGTCGCGCGGATCGACATAGAGCGCCTCGTACCACGGCCGGCCGACGACCCGGAAACGCTCCGACGACGCGGCAAGGGTGCCGTCCCGCCGCAGATACGGCATGGCCACGTAATGGATTGCGTGGTCGCGGACGTGCTGCTTGACGGTTGAACGGCCCTCCAGCGTCGCGCAGATCGCGGAATGGACCTTGTTCCACGGCCGGCCGACCTGACTGGCCAGATAACGCTTCAGCGGGTTGAGGTTCTCGTTGAGCGACCGGGAATGGCCGCGCAGCTTGGCGGCACGGCGGCCCGTCAGCGGCGCCGTGCTGTCCTCGAAGGCGCGCGCCAGCTTCGCGGCGCCCCGGTTGCCGCCCCGGAAACCCCGGCGGCGGCACTCGAGGATGACTTCGAACATATCCTCACGCATCGTGCGTCTCCTGAAACGAAAAACCCTCCCGACCGGGAGGGCTGGAGACGCCGCCGTTCATCGGCGCAGCACGTCGGCCATCCTACCGGGATGTGTTGCCTTTTAGGTGCTGCGGTGCCGTCATGTGCTCGCGGGCCGATGTGATTGCCGGGGAGCGGGCTTGTACGCCCGCGCCGGATTTCGGTCAATAATGAAAAGGGCGGCCCGGTTGCCCGCGCCGCCCTTCGTGATTTCCGGCCTAAAGCTTAGGCCAACGCCTTCTGCAGGTCGGCGTCCAGCCTGGCGAGGAAGTCCTCGGTGGTCAGCCATGCCTGGTCGGGGCTGACCAGGATGGCCAGGTCCTTGGTCATGTGGCCGGCCTCGATGGCGTCGACGCAGACCTTTTCCAGCGTCTCGGCGAAGCGGATCACCTCGGGCGTGCCATCGAGCTTGCCGCGATGCGCCAGGCCGCGGGTCCAGGCGAAGATCGACGCGACCGGGTTGGTCGAGGTCTTCTCGCCCCGCTGGTGCTGGCGGTAGTGACGGGTGACGGTGCCGTGTGCGGCTTCCGCCTCACAGGTCTTGCCGTCGGGCGTCAGCAGCACCGAGCTCATCATGCCCAGCGAGCCGAAGCCCTGCGCGACGGTGTCCGACTGCACGTCGCCGTCGTAGTTCTTGCAGGCCCAGACGAACGCGCCTTCCCACTTCAGGGCCGAAGCGACCATGTCGTCGATCAGGCGGTGCTCGTAGGTGATGCCGGCCGTCTTGAACTTGTCGGCGAATTCCTCGTCGAACACGCCCTGGAACAGATCCTTGAAGCGGCCGTCATAGGCCTTGAGGATGGTGTTCTTGGTCGACAGGTACACCGGCCACTTCCGGTCCAGGCCATAGTTCAGGCAGGCGCGGGCGAAGTCCTTGATGCTGTCGTCGAGGTTGTACATGCCCATGGCGACGCCGGAGCTGGGGAACTGGAACACCTCGTATTCGATCGGCGCGCCGCCGCCCTCGGGCTCGAACTTCATGGTCAGCTTGCCGGGGCCGGGTACCCTGAAGTCGGTGGCGCGGTACTGGTCGCCGAAGGCGTGACGGCCGATGACGATCGGCTTGGTCCAGCCCGGCACCAGCCGCGGGATGTTGGTGCAGACGATCGGCTCGCGGAATACGGTGCCGCCCAGGATGTTGCGGATCGTGCCGTTCGGCGACTTCCACATCTTCTTCAGCTTGAATTCCTCGACCCGCGCCTCGTCCGGGGTGATGGTCGCGCACTTCACGCCCACGCCGTACTGCTTGATGGCGTTGGCCGCGTCGATCGTCACCTGATCGTCGGTGGCGTCGCGGTTTTCCATGCCCAGGTCGTAGTATTTCAGGTCGATGTCGAGATAGGGGAGGATCAGGCGCTCCTTGATGAAGCTCCAGATGATCCGGGTCATTTCGTCGCCGTCCAGGTCGACCACCGGATTCTTGACTTTGATCTTCGCCATTCTTCTCGATCCTTTCTAAGCGCGCGTGAACGGGACGCAAAAGCCGCGGCACCATAGCACTGGTGTTCCGGCCGGAAAAGCACGGTACCGGCCTATTTCGGGATGGCTGGAATGCAGGCGTTGCGCCATCTCACGTCCAGTCGGCAAAGTTCTGAACTTTCGGCGGACGTGCCGCGTCCAGCGCCGGCAGCAGCAGGTCCACCCGGGCGACCATTTCGTAGAGTTCAAGGTCCGACGCGGCGCAGAAGCCGGCGGCTACCCGGTCGCGCATCAGCGCCTCGAAATGATCCCACGCGCCCCCGGCGTTGAGCAGCACGATCGGCTTGTCGTGGATGCCGATCTGGCGCCAGCTCAGGATTTCCACCGTCTCCTCCAGGGTGCCGATGCCGCCGGGCAGGGCGACGAAGGCGCCCGACAGCTCGAACATCACCCGCTTGCGGTCGTGCATGCTGTCGACGATGTGCAGCTCGGTCAGGCCCTCTTTCAGCAGTTCCTTGCGCGCCAGGTGACGCGGCATGACGCCGGTGACCTTGCCGCCTGCGTCGAGCGCCGCCTGTGCCACCACGTCCATCAGACCGACACCACCGGCGCCGTACACCAGGGTAATGCCATTGTCCGCGAGCGTGCGCCCGAGATCGGCGGCGACATCCGCCAGCGCCGGGTCCGTGCCGCGGCGCGATCCGCAGAACACGCAGATGGATTGGAGACGGGTCATGGGCGTTCCTGACGGCAATGGCCGCGCGATGCTCCCCCTTATAGGAGGATTCCGTTGCGGCGCACCAGCGGCTGCCGCATAAGGTGCGGCGGAATTGATCCTCCCCGCGCGGGACCTAATTCATCAGCGGGCGCGCCATCCGGCGCCGCCCTCGATCAGCATCGGAAGCAGTCCCCTTGCGTAACCGTGTCATTCTCATCCTGGTCGTGCTGGCCGTTGCCGGCGGGCTCGGCTTTTTCTTCTTCGGCTCGAAAACGCCAGAGGTGCCGCAGGCCGCTCCGGTGACGGCGGACCCAAAGACCAAGGCTGTTCCCGTGGCGTTCGAGCTGGTCCGGCTCAGCCGCGAGGGCATGGGCGTGATCGCCGGCAGCGCCGCGCCGGGCGGCTTCGTCGACGTGATGTCCGAGGGCCGCTCCATCGGCAAGTCACGCGCCTCGGACACGGGGGCGTGGGAGATTGTCGTCGGCGCGCCGCTGCCGCCCGGCGCCCATATCCTCAGCCTCACCGCGACGGACGGGGCAGGGCAGGAGTCCCGATCGGCCGACGTCGCCGTGGTCGCCGTCCCGCCACCGCCGGACAAGGGACCCGACATCAAGACCGCCAAGGGCGAAAAGAAGCCCGTGCCCGAAGACGGTGTGCTGGCGGTGATGCTGCCCCGGCAGGGCGACGCGGGCGGTCGTGTGCTGCAGCGGCCTGGTCAGCTGAAGCCGACGTTGGCCCTGGGCATCGACCTGGCCGATTTCGACGCCGCTGGGCGGACGGTGCTCGGCGGCCGTGCGACCCCCGGAAACGACGTCAATGTCTACCTCGACGGCAGGCCCGTGGCCACCGTAACCACAGGCGAAGAGGGAACCTGGAAGGTGACCCTTCCATCGGTAAGCCCTGCGCCGCACAATATCCGGCTCGAGGAGATCGCCCCCGGCAATGCGGTCGTGCAAAACGTCGATCAGGCCTTCAATCCGTCGATAACCCTGGCGGTCGACGCGGACAACGCCGCTGCCGCCGTGCTTCCCGACAAGACGGTGTGGCACATGGTGCGGCGTCAGGCGGGAGGCGCCATGCGCTATACCCAGGTGTTCCGCCCCGACCAAGGCGTGTCGGGGATCAAGGACGGCGACGACGTCAAGGTGCCCGGCATCCTCAAGCCCGGTTCCGCCATCTAGGCCACAAATGCAACGAGGCCCCGGCGAACCGGGGCCTCGTCCTGTCCATCTCGTCGAAACGGCGCTTAGCGGCCGGGACGATTCTCTTCTTCCGGATCCACCGCGCGCTTATGGCGGGGTTCCCGGTCCTCGCGCTGCTGCGACGGGGTTTCGCGCGGCTTCTCGCTTCTCGCGCCGGCACCCCGTTCGGCACCACGCTCGGGACGCTCCATCGCCGTGCGATTGGGGCGGTCGCCATCCCTGCCACGGTTCGTCCGGTCGTTGTCCACGGCCGGCCTCGACGGCGCGACCTGCGGCTGGGTCGTGGCCTGGGGTGTGGGACGCGGCGACGGCGTCGCGGACGGCATCGACCGGTCGGAATTCGACGACCGGTTTCTGTCGCCACGATCACCGTCACGGCGATCGTTGCCTCGCTCGGTCACGCCAGGCCGAGGCTGCGGCGTAGGCGTGGCAACGGCCGGGTTGTTCGGCGCGCCCCTGTAACTGGTGCGGTTGTCGTTATTGCCGCGATCATTGTCCCGGCGATCATTGTCCCGCCGGTCGTTGTCGCCACGGCGGTCGTTGTCGTTCCGATCGCGTCCATCACGACGATCGCGGTCGTTCCAGTCCCGTCCGTCGCGACGATTGCGGTCGTTCCAGTCACGGTCATTGCGGTGGTTGCGATCGTTCCAGTCGCGGTCGCGGCGCGGACCCCAGCTGGTCCGCCAGCTATCGTGGTAGTGGCGCTCCCAGCGGCCGCGGTCGTGGTAGAACGGCCGGCCGCGGTAGTAGTTATCCCAATAGTTGCCGAAGCTGAAAGACAGGAAGCCTATGCCGACATAGGGTCCGGCGTCGACGAGGCCTACGCGGCGGGCGCGGTAGTCCACGGCGATATCGCGACCGTCGACCCAGCCGCGATCCGAGCGGTAGCCGACGTCGCAGAAGCTCCAGTCGTTCAGGCAGCCATAAATCTCGACTCGCCGGTCATCATTGATGACGCGGATGGTCGGATAGTCATAGTCCGGACCGGCGCGCAGTTCGGTCGACTCGACGGTGAAACCCGTCGCGGCCTGCGCTACGGCAGGCACGAATGCCGCGCCGGCGACAAGCATCGCGGCGGCGATTGACTTGCGAAACATGGTTCTCTCCAAGAGCATTGTTGTTTCCCGTGCGGCTGGCCTTCAGCCCCGCACCTGGTCCGCGAACGTCGCGATCTGTCGTTTGGTTCCGTTCCGGTATGATCCGCATCGGCACCGCCGAAGCGCATTCGCGTGGGCTCGCCCAATCCATCGTGGCTGACGCGCCTTTGGGTTCCGCTAGTAATGAACGGCGGTGCTGGTCAAATATCCAGTTAACAGGACAAAAGAAATGTCCAGAGTGGTCTCAAATTTCAATCTGCAAAATTTGAATAAAACAACCAAATATAATCGATGCGTCCGAAATAGTTCTCAACATAGAATT
The DNA here is from genome assembly GCA_943329845.2 of Candidatus Kuenenia stuttgartensis. GTDB lineage: Bacteria > Pseudomonadota > Alphaproteobacteria > SMXS01 > SMXS01 > RI-34. Next base: position 173 of record CALQFM020000072.1, on the reverse strand, counting down.
ATTATTATGAATAAAAGATGAATGAATCGTGCCTATCCGCTTGAGCCAGACACCCGCTAGATGTAGTCTCTCCCGATGATCGGGACGGGCGAATCGTATCATGACGGCGATGGACATTTTTCAGCGCGACGATCTGGGATTTCCGCGGTCGCTGCCTGAGTTTCAACGGCACT
>CALQFM020000071.1 GCA_943329845.2 Candidatus Kuenenia stuttgartensis | reverse complement strand
CGGCTCGCCAGCCTCCAGGCGCAGCACCGCGAGTTCCTTGAAATCTGTCGTAAATACCCGGTTCACTCGATCCGACATGGACCCTCCTAAGAGCCATGTCACTCAATTAATCTGTCTCACTCAAGGGGTGCACTCCAGTGCATATAATTGAGAGCCGCCGTTGATCCGGCGATCGTGCGTCCTGGCCCGTCTTGCCCGTGTCGTCATTCCCGGTCTGCCGCACCTCGTCACCCAGCGTGGCAACGGGTGGGCGCGGACGTTTTTCGGTGACGCGGACGGGCTGTGGGGGGCGCTGGCGCCGATGCACCGGCGCGGTGCATGCGCGCGAGCAGCGGACGCTCAAGCCCGGCAAGTGGGGCCCGAAGCCGACGGATGGTTAAGTGCACTGTCAACGAAATTTGTGCACATCCGTTATGACTTGAACGCCCGTCGCCGGGTCGCCACCTCCTCGAAGACCCATGTTGGAGCGAGGACAGAGATGAAGCGGGTTTTTATCGGTGTCGTGGCGGTCGTGGTCGCGGGTGCGCTGGCCTGGGCCTATGTGCCCGAGGTTCGCACCTACTTCCAGCACGGCGAGGCGGGGCGGCCGCCGCTGGCGCTGGAGCAGCCGGGGAACGTGGTGCCGACCATGCCGTCGCTCCATCCCGTGCTCACGCGGGTTTCGGGCGCCGTCGTCAACATCTCGGTCCAGGGGACGCCGCCGGGCGCCATGAACCCACTGCTGCAGGCCCCCTTCTTCCGCCACTTCTTCGGGACGCCGGAGACGCTGCCCGAGCAGAAGTCCAACAGCGTCGGATCGGGCGTCATCATCGACGCGAAGAACGGCTACATCCTGACCAACCGGCACGTGATCGCCGATGCCAGCCAGATCGAGGTCACGCTGACCGACCGCCGCGAACTGGAGGCCAGGCTGGTCGGCGCCGACCCCGAGATGGATATCGCGGTGCTGAAGGTGGATGCGGCCGATCTCACTGCCATGCCCGTGGGAGACTCGGGCAAGCTGAAGACCGGAGACTTCGTCGTGGCGCTGGGCAATCCGTTCGGCCTGGGCCAGACGGCGACTCTGGGCATCGTCAGCGCGCTGGGGCGCTCGGGCCTGGGAATCGAGGGCTACGAGGACTTCATCCAGACCGACGCGTCGATCAACCCGGGCAATTCGGGCGGCGCCCTGGTCGACCTGACCGGCAGCCTGATCGGCATCAACACCGCCATCCTGTCGCGCACCGGCGGTAACATCGGCATCGGCTTCGCCATTCCGGCCAACATGGCCATGCGCGCCGCGCAGCAGATCATCGAGCATGGCGCCGTCCAACGCGGCCAGATCGGCGTGGGCATCCAGGACCTCACCCCGGAACTGGCCGAGGCGATGCGGATCAAGGCCTGGTCGGGCGCGCTGGTGTCCAACGTGATGCGTGGCTCGCCTGCCGAGCGTTCCGGGCTTCGCGCCGGCGACGTCATCAGCCAGGTGAACGACGAGGCGATTTCGAGCGGCACCGAGCTGCGCAACCGCATCGGCCTGATGCGGCCCGGGGAAGAGGTGCGGCTGCAGGTGCAGCGCGACGGCAAGCCCATGGATGTGACCCTGGCGCTCGCCGCCCGCGATCAGGTTGCCGACGCAGGCGGATTGGGCGACCGCTTCGCCGGCATGAGCGTCACGCCGATACCCGACAACCATCCGCTCGCGGGCCAGACACAGGGGCTCTATGTCCAGTCGGTCGCGCCCGGCAGCACGGCGGCGCGTGCCGGCATCAGCGGCGGTGACGTCATCGTCGAGGTGGACCGGCGGCCCGTCGAAAGCCTCGACGACCTGCGCCAGGCCGAAACCGCTGCGTCGGGCCGGCCCATGCTGGTGCATATCGTGCGCGGGTCGGGCAGCCTGTTCCTCGCCATGCCGTGATCGGCACCCGTTCCTAAAGTCCTCGACCTGCCTCGGCTTCGGCCAATATCATGGAGGCAGCAAACAGGGAGAGTCGCCATGAGCACTGTCGCCGAGAAGACCCTTTACCTTCAGCCCGCCTGGGAAGAGATCGTCAAGGCCTTCGAGCAGGCCGGCACCTTCACCGTACGAACCACCAGCGGCGGCGTGGCCATCGAGCAGACCGGCGTGATCGACGAGGTGTTCCTGCGCGGCGAGGGCGCGTTCGCCTCGGTGGTGCAGGACAACATGGACCTGCGCTTCCTGCTCAAGCGCCTGGCGCGCGGCGAGGTGCATCCCGCCCACACCACCATCGACATCTACAACGAGGCCGGCGCGCTCGCGACCTCGTTCCACGGCGCCGACAAGGACGGCAAGGCGACCATCGAGACGATCGCCCAGCGGTTCGGCACCGACCACGCCGAGGCGCAGATATCCAATGCCGGCAACCGCCGCGCGGGCCTGGCCGACAAGGACGTCAACGTCGAGGCCGTGCGCGCCGACTGGAGGGCCATGACCAACGTCCACCATTTCGAGGCGTTGCTGGCCAAGCGCCGGGTCGGGCGGCTGCAGGCGTTCCGGCTGATGAACGGCGACTTCACCCACGAACTGGCGGCGGACGCGTTCCCCGACCTGCTGAAGAAGCTCGACGAAACCGGCGAGAAGGTGATGGTGTTCGTCGCCAACCGCGGCTTCGTGCAGATCTTCTCGGGCCCGGCCAAGGCGCCCAGGCGCGTCGGCCACGGCTGGGAGATCGTCCACGACCAGTCCAAGGTGTTCGTGCCGGATTCGGCCCTGAACCATTTGTGGCTGGTCAACAAGCCCACCGCCGCCGGCATCATCTCGTCGCTTGAGATCGTCAGCGAGGCCGAGGACCAGGCGCTCGCCAGCATCTTCGGCAAGCACCCGCACGGCGACCCGCAGCCGGGAAGCTGGCTCGACCTGCTCAATACCCTGCCGAGGAAGTAGCTTCAGCCTTGCCGGTCGCGCGTCCCTCCCCGTACAGTCAGTGAAAATCGGGGAGAGATATTCAATGAACATGGCGTTCAAGATCACGGATGACATCGGCGCCGCGGGCCGCGCCGTGCGCGAGAGCCTCAGCCGCAAGAACCAGCGGTCGCAGGAGCTGACGGGGCGAACCAAGGAGCTCATGAACATGGGCTCGGCCGCCAGTGTCGAGATGCCGTTCCCGGTGCTGATCGAAAAGGGCGAAGGCCCGTATATCATCGACGCCGACGGCAACCGCTACATCGATTTCCAGATCGGCTTCGGCTCGCTGATCCTGGGCCACCGGCATCCGGTGATCCAGCAGGCGATCATGGACCAGGTGGAGAACCGGGGCTGGCAATTCGGGCTGCACAACCCGAACCAGGTGCCGCTGGCCGAGCAGGTGATCAAGGCCGACAACTGCGTCGAGCGGCTGATCTTCTGCAACACCGGCACCGAATCGACCATGTACGCGATTCGAGCGGCCCGGGCCTTCACCGGCAAGCCGAAGATCGGCGTGTTCGACGGCTTCTATCACGGCGCCCACGACTACGGCATCGGCCTCGCCGATCCGACCAGCCCGCGCGACGCGCCGGTCTATCGGCCGCTGGGCGCCGGCGTCCTGCCCGCGGTGGTCGAGAACCAGCTCATGCTGCCCTACCGCTCGCAGGCGGCCTTCGACATGATCCGCAAGCACAAGGACGAGCTTGCTATGGTGATGATCGAAGCGGCGCAAAGCTCGAACCCGCACATGAACGACGAGATCCGCGAGTTCCTGCATGAGCTGCGCGCGGTCTGCACCCAGTCCGGCGTGCTGATGATGATGGACGAGGTGATCACCGGCTTCCGCTTCGCCTATGGCGGCGCCCAGGAGTTCTATGGCGTAAAGCCGGACCTGGCCACCTACGGCAAGGCACTGGGCGGCGGCCTGCCGGTCGGCGCGGTCGGCGGCCGGGCCGACATCATGCGGTTGTTCAACGCACTGCACGAGGGCGACCCGAAGGGCATCATGTCGGGCGGCACCTTCTCGGGCAATCCGCTGACCATGGCGGCGGGCTATGCCCAGGTGAAGTATTTCGACGACAACCGCGACACGGTCTACCCGCACATCAACGGCCAGGGCGAGCGGCTGGCGCGCATGGTCAACGAGTACGCCCATTCCAAGAACATGGCGGTGCAGGTGCTGAACGCCGGATCCATGTTCCAGATCTACTTCAAGCGCGAGCCGATCCGATCGGCCCGCGACCTCAACATGAAGAAGCCGCAAGCCGAAACCGAGTTCTACCTGCACTTGCTGGACAATGGCGTGCTGGTGCCGGGCACGCGGCGCTCGTTCGTGAGCTTCGTCCACTCGCCCGAACTGATCGACGACGCCGTCGACCGCATCAGGCGCTCGCTCGACCTTGTGCGTGAAGACGGGCTGATCTGACGCCGCACCCCGGTGTAGAATGGTGCGCCCGGACGGTCCCACGTCCGGGCTGAAATGGGGGATACCGACATGAACACGACCCTGAAATTCGTGCTGCCGCTGCTGGTGGCGACGGCGCTCGCCGGCTGCGGCCAGGACGCCGCCGATACCGCCGCCGAGAAGCTCGCCAAGCAGCAGGGCGTCGACATGGACATCGACCGTGACGGCGACAAGGCGACCTACACCATGGCCGGCCCCGACGGCAGCAAGGTGCAGGTCGGCGAGAATCTGAAGGTGCCGGACGGCTTCCCGGACGACGTGGCGGTCTATCCCGACCTGAAGATCGTCTCAGCCACCTCGGTGCCGCAGGGCTTCATGGTGCAGGGCCAGACCAAGGACGCCGTCGGCAAGGTCGCCGGCTTCTACGCCAACAAGATGAAGTCCGACGGCTGGGAGAAGGAGGGCGAGTTCTCCCAGGGCGACACCATGCAGAGCCTGTCGTTCAAGAAGGACGGGCGCAACGCGTCCGTCAACGTGATCTCCGGAGACGACGGAACGACCGTTCAGCTTACCGCGACGAGCGGCAGCTAGACGATCCGGCTTTCCTTGTTGCCCCAATAGCGGTCGCGCAGCAGGCGCTTGTAGAGCTTGCCGGTCGGATGTCGCGGCAGCTCGGGCTCGAAATCGACGCTTTTCGGGCACTTCAGATGCGCCAGGTGCTGGCGGCAATAGCCGATGATGTCGGCCTCGAGCGCCGGGCCGGCGTCGGACCAGACCATGGGCTGGACGACGGCCTTCACCTCCTCGCCGAACTCCTCGTTGGGCACGCCGAACACGGCGACGTCGGCCACCTTGGGGTGGCCGATCAGCAGGTTCTCGACCTCCTGCGGATAGATGTTCACCCCGCCGGAGATGATCATGAACGCCTTACGGTCGGTGAGGTAGAGGAAGCCTTCCTCGTCCACGTAGCCCACGTCGCCCAATGTCGACCACCCCTTGTCGTTGCGGGTCTGGGCGGTTTTCTCTGCGTCGTTGTGGTAGGTGAATTCCGGACCGCCGGAGAAGTAGATCGTCCCCGGCTCGCCCGGCGGCAGTTCCTCGCCGTCGTCGCCGACGATGTGCAGCTTGGCGACCAGCGAACGGCCAACCGACCCCGGGTGCTTCAGCCAGTCCTCGGAATTGATGAAGGTCGAGCCGTTGCCTTCGGTGCCGGCGTAGTATTCCATCAGGATAGGGCCCCACCACGCGATCATCGCCCGCTTCACCTCGATGGGGCATGGCGCGGCGGCATGGATCGCCACCTTGAGCGACGATACGTCGTACCGCGCGCGCACCTCCTCGGGCAGCTTCAGCATGCGCACGAACATGGTGGGGACGAGCTGGCTGTGGGTGGCGCGGTACTTCTCGACGAGGCGCAGATACTCCTCGGCGTCGAAGTGCTCCATGATCACGCAGGTGCCGCCGACCCGCATGATCCACATGTTGAAGCGCAGCGGGGCCGCGTGATAGAGCGGCGCCGGCGACAGGTAGACGGTGTTCTCGTCGAAGCCGTAGAGCATCCGCGACGCCATGCCCTGGGGCGACACATACTCGATGGGCTCGCCGGTCAGCGGCAGCTTGACGCCCTTGGGACGGCCCGTGGTGCCCGACGAGTAGAGCATGTCGACACCGGAAGTCTCGTCGGCGATCGGCGTGGCCGGCATGGCCGCGACCGCATCCTCGTAGCTGCCGAAGCCCGGCACGGTGCCGTCGGTCATCAGCAGCGTCGCGACGCCCGGAACCTGGCCCGGCAGTTCGGCGGCCACCTTGGCCATGGCATGGGACGCGATCAGCATCCTGGCGCCACAGTCGGTGACGATATAGGCCGCCTCGGGCGCCGTGAGACGGGTGCTGATGGCGGTGAAATAGAGGCCGGCGCGCTGCGCCGCCCAGCACACTTCGTAGAATCGTTTCTGGTTTTCCATCAGCAGGGCGATGTGGTCGCCGGGCTTCAGCCCCCGGGCACGAAACACTTGCGCGAGCCGATTCGAGCGGTCTTCGAGCTCTCCGAAGGTCACCACGTCGCCCGATCCGGCGATGATGTAGGCCGGTTTGTCGGGCGTGATACGGGCGTGCACGGACGGGTGCATGAAACGCGGCCTCCCCTTTTGTTTGAGGCTATTTAACACTCTGCTTACCGGGCGGTAAACGCCTGAACCGTATCGGCCGCAAGATGCCGGATTCACGCATGACTGAAACTGACCATGCGGTCACTGCATAGCTGCACCGCAGCATAGTTGTATTTGCAAACACAATCGTTGCTGGTTATATCCGCCCGGAAGACGGCTTGTTGCACCGCAACATTGCCGTAACAACGGGGAAGCGGACGATGGCACACGGATATGGCAAGACAGCGCTGGTGACTGGCGCATCCGGCGGCATTGGCCGGGAACTGGCCACCGTTTTCGCCGAGCACGGCTATAACCTCGTGGCCGTGGCACGCAGCGCCGATACGCTTCAAGGCTTGGCAGAAGAGCTCTACGACGCCTATGGCACGACCGTCACCGTGCTGCCCAAGGATCTTTCGAAGCCGTCAGCGCCCCAGCAAATTTTCAAGGCTCTGCGGTCGGACGGCATCCACATCGACGTACTGGTCAACAATGCCGGCTTCGGCGCGTTCCGCAGTTTCGCCGACACGCCCTTGTCACGGGTAACCGCCATGATCGGCGTCAACGTCGCCGCGCTCACCGAACTGTGCCATCTGTTCGCCGGCCCCATGATCGAGCAGCGGGAGGGACGCATCCTAAACGTGGCTTCGGTGGCGTCGTTCAATCCCACGCCCAACGCCGCCGTCTATGGCGCGACCAAGGCGTTCGTGCTGTCGCTGAGCGAGGCGCTGAGCGAGGAACTGAAGCCCCACAACATCACCGTCACCGCGCTGTGCCCAGGGCTGACCGAGACCGGCTTCTCGAAGGCCGCCACCGGCAAGTCCGGCGCCAACCCGGCAGTGCCCGATTTCATGAAGCTGGACGCGAAGCAGGTCGCCCGCGAGGGCTTCGACGCGCTGCATGCCGGCGAAGTCATCAAGATCAACGGCTTCGCCTACCAGCTGGGGGTGGAATGGCTGCGCTACACCCCGCGCTTCGTGGCGCGCACCGTTGGCGGCATGTTCGGCAAGCAGCTCGAAGACGGCTTCTGAGACCGCGAAGGAAGTTGGGATCATGAGTACGCAGATCGAGAAACTGTCCGGCATGGACGCCAGCTGGCTGCACTTCGAGAGCGAGGACGTGCCGCTGCACGTGGCGAGCTGCCCGATCTTCCAGCTTGCCGACGGCACAGACCCCGAGACCTTCTTCAAACAGGTCAAGGAACTGGTCCGCCAGCGCGCCCCGGCGTTGAAGAACTACCGCATCCGCCGCGTCGACATCCCGTTCGGCCTCGACCATCCGGTGTGGCACGACGATGTGGGCAACATCGACTTCGACTATCACATCCGGCGTGTCCGCCTGCCCAAGCCAGGTTCGCTGGAACAGCTCGAGGCCGCCTGCTCGCGCATCGCCGCCGCGCCCATGGACATGAACCGCCCGCTGTGGGAGTACCACCTGATCGACGGCCTCCAGGGCAACCGGGTCTGCCTGGTGATCAAGATCCACCACGCGGTGATCGACGGCGAATCTGGCGTCATGCAGCTCGACATGATGATGGACCCCACGCCGGAGCCGCGGCAGGTGACGCCGCCGGCCGGTCTGCCCGAAGGCACCGAAGCGCCGCATATGTGGGAACTGCTGAGCGACGCGTTCCTGCGCTTCATGCAGCAGCCGCTCACCATGCTGGAAGCGCTGCCACGCATGGCCGATGCGGCGAACAGCTACTCCACCGTGATGATGGACCGGCTGAGCAACGGCGAAGCGCTGACGCGCACCGCGCCGCCCACGCCCTTCAACCGCGCCATCTCGCGCAGCCGCCGATATGTGATCGGCTCGGTGTCGCTGGTCGAGGCCAAGGCGATCAAGAACGCTCTCAAGGTAACGCTGAACGACGTGGTGATGAGCGTCTGCGCCGGCGCCCTGCGCCGCTACCTGCTGCGCACCGGCGGCCAGCTGGGCGACGAGCTGTTGGCCATGGTGCCGGTCTCGCTGCGCCGGGGCGACGCGGCGACCGACCAGATGGGCACGCTGGTCACCGGCATGATCTGCGGCCTGGCCACCGACATCGAGGACCCGATCGACCGCCTGCGCGCGGTGAACAAGCGCAGCCGCGCCGCCAAGACCGAGGTCGAGGCCACCAAGGGCGCCATGATCCAGGACTACAACATCGCCGGCGCGCCGCTGGCGCTGCGGCTCGCATCCCAACTGTATGGCGGCCTGCGCCTCGCGGACCTCGTCCAGCCCATGTTCAACGTCACCATCTCGAACGTGGCCGGCCCGCGCGCGCCGCTGTACCTCAACGGCGCCCGCATGCTGCACTATCACCCGCTGTCGCTTGTGACCCATGGCCTGGGCCTGAACATCACCGTCCAGAGCTATTGCGACACGCTGGATTTCGGCCTGATCTCCTGCGCCAAGCTGCTGCCCGACCTGGCCGAGGTTCGCGACGACCTGCTGACCAGCTTCGAGGAGTTGCGCCAGGCCGTGCTTGGCGACGCGGTCGAACCTGCCGTCCCGCCGGAGACCTTGCATGACCTGACCCTGCGGCGCGCCGGCAACACCGCGCCCGCCCGTGCCAAATCGCGCCGCCTGCCCACCCGCCGCCCGCCCTCCCGGCGCGCGCGGAAAACCCCGGAGCACGCATGATCAACGACAGCATCCGGCAGTTCCGGCTCGGCAGCGACATCCTGCTCGCCGGTTGCGAATACATGGGGCAGTTCATGTACGGCCCACTGGCGCTGAGCGTCGCACCGCGCGCCTCCGGCCGCAGGGCCGTCATCACCATTCCCGGCTTCACAGGCAACGACGAAGCGGTCGCACCGCTTACCGACGCACTGTCGAACCTGGGCTACACCGCCGAATCCTGGGGCCTGGGCACCAACAGCGGCGTGCCGGGCCGGCACAAGTTCGAGCAGCAGATCAACGACATCGCCAAGCGCGCCTCGCGGCTTGCCGAGACGACGGGCGCCCGGGTCTCGCTGGTCGGCCATTCCCTCGGCGGCATGTTCGCCCGGGAGATCGGCCGACGCTACCCCCAGCTTGTCGACCGAGTGCTGACCATGGGGAGTCCGGCCCATCTGATGCGGCCCGACCAGGCCCCGAGCACGGCCGGCGTCCGCGGCCGTCCCCTGGGCCGCCGCGACCGCGACCACCTGTTCAGCGACCAGCCGCCGCCCGGACTGCCGCTGGTGGCCATCTACAGCCGCCTCGATGCGATCGCCCCGGTCATGACGACGCAGATCCCTGCCGACCTGCTCAGCGACCCCGACGGCGCGCCGCGCGAGAATGTCGAGGTGCTGTGTTCGCATCTGGGCATGGCCGTCAATCCGCTGGTCCAGATCGTCATCGCCGACCGGCTGGCGCGCCCGCTTCACGATTGGCGCCCGTTCGAAGCCGCGCGCTATTTCCCCCTGCCGATAAGACTGGCCCATTCGGTCTTCTATCCGCCGGTGAACGATCAGGCTCCCGCATGAAACAGGATCCCGACATGCCCGCCACCGCCACCGCCGATTCGACCCGGAGCGATCCCATTTCCGACTTCAACCTGAACGACTATGTGCCATTCCTGATCAACCGGGGTGCGACCCGTGTCGCCGCCGACTTCGGCTCGGGCCTGAAGCCCCACGGCGTCAACATCACCGTGTGGCGTCTGCTCGCCTCGCTCAACCAGCATATGAGCCAGCGAATCGGAGAACTTTCGGATTTTACGGGAATTGAAATGTGGACCGTGTCGCGCGTGGTCTCGCGTCTGGAACAGGACGGCATGGTCGAGCGGCACCGCGGGGACGAGGACGCCCGTGGCGTGATCGTCTCGCTGACACCCGCTGGCCGTGCCCTCGTGGAGACCCTGATTCCTGAGGCCCAGCGTTACGAAAGCCATATTCTGGAAGGGTTTAGTGATGAAGAGGCACATTGCTTGCGCGCGCTGCTCGATCGACTGTTCGAGAACATGCGCCGCTGACCCGGCGGCAATTTTTGCCTATTAAATCGAATCTTAACAGAGACTTATTCAACAATGTTGTCTTTCACTATTTGCGGATGCAGGTCTTTGCGGGTAAGGTTTCGGCGATTGGATGCTGAAAAGCGTTCAATGGACGACATTGGGCATAACGGCTGATCGTTACCGACTAGAAGCGGTTTCCATCCTCAAGTTAGGGCGACTTGGAAGGACACTTGGCCAACACGTTAGACAACAAGTGGTCGCAACTGGGCGCCACACTGTTCGAGGATCTCAGCGAAGGCGTCTTTGTCTTCGACGCATCCCTCGCGGTGGTGTCCCGGAACCCGGCTCTCCAGCGGCTGCTGCGGCTGCCGGCGGCGGTGTTCGCCGCGCCGCTCACCGTCCGAGACCTGATGCTCGCCTGCGCCCGCCGCGGCGACTTCGGCCCGGGCGATGCCGAGACGCTGGCCGGCGCCGCCGTCGATCACCTGCTCGATGCCCATACGTCTTTCCTCGCCTGGCCGGCGAACGGCAGCGATGCGTTGCGCTTCAAGGCGCGTGAAACTGAGGACGGTGCCCATATCGTCTTCGTCATCGAGGAAGATGTCTCCTCGAAGCCGCGCCCTGCCACGAGTATCCGTACGGGCGGCGGCATCGAGGCGCGCAAGCTCGAAGCCATCATCCTCAGCCAGATCCGCGAGGGCTTCGTCGTCACCGACGTCAACGCCGTCATCATCGACTGCAATCCGGCGGCCTGCGAGATCCTCGGCGTGCCCGAGGAGAAGCTGCTCGGCATGTCGACCTTCTCGTTCCTGCCGGCGGATGACGCCAGCCATGAGGTGGAAGACGGCATCCGGAACTCGCTGGACGACGAGCGCATCTGGTCGGACGAAACCGAGATCGTGCGCCCGGACGGCACCCGCCGGATGGTCCAGTCCTCGATCACGCCCATGCGCGGCGCCGACGGCTCGATCATCGGCCGCATCGGCGTGATGCGCGACGTCACGGCGCGCCGCAACGCCGAACGCGGCGTTCGCGAGGCCGAGACCAAGTTCCGCAATCTGGTGGAAGGCTCGCTGCAGGGCGTGTTGATCCACCGCGACACCAAGATCGTTTACGTCAACCAGTCCGCCGCGCGCATCTACGGCACGACCGCGGAGCGGATGGTTGGCCGTTCGGTGCTGGACTACTGCTCGGCCGAGGATCTGCGCCGTGGCGAGGAGGGCATCCGCAAGCCGATTGCACCGGCCTGGAAGATGCGCGGCCGCCGCGAAGACGGCAGCGTCGTCTGGGTCGAGGTCAACGCCCGCGCCGTGGACTGGGAAGGCGCGCCGGCGCGCCAGGTCACCATCGTCGACGTCAGCGAGAAGCAGCGCGCCGAGGAAGCACTGTTGCACGCCCAGAAACTCGAATCCCTGGGCCAGCTCACCGGCGGCATCGCCCACGACTTCAACAACCTGCTGGGCGTCATCTCCGGCAACCTGGAGCTGCTGCGCGAGCAGATGGACCCGAGGGGCGACCATGCTAGCTATATCGAAGCCAGCCTGCGCTCGGTCCGGCGCGGCGCCGAGCTGTCGAAGCGCCTGCTGGCCTTCGCCCGCAAGCAGTCCCTCAAGCCGGAGCTGACCAACCTCAACGAGCTGGTCGAGTCGATGACGACGATCCTGCAGCGGACGCTCGGCGAGACCATCAACGTGGAACCGAAGCTGGCGGCCGAGCCGTGGCCGACGGTGATCGATCCGGGCCAGATGGAGAACGTGCTGCTCAACCTGGCGCTCAACGCGCGCGACGCCATGCCTCACGGCGGGCGCCTGCTGCTCGAGACCGCCAATCTTTCGCTGGAACAGGATCTGGTAAGGGATCCGACGGTGATCCCCGCGGGCGATTACCTGAAGCTGACCGTGCGCGACACCGGCTCCGGCATGACGCCCGAGGTGCTGGCCAAAGCGTTCGAGCCGTTCTTCACCACCAAGGACGTCGGCGTGGGCAGCGGCCTGGGTCTCGCCATGATCTATGGCTTCGTGCAGCAATCCGCCGGCCACATCTACATCGACAGCGCCCCGGGCGCCGGCACCACCATTCATCTCTATCTGCCGCGCGCCTCCCAGTCGTTCCCGGCCAGGAGCGGCAGCAAGCCCAAGAGCGCCAACGCGCCGGGCAGCAACGAAATCGTGCTGGTGGTCGAGGACGACAGCGACCTGCGCGACCTGGCGGTACTGCTGCTGAACCGGATGGGCTACAGGACCCATGAAGCGGCCGATGGCCAAATGGCCCTGGCGCTGCTCGAGAAGCTGCCGCACATCGACCTGCTGTTCACCGACCTGGTGCTGCCGCAAGGCGTGAGCGGCGCAGAGATCGCCAAAGCCGCCCGCAAGCGCTTCCCGGGCGTCAAGGTGCTGTTCACCTCGGGCTATGGCGAGAGCGCCACGTTCGAGAACGTGCTGCCCGACGCCAAGGTCGAGATGATCAGCAAGCCCTACCGCCGCGAGGTTCTCGCCAAGCGGCTGCAGGAAGTGCTGGCGAGCTGATCAGGCGAAGCGGAACGCCGTTCCCGTGGGACGATTGACGGGGCCGCGCACGAAACCCTTGCGCCGAAGCCGGCGGCCGTGCATCACTTCCTTGAATTCACGAAATGTTCTCATGCCGCCGACGATGAGGAAGACGACCATGGACGCCAGCAACGTCCAGCAAAGCAGATGAACCAGTTCTACAGACATCGACCAGATCCCTTTGTTCCTGTTTTGTTCTAAACTACTGGCGATTCGCTCCCTTGGCAAGCTTTTCCGGCGCGGCCTGACGATTGCGCCCACCGTGGTTCTGGCTACGGGCCTGGCGCAGGCGCTCGCCGCCCCTCTTGACGCGGCATCGATCCATGGCTTCTGGCGTCCCCCGGATGAAGGCCGCATCGAGATCCGGGCCTGCGGCGACCTTCTATGCGGCTACGTCCGGGACGACGGACAAGGCGAGCCGGAGCTCCATCCGGGCCATGTGCTGCTGATCAACCTGCGATATCAGGGCGCGCTGAACTGGACCGGCGGCACCATCCACAACCCGCGCGACGACCGCACCTACCGGGCAAAACTTCGGCTGGTGAACCGAAACCAGTTGAAACTCACCGGCTGCGCGTGGATTTTCTGCGGGTCACAGACGTGGACCCGGATAGAGTAACGCCATGGTCGAGATTCCCTTCGTTCGCGACATCAAGTTCGAATATGGCGTGACCCAGCAGGTCGCGCCCGGCATCCGCCGCGTCATCGCGCCGAACCAGGGGCCGTTCACCTATACCGGCAGCGGCACCTACATCATCGGCGAGGGCGAGGTGGCGGTGATCGACCCCGGGCCGAACTTCCCGCCGCATATCGACGCGATCCTGGCCGGGCTGGACAAGGGCGAGACGGTCTCGCACATCCTGATCACCCACACCCACATGGATCATTCGCCGGGCGCCGCCCCCCTCAAGGAAGCGACCGGCGCGAGGACCTACGCCTACGGCCCGCATGGCGGCGACCGCGGCAAGGGCGATTCCGAGGAAGGCGGCGACTGGGACTTCATGCCGGACATCCGCGTGCCCCACGGCGGCATCGTCGAGGGCAATGGCTGGTCGTTCGAGGGCGTGTTCACGCCCGGGCACACCTCCAACCACATGAGCTGGGCGTACCGCGAGGGCAAGGCGCTGTTCACCGGCGACCACGTCATGGGCTGGTCCACCTCGGTGATTGCGCCGCCCGACGGCGACATGCACGCCTACATGGACAGCCTGCGGCTGCTGCTCGACCGGGACGACGAGATCTACTGGCCGACCCACGGCCCGGCGATCCTGGACCCCAAGCCGTTCGTGCGCGCCTTCATCGCCCACCGCGAAGCGCGCGAGGCGCAGATCATGGCGTGCCTGCGCTCGGACGTGCGCTACATCCCGGCAATGGTGAAGATCATGTACGCCAACGTTGCCGAGACCCTGCATCCGGCTGCCGCCCGTTCCGTGCTGGCGCATCTGGAGCACATGATCGAAACCGGCCGCGTCGTGTCCTCGACCACGCCACCCGGCCAGAAGTCTCTCTACACCGCGGTTTCCCAGTAATGCCTGTCCTGCCCAATTCCCTGGAAGCCCGCGACATCACGAGCCTTGTTCACCCCTACACCAACCTGGCCAGGCACGCCGAGAACGGACCCCTGGTCATCGACCGGGGCGAGGGCATCCATGTCTGGGACACGGACGGCAAGCAGTACATCGAGGGCGTCGCCGGCCTGTGGTGCGCCTCGCTGGGCTATGGCGAGAAGGAACTGGTCAAGGCCGCGACGGCGCAGATGGAGAAGCTGGCGTTCAGCCACCTGTTCCAGAGCCGCAGCCACGGCCCGGCCATCGAGCTGGCCGAGAAGCTGAAGTCGGTGGCGCCTTGCGACACGGCGCGGGTGTTCTTCGTGGGCGACGGATCGAGCGCCAACGACACGGCCATCAAGCTGGTCTGGTACTACAACAACGCCGTCGGCCGGCCCGAGAAGAAGAAGATCATCGGCCGGCTGAAGGCCTATCACGGCGTCACCGTCGCCTCGGCCAGCGTCACCGGTCTGACCCACAACCACCTGGACTGGGACCTGCCGCTGAAGGGATTCCTGCACACCGACTGCCCGCACCACTACCGCGAGTCGCTGCCCGGCGAGACCGAGGACCAGTTCGTCGACCGGATCATCGGCAACCTGGACCGGCTGATCAACAAGGTGGGACCCGAGACGGTGGCCGCATTCTTCGCCGAGCCGATCCAGGGCGCCGGCGGCCTGATCGTGCCGCCGCAAAACTACTTCCCCAAGCTGCAGGCGGTGCTGAAGAAGTACGACATCCTGCTGGTCGCCGACGAGGTCATCACCGGCTTCCTGCGCACCGGCAACTACTGGGGCTGCCAGACCGTCGACATGCAGCCCGACATCGTCACCTGCGCCAAGGCGCTGTCGTCGGCCTATCTGCCGATCGGCGCGGTGACCATCCCGTCCTTCATGCACGACGCGATGATCGAGCAGTCGAAGAAGATCGGCACCTTCGGCCATGGCAACACCTATTCGGGCCATCCGGTCTGCGCCGCCGTGGCGCTACGCACCCTTCAGATTTACGAGGAGCGCAACATGCTGGAGCATGTGCGCGGCCTGATCCCGCGCTTCCAGCAGCGGCTCGCGGAGCTCGCCAGCCATCCGCTTGTCGGCGAGGCGCGGCTGGGCGGTGGCCTGATGGGTGGCGTCGAACTGGTCGCCGACAAGGCGACGAAGAAGCCGTTCGATCCCAAGCTGACCGTGGGCATGAAGGCCCTGCTCGCCTGCCAGGAACAGGGCCTGATGATCCGTGCCGTCGGCGACGTGGCCATCCTGTGCCCGCCGCTGATCATCACCGAGCCGCAGATCGACGAGATGTTCGACCGGCTGAAGGCGGCGCTGGACGGGCTGGAGGTTTAGCAGCAGGCCGCGCATCCCAGCCCTTCGTTGAATTTCCTTGTTATCCGGTCCGCCATGACCAACATAACGCGCCACGTTTGAGGTCATCTCGCGGGAGCGGGCGCAAGTCCGGATGACGCCATGA
Organism: Candidatus Kuenenia stuttgartensis; assembly: GCA_943329845.2. Classification (GTDB taxonomy): domain Bacteria; phylum Pseudomonadota; class Alphaproteobacteria; order SMXS01; family SMXS01; genus RI-34. The sequence continues at coordinate 2,835 of CALQFM020000071.1, read as the reverse complement.
ACACAACCGTCCTCGACCGGCCCAAGGGCAACCTGACGCCGCTGAACATCACCGAGATCGAGCCATTCATCGATCTGCGGGCCGAGATCGACAGGCTGCGCACGGAGCGCAATGCCGTCATCCTAGCGCATTATTATCAAGAGGGCGAAATCCAGGACATCGCCGACTTCGTCGGGGATTCGCTCGACCTGTCGCGCAAGGCCGCCGCCACCGACGCGGACGTCATCGTGTTCTGTGGCGTGCGCTTCATGGCGGAGACGGCGAAGATCCTCAGCCCGCAGAAAACCGTGCTGCTGCCCGACATGAAAGCCGGCTGTTCACTCGAGGACTCGTGCCCGCCGGACCAGTTCCGCAAGTTCCGCGAAGAGCATCCGGACCACGTGTCGCTGACCTACATCAACTGCTCGGCCGAGGTGAAGGCGCTGTCCGACATCATCGTGACCTCGAGCAATGCCGAGTACATCGTGGGCCAGATCCCCAGGGACAAGCCGATCCTGTTCGCGCCGGACCGGTTCCTCGGCGGCTACCTGGCCAAGAAGACCGGCCGCGACATGCTGCTGTGGCAGGGATCGTGCATCGTCCACGAGCAGTTCTCCGAGCGCGAGTTGGTCAAGCTGATGGGCCAGCATCCCGGCGCGCCGGTCATCGCCCACCCCGAATGCCCCGGCCACATCCTGCAGCACGCCGACCATGTGGGCTCGACCTCGTCGATCCTGAACTATGCGCTGACCTCGGACGCCGACACATTCATCGTCGTCACCGAGCCCCACATCATGCACCAGATGCAGAAGAAGGCGCCGTACAAGACCTTCATCGGGGCGCCCAATGATGACGGCAAGTGCAACTGCAACAACTGCCCGTTCATGGCGCTGAACACGATGGAGAAGCTCTATCTGTGCCTCGCCAACATGACGCCGCAGATCCAGGTGCCGGAAGACATCAGGGTGAAGGCGCTCCGGTCGGTGCAGCGCATGCTCGACATGTCGCCGCCTGTGGCGCCTGCCAAAAATGGCTGAACCGCTGCCGCTGTCGCGGGAGGCGCTCGACGACTTCATCACCCGGACGCTCGCCGAGGACGTGGGCACCGGTGACGTGACCGCCGAGGCGACCATTCCCGAAACCGCCCGCTTCCGCGCCCGGATCGCCGCGCGCGAGACGCTGGTCGTCGCCGGCCTGCCGGTCGCCATCGCCATCGTCAAGCGGCTGGCGCCCGACGCGATCGTCGAGGTGCTGGTCGAGGACGGCAGGACCGCCCGGCCGGGCGACACGGTGGTGCGGATCGAAGGCCCGGCCCGCGCGCTGCTGACCGCCGAGCGTTCGGCGCTCAACATCCTGCAGCACCTGTCAGGCGTGGCGACGCTGACCCGGTCCTATGTGGACCTGATCGCCGGCACCGGGGCGAAGCTGCTGGATACGCGCAAGACCATTCCCGGCCTGCGGGTGCTGGAGAAATACGCGGTGAAGATGGGCGGCGGCACCAACCACCGCATGGGCCTCTACGACGCCGTGCTGATCAAGGACAACCACCTCGCCGTGGCGGGCGGCGTGACGGCGGCGGTGAATGCCTGCCGGGCGCGCACCGGCCTGCGCGTGCAGGTGGAGTGCGATACGCTCGACCAGGCCCGCGAGGCCATCGCCGCCGGCGCCGACAGCCTGCTGCTCGACAACATGACGCTGGACCAGCTCCGCGACGCGGTCGGCTTCTCGAGCATACCGCTGGAAGCCTCGGGCGGCGTCAATTTGCAGACCATCCGCGCCATCGCCGAAACCGGCGTCGACTACATCTCGGTCGGCCGCCTCACCCAGTCCGCCCCGGCCATCGACCTGGGCATGGATTTCGAGGACCTGGGCTGAACGTCGACGTCTCGTCTACTCATCGAACCCGATGAAGACAGCGGCTTCGTCCACCGGCTTGCGGAGTGAAACCACCGCATTGGCCGGAAACGACTCGTCGGGATAACCCATGGCGATGCAGGTCATGATCACCTGATCCTCGGGTATCTTGGCATGCTCGCGCACCACCGGAGACTGCATGATCCCCTGGCTGTTGATCACGCAGCCGAGGCCGCGCGACCAGGCCGCGTTGACGATGGCGTTGGCCACGCCACCGCAATCGAACGGGCCGTAGTCGCCGCCGAAGATCGACCGGTCGTAGGTGACGACGATGGAAACGGGCGCGTCGAACTGGCGAAAGCCGCGCAGCACCCAGTCCTGCCGCCCGTCCTTGTCGTCGCGCGCGATTCCCATCGCCCCGAACAGCTGCTTGGCGACTTCGATCTGCCGGTCCCGGTGGATGCCCGCATAGGCGCCGTGGCTGCGGAACTCGCGGGATTCCGGCACGCCCGCCAGGATGCGCTCGGTGTTCCCGGCCCGGATGCGATCGAGCGCCTCGCCGGAAACGACATAGAAATTCCAGGGCTGGGTATTGAAGGAAGAAGGCGCCCGCATCGCGATCTCGATCACTTCCCGGACCAGCGCCTTGGGGACCGGCACCGGCTTGTAGCCGCGGATGCTCCGGCGTCCCCGGACAACTTCATCGTACTGCATGACTGAACCTCAAGGTTGACCGCCGGCATGCCCGCACCGGGCCGCTCCGCCGTCAGCATTTACGAATGCTGGTAACGCGAGTCAACGCCTCGTAATTCGGTGACAGTGCATTTAATTGTATTTATTGAGAGTTAAATACACTGGACTGCACCCGGTTTGTGAGACACGTCTAATTGAGTGACCTGGCGATATTGCCATGGTTAGCGCTGTTGACGGAATGGCCGCGTTCTTCTTCGAACTCGACCGGCGGCTTGTATCCGAGCGCCGAGTGGAGGCGCTGTGCATTGT
>CALQFM020000070.1 GCA_943329845.2 Candidatus Kuenenia stuttgartensis | reverse complement strand
CCAAGCACCCGGTCGCGCAAATCCTGCGAGTAGCTCTGCCCTGATCGCCAACCCATCGCCGCCTCCTTCGTGACGGCATCCTATGAATCACACGATCACACGGTTGGGAATCCCCTAAGTGATTCCGCTCAACGTGAGGGCGCTCTAGGTCGCCGCGTCGGCTTCGCCTCCTCGCGATGACGACTTAAGTTGTGTGAGTTTGGGGGGATGCCATGCAGCCGGCCGTCTATATCGTCGCCAGCAAACGGAATGGAACGCTCTATGTGGGCGTGACGTCCAATCTGCCAAGTCGGGCATGGCAACATCGTGAGGGCATTTTGCCCGGCTTCACAAAGAAGTACGGATGCAAGCTGCTGGTCTGGTACGAGATCTATCAGGACATGCCCAACGCCATCGCCCGCGAAAAGCAGATCAAAGCAGGATCACGCAAAAAGAAGCTGGCCTTGATCGAGGCCATGGACCCGGACTGGCGCGACCTATACGAAGACCTTGCCTAGCTATCGCCGTCATTGCGAGGAGGCGAAGCCGACGCGGCAACCCAGGCGTTGCCGCCGCTGCGCCGTTGTTTCTGGGTTGCCGCGCCGCTACGCGGCTCGCAATGACGACAAGTGGTTGGGTGACTGAAAAGTGGTTGTTACGCTGTCACCTTCACACCCTTCCAGAATGCGACGCGGCCCTTGATCTCCTTGGCGGCGGGCTTCGGGTCCGGGTAGTACCAGACGGCGTCCTTGTTCTCCTGGCCGTCGACCACCAGCGTGTAGTAGTGGGCTGTGCCCTTCCAGGGACAGACGCTGGTGGTGTTGCTGGGCTTCAGCAGGGCGCCCGGCAGCGCCGCTGCCGGAAAATAGTGGTTGCCCTCGACCACCACGGTGTCGTCCGACTGGGCGACGACCTTCCCGTTCCACTCCGCTCGAACCATGATGTTTTCTCCCCGTGGCTGTGCATGCGCCCCCATCAATTAGATCGACACGACCGCGGAACCAACGCCGCGCCATGACGTTGAAGCTCCAAGTTAAACCGGAGGACTCACCATGCTCAAATGGGCTCTGATCTTTGCCATCGTGGCGGTCATCGCCGGCCTGCTCGGCTTCACCGGCATCGCCGGCGCCGCGGCGGGCGTCGCCAAGTTCCTGTTCTTCCTGGCGCTGGCCATCTTCGTCATCTTCCTGCTGATTGGCCTGTTCATCGGCAAGGCGATAACATAGCGACGCGCCGCATCCGCCCGGCGACGGGCAAACGCAAGCTGAAGACGGCGGGGCCGGCAAGACCCCGCCGTTTTCCATCCAAGGACCGCGATCGAGGCCGGCGATGCAGCCCATCGACTACACACCCAGCACGAAACTGTTCCTGATCGTCAATTGCGGTGCGGGAAAGAACGACAAGGATGCCATCGTCACCACCATCGAGCGAGTGCTGAACGAAGCCGCCCGCGCGCATGAAATCGTGGTGGTCGCCGATCCGTCGCAGATCGACCGGACCATCGAGGAAACCATCGCGCGGGCCAGGGCCGAGAACGGCGCCGTGGTCGTCGCGGGCGGCGACGGCACCATCAACACGGCAGCCCAGGCGGTGCTGGGGAGCGGCTGCGCGTTCGGCGCACTGCCGCAGGGAACATTCAACTATTTCGGCCGCTGGCACGGGATTCCGCTGGAAATCGAGGCGGCCACGCGGGCGCTGCTTACCGCCCGGTTGCAGCCCGTACAGGTCGGCTTCGTCAACGACCGCATCTTCCTGATCAACGCCAGCGTCGGCCTGTACCCGCAGCTGCTCGAGGACCGCGAGGCGTTCAAGCAGAGCCATGGCCGAGGGCGGTTCAACGCGCTGCTGGCGGGCGTCGCCACGCTGATTCGCCGCGAACACCGGCCGCTCCGGATCACCATGGAACTGGACGGCGCGAGCCAGACCGTGCCCGCGGTGACCCTGTTCGTCGGCAACAACCCGCTGCAGATGCGCCAGGTCGGCATCCCGCTGGACCGGGCGGTGGATTCCGGCCGCCTCGCCGCCGTCAGGCTGCGCCCCGTCGGCACGATGGAACTGCTCTGGCTGACGGTCCGCGGCATGGTGGGCAAGCTGGGCGAGGAAGCGAACGTGGCGACCTTCAGTTTCCGGCAGATGACGGTGGCGACCAGCTTGACGCCCGGCAAGCCGGTCAAGGTGGCGATCGACGGAGAGATCATGTGGCTGCGCGGGCCGCTGGAGTTCCGCGTCGCCGACGAGCCGCTGTATGCGTTGCTGCCGCCCCCGGGCGCGGCCGAGCCGCCGAAATGAAGGTCGTCCAGATTTCCGACCCGCATTTCGGCACCGTACGCGCGCCGGTCGCCGAGGCGCTGCTGCGGCTGGTGGAGGCCGAGGCCCCCGACCTGGCGATCCTGTCCGGCGACATCACCCAGCGCGCCCGGCCCCGGGAGTTCGACGAGGCGCGCGCCTTCGTCGACCGGCTGCACGTGCCGGCGCGGCTGGTGATCCCGGGCAACCACGACGTGCCGCTCTACAACCTGCCGGCGCGGCTGTTCGCACCCTATTCGGGCTTCCAGCGGGTGTTCGGCCAGGACCTCGAACCCGCCTTTGAGAACGACGCGCTGCTGGTGCTGACCGTCAAGACCACGCGCCGCTACCGGCACATCGACGGCGAGGTCTCGGGCAAGCAGATCGAGCGGGTGGCCGGGCGGCTGCGCGCGGCAACGCCCCGGCAGCTCCGCGTCGTGGTCACCCACCAGCCGGTCTGCGTGGCCCGCAAGGAGGACGAGAAGGATCTGCTGCACGGGCACGAGCGCGCCATCAGCGCCTGGGCCGCGGCCGGCGCCGACATCATCATGGGCGGCCACATCCACCTGCCCTATGTCACCCCGCTGCACGCGGCGCGCCCGGGACTGGCGCGGCCGGTGTGGGCGGTGCAGGCCGGAACGGCGCTGTCCTGGCGCATCCGCTACGAGGCCAATAATTCGGTGAATGTCATCCACTATGACGATCGCCAGCGGTGCGCCGTGGAACGCTGGGACTACGAGCCGCGGACGGAACGGTTCGAGGCGGCGGGCCTGGACGAGCTCGCGCTGGCGCCCCGGTAAGTCGCAGACAACGGTCAGCCTTTCGACCCGCGGCGGCGTGAGGCCGTGGAGCCCAGAGCGCTCCGCCTCGGCGCCCGGCGAAGCCATGGTCCGATATGCGCTGCGCCGTCTCGCGCTGGAACAGAATTCCGCTCGTGCGCGGATTCGGCCTGGCCTCCTTGCCGGGGACGGCCTCCTTTGCCGAGCGAACCTTCACACCCGTGATCAAACCCTGGGTGAAGCGGCCCACCCGGTAAACGCTGTCGCCATCGGGTACGATCGCGCTGCCGTCGCGATCGGCGTAGACCGGTTCGCTGAACGAACCGCCCGAGGTCATGAAGCCCTTCATGGCCGGAACGTAGTAAGGCCTCCTGGAGGGCATGTATCGGGCCTCGCAGTTGCCCTCGCCAAAATCGTTCTCGCATTCCTCCTTGAGCAGCGAAACCGGGGCGTAACCAAGGTGTGACAGTGTCGCCCGCTCATGGGCCTCGGCGCACTTCTCAGCGCCGAACCGAGCCGAGCACGCCGGTTGATCTGCGAAGAAGACCGCGTCATCCGGCGGTCCAAGGCCGCAGGCGGACAAGGCAAGCCCGACGCCCCCAAGCAGCATGAGGCGGCTCAAACGGCATTTCCGCAGCGCTGTCGCCAAATGCATGACCGTATGGTTCGCCAAACCCTATGGTTCGCCAAAGGAACATTTGTGCCACAACGCCCGCGACCCGGCGAGCAAATGGTGTCGCGGCGCCGCAACAACTCCGTGACTCATGCACGGATGACTTTTATGATGGCGCCTCGCACGGGCCCGCCATGCCGGGCCGCCGACATGGGGAGATGACGCCGTGAACAAGGAAACCAATCTCAGTGAGGCAGCCGCAGCCGGCTGCCCGTTCAAATCCGCCGCCGAGATCAGCTTCATGGATCCGGTCGTGCAGGAGAACTGGTTCCCGGCCTATGACATTATCCGCGAGGAATCGCCGGTCTATTTCATGCCGCAGATCGGCATGCACGTGGTCACCCGATACGAGGACCTGGAGTACATCATCCGGCGGCCGGACATCTTCACCAGCGGCGGCGACATCCAGTCCACCGAGCCGCTCATCAAGTTTCCCGCGAACCGGGCGCTTTACGACACCAAGGGCTGGCGCCGCTATACGTCGCTGGGCGAGAACATGCCCAAGCACCAGCACTACCGCAGCCTGGTCGATCCCAAGCTGACCATGGGCGCCGTGCGGCAGAAGGAACCCTTTATCCGCGCCACCATCAACGAACTGATCGACGGCTGGATCGACAAGGGCGAGATCGAGTTCATGAAGGAATTCGCCGATCCGCTGCCGATGATCGTCATTGCCGAGTTGCTGGGCTTCCCGCGCATGGACCTGCCCAAGCTGAAGGAATGGTCATTCGCCTGGGTATGGCCGTTCTCGCGCGGCCTGACCGAGGAGCAGGAGCGCTGGGCGGTGGAGCAGCACATCGAGCTGCAGCACTACATCCACGACACGATCAAGGACAAGCTCAAGAACCCCAAGGACGACATCATCACCCACCTGACGAAGACCGAGCTGTTCGACGTCGAGCTGGGCAAGCACCGGAAGCTGACCGACGTGGAGATGATCGGCATCATCGATCACCTGCTGATCGGCGGCAACGAGACCACCACCTTCGCCATCTCCAACGGCATGTGGCTGCTGTTCCGCTTCCCCGAGGTCTACCGAGAGCTCCAGGCCGACCTGTCCAAGGTCAAGAACTTCGTCGAGGAGGTGCTGCGCATGGAGAGCCCGACACAGGGTCTCTACCGCTTCGTGACCCAGGATGCCGAGATCAACGGCGTCAAGGTGCCGAAGGGCGCGACGCTCAGCATCCGCTTCGGCGCCGGCAACCACGACTACCGGATGTTCCCGGAGCCCGACCAGCTCCAGCTGGGCCGCAAGAACGCCGGCCGACACCTGGCGTTCAGCCTGGGCGAGCACCACTGCCCCGGCGCGTCGCTGAGCCGCTTCGAGCAGAACTGCGCCTGGGACATCCTGCTGCGACGGGCCCACGATTTCCGCCCCGTGCCGGAGAAGAACACCTACGACCACGTCCACGGCATGTGGGTCCGCGCGCTGAAGGAACTGCACGTCAAGTTCGACAAGGTGGCTTAGGGATCAAATAGGGTTGTCATCCCGGCGGAAGCCGGGACCCAGCCTGTACCGGCAATTCCTTTGCCCTACGATCACTGGGTCCCGGCCTTCGCCGGGATGACAGGATTTTTTTAGAGAATCATCCCGCCGTCTACAGAGAACACGGCGCCGGTGGCGAAGCTAGATTCGTCCGACGCCAGGTAGAGCACGATGCTGGCGATGTCGCTGGGCTGGCCGAGATGGCCGACCGGATGGCTGGCCTCCATGCCCTTCAGCATGGCATCCGGGTCCGGTACCTGGGCCAGCACCTTGTCGATGATCGGCGTCCGGATCGCGCCTGGGGCGACCGCGTTGCAGCGGATGCCGTAGCGCTGCTGGCCGCAATGCAGGGCGATGGCCTTAGTGGCGGCGATCACCGCGGCCTTGGCGGCGTTGTAGGCGACCAGGCCCGCGCTGGCCTTGATGCCCGCGCCCGAGGCCATGTTGACGATCGAGCCGCCCGTTTTCTTCATCAGCCCGATGCCGGTGCGGCAGCCCCAGTAGACGCTCTCCACGTCGACCTCGAAGGTCTTCTTCCAGGCCTCGATGGAGATGTCCTCGATGGTGCCCATCAGGGTGATGCCGGCATTGTTGACCAGCACGTCGAGCCGTCCGTGGGCCTGCTCAACGGCCGAGACTATCCGCGCCCAATCGTCGCCGCTGGTGACGTCGTGCCGATGGAACACCGCGCCTTTGCCGATCGAGGCCGCGACCGCGGCACCGGCGTCCGCATCGATGTCGGTCAGCACCACCGTCGCACCTTCCGCCGCCAGCCGCTCGGCGATGGCCTTGCCCAGTCCTGACGCCGCGCCGGTGACCAGCGCGATCTTGCCTGCAACCCTGTCCATGAACGTCCTCCCCGACGAATGTCTTCCGCCGATATCATCCGTCGGCCCATCAGGGCAACCGTAATCAGCGGGCGGCGGATGTGGCTTGGCATGGAAGGCGGAAACGCCACAGCCCGCAAGAATCATCGAACTCGTGTATTCGGCTACCGACGCCTGGCACGGCGAGGGAACTTACAGGATTTCAGGATGTTCCCCTAGCGCATGGGGAAGAGACCGGTCGATGTCAGTCGTTCCGTCCCGTCCGGCCCAAGGCGCCGGGGAACAGTGTGTCCACAGGCTTCATGGAGAGTTGACAATGCTGAAGAAAATTCTTGCCGGTGCAGTGATCGCCGCCGCCACGCTGGCCGCCGTTCCTTCCGCCCAGGCCGCCCCGGGCTTCACCACCAACAGCATCGAGCTGAGGTCCGGGCCGGGCACCGGCTATCCTACCGTCGGCATCATCGAGAACAACAGCGCGGTCGAGGTGAATGGCTGCCTTCAGAGCTGGAGCTGGTGCGACGTGAGCATCGGCGGTGACCGCGGCTGGGTGTCGGGCAGCGCGCTGGCGCTGGAGTACCAGAACACGCGCACCTCGCTGGTACAGGTGGCGCCGCAGGCCAATGTGGGCGTCGTCAGCTTCAGCTTCGACGACTACTGGGACACCAACTACAAGACCCGGACCTTCTACAAGGAGCGTCCGCGCTGGCAGCAATATTCACGCGAGACCTATCGTCCGCTGCCGAACTAACCTTGGGCGTCAGTCTGAGGGAGCGCCGGGAAGCCACTCCCCGGCGCTCTTGCTATGCGCGGATGGCCGCTAGCCACGCCGCGCCGATGACGGCAACGATGGCCAGGCCCGATGCCGCCTGGACGCGCGGCCGGCCGACGAGGCCGGTGCCGAACCGGCCGAACAGAAGGCCCATCAGCCCGCCGGTCACGAAGCCGGTCACATGGGCCCAGATGTCGGTGCGCTCTCCCGCCGTCCCCATCAACACCAGCAGGCCCAGGCCCGCGCCCACCGGCGCCCAGCGCCGCGCGCCCTTGTGCCAGGGCGCGGCCGACGAAACCTGGGTGAACCCGGCCAGCAGCCCGATGCCGCCGAATATGGCGGTCGAGGCACCGATGGCCGTATGGGACGGCAGCTGGATCGCGGCATTGAGCGCATTGCCGAGAATTCCCGAGACGAGGACCGCGAGCCACGCCACGCCCGACCCCAGCAACTGTGCGACCAGCAGGCCGACCACGACGCCCATGCCCAGATTGCCCAGCAGGTGACTGCCGTCAACATGCAGGAACAGGGCGGTGACCGTGCGCCACCATTCGCCCGCCATGATCAGGCCGCTCTGGGCCGCGCCCCTGGCCAGCCAGTCGATATTCCATGCGGAGGCCTCAGGGGCAGCGAAGAAGAACAGCATCACCGCGATGAAGGCGAGCGGCCCTTCGGGCTTGGGAACCAGGAACTTGGGGCGGGAAGGCGCGCGAATCCGGCGCGCCTCCTCTTCGTCATAGGCGCCGAGCTGACGGATCGCCTCAACCGCGTCGGTCACGCCGACATAGAGCACGACGCCATCGTCCTCCGCCGCCGTATGGGACGGGATACCGACCGCGGTCAGCACCAGGGCATACTGGTTCGCGTCGGTTTGCGACGTGCAGTGCCGTACCGAAATCAGGTCCACTCAGAAGCCGATCAGTCGCAGAGTTCGAAGTTGCTCTCGAGGCAGGACAGGTACATCTGCCGCGCCTGCACGATCTGGTCGGCCGACATGCGTTTTGCAAGCTTGTTCTTGGCGTTGACCGCCAGTTTCCAGCCGGTCGAGGAGGCGAAGTCGAGCCACATATAGGCACGGACATTGTCCTGCGCTGCGCCGCGCCCGCTTTCATACATGCCGGCCAGGCTGTAGCGGGCCGACGGGTTGCCGAGCGCGGCGGCCCGCTTGAACCAGTAGATGGCCTCGGTGTAGTCCGGATTCACGCCCTGCCCGCCCTCGTAGATGCTGGCCAGGTTGAACTGGGCCGACGCGTCGCCCTGCTCGGCCGCCAGCCGGTAAAGGCGGATCGCTTCGGCCACGTCGCGCGGCACGCCCTTGCCCTCGAAATAGAGGCCGGCGAGGCTGGCCTGGGATACCGCGACGCCCTGTTCGGCCGCCAGACGGTACCACCGGGCGGCCTCGGCGTAGTTCTTCGGCACGCCCTGCCCGCTCGCATGCATCAGGCCCAGGATCGAGAACGCCATGGGCTCGCCTTCTTCCGCAAGGCCCTGATAGAGCCGCATGGCGAGCGGATAGTCGCCGCGCTGATAGGCGGCTGTCGCCTGCTCGGTGGTGCCGGCATGCGCCGGCGCCATGCCCAGCGCCAGGAACGCGGCGGCGGCGATCGCCCATGTCAGTCTGGTCACAGCCCTTTGCCCTCGATGCAGCCCCGAGCCACAGGTAGCAGACTCCGCGCGAAAAGGGGAGAGCCCGCGCGGCGGATGCGAGACAGCCGCCCGGACTCTGTGCCAGTCTTGCAACGGGGAGGACTGCCACATGGACCACATCGAAGCCAAAGACGCCCGCGATCTGCCCGGCCTCAGGCTGGCAGTGACAAAGAACATCCCGAACCCGTTCTGCGAGGCGGCCAAGAGCCTGTTCCACGTCAAGGGCATCCAGTTCACGCCGGTCGCCCAGCACGCGGCCCAGCCGAACGAGGACCTGAAGGCCTGGACCGGCCTCCGCAACGCACCCGTGGCCGTCTGGAACGACGAGCCGGCCCGCGCCGGATGGGCGGAAATTCTGATGCTGGCGGAACGGCTGGACCCCGAGCCGCCGCTGCTGCCCGCCGACCGGGTGCTGCGGGCGCAGGTGTTCGGGATCTGCCACGAAATCTGCGGCGAAGGCGGGTTTGCGTGGAACTCCCGGTTCATGATGTTCCCGCAGGAGGCGTCGAAAGAGGCCAGCGCCGAAAAGGGTTCATGGGAAGAAATCCTGCACCGGCAATACGGCGCCACGCGCGAGCAGGTCGAGAAGGCGCCCGAGCGCGCGGCAACGGTGTTGCGCTTCCTGGCGGATCAGCTACACGCGCAGCGGCAAAATGGCAGCGACTACTTTGTCGGCGACCGCCTGACGGCCGCGGACATCTTCTGGGCCTGCATGTCGATCGGTGTCTCGCAGCTTCCCACGGAGTGGTCGGCAACGCCGGGCTTCCTGAGAAAGGTGTGGAGCCAGATGGGCGCGCAGCTGACGGACGCGCTCGACCCAATCCTGATCGAACACCGGAACCGCATCTACAAGACCTACCTGAAGCTGCCGCTGGACTTTTAGGACGCGTTCAAGGCCACGCGACCGCTGACGCAGAGATTGCCGCGCTCGTAGAAGCGGCGCAACTGATGCGCTTCCTTGGTGATGCCGATGCGGATGCTGACGCCGATCTCGCCCACCGGCCCTGGCGCTTTGGCGAGCCAGATCGGCCCTTCCCGGCACATGTCTGCGCCGTTGAGCTCTGGCCTTATGGCCAACGCCTGCGCCAGCCTGCCCGGTCCACGCGCCAGGTCGCGGAAGCGGACCAAGCCGCGCCTTGCCCGCATCAGGTCGAGGCCGTCGACCGGCTCCAGCGCGCGAAACAGCACGCCGCCGCCGGTACGCGCCGGCTCGGAACTGACGTTGAGCATGAAGTGGACGCCGTAGATGAAATAGACATAGGCCCTGCCCGGTTCGAGGAACATGGACCGGTTGGCCGCCGTCTCGCCCCGGAAATGATGGCCGCTGGCATCGCCGGGCGGATAGGCCTCGGTCTCGACAATGCGGCCGGTAACGCGGCCTTCCGGCGTGTCGCGCACCAGCAGCTTGCCGATCAGGAAGCGCGCCATCTCCATGGTGTCGACGGGCAGTTCCGCGCGGGAGAGCACTCGGGGCTTCATGGCGCGAGGCTAGCGCAAACGGCGGGCGCTAATCCAGATAGCGTTGGCGCAGCCGCTCGAGCTGGCCGGCATCGAGGCCGAGGACGTCCCGCAGATAGGCATCCGGCGAGCCGTGGCGTTCGTCCATCTCCGCCAGCGATGCACCGATATAGTCGGGATGGGCATCGAACATCACATCGGCGACGCGCCGGTTGACCTGTCCCGGATCGCCGACCATGGCGGCGAGCATGCGGTTGCGCCATTCCATGTCGAGATAGTCCCGGGTGGCGCAGTAGTCCTCGATCACCGCATCCCGGTCCACGCCCAGCGCCAGCAGCACCAGCGCCACGCTGATGCCGGTGCGGTCCTTGCCCGCCGTGCAGTGGATCACCGCCGGTCCCGACGGCGCATCAAGCAACACGTCGAACAGGCCGGTGAAGCGGTCCCGGTGCTCGTGAACGAAGCGGCGGTAGCTGGCCTTGATGGCCTCGACCGCCTGCGAGGCGGTCGCGTCGGGAACGGTCAGCAGCGCCGGTCGTGGCACGGGCGCGGCGCCGTTGCCCGAGCCCATGGGCAGCGAGTGAACCGCCGCCAGCGACAGCCGCGCGGGCGTCGGCGCCGCGATGCGCTCCCCCTCGTGCCGCAGGTCGACGATGGTCCAGGCGCCGAGGCCGTTCAGGGTATCGATGTCCGTCTCGGTCAGCCGGCCGAGCGCGCCCGAGCGGTAGAGAACGCCGCGCCTTATGACGGCGCCGCCGGCGGCGCCGTAGCCGCCGAAATCCCTGAAGTTCGGCGCGCCCTCGAGCGGTAGCCGTCTGTCGTGTCTGGTGCTCATGCCGGCATTCTATGACCTGGATGTGACACAGCGAAGTCCCCCGACGCCGCCCCGCGAAAACCGGAACATAAAGCCCGCGCGATTGTTCACCTATCACCGTTCACAACGCCCGGTGGCCAATGTCGCTTTCCCGTCTGTCCTTCGCCTGCGCCGCCCTGCTGCTTCCCTTCGCGGTCCACGCCGCCGAACCGGAAAAGCCCGCCACCGACAAACCTGCCGAGGAAAAATTCACCGCCGAGCAGATCAACGCGGCCACATTCGACGGTGCCGAGATCAAGGCCGATGCGCGCAGCGCCCTGGCGATCAAGGTGCAGGTGCTGCTCGACGGTCAGGATTTCTCGCCCGGCGTGATCGACGGCTATTTCGGCGACAACGTCACCAAGGCGCTAGCCGCCTACGAAGAGACCCACGGGTTGCAGGCGGACGGCAAACTCGACAAGGAGACCTGGGCCAAGCTGACCGCCGACACCGCGCCGGTTTTCGCCACCTACACGATCACCGACGAGGACCTCAAAGGACCGTTCGTCGCCGAGATTCCGGCCGACTACGCCGAAATGGCGAAACTGAAGCACCTGTCGTTCACCGGCGCCGGCGAGATGCTGGCCGAGCGGTTCCACATGGATATCAAGCTGATGACCCTGCTGAACCCCGACGCGAACTGGGGCAAGGCCGGGACGCAGATCCTGGTCGCCTCGCTGCGCCAGCGTCCGGAGACCGGCATGGCCGCCAAGGTGACGGTCAGCCGGGGCACGGCGAGCCTCAAGGCGCTGGGCGCCGACGGCAAGCTGCTGGCGTTCTTCCCGGTGACCGTGGGCAGCGACGCGCTGCCCAGCCCCACCGGCACCCACAAGGTGAAGGTGGTGGTTCACAATCCCGACTACTCGTACCGGCCCGACGTCAACTTCAAGCAGGGCGAGAACAGCAAGAACATGCAGATCCCGCCCGGGCCGAATGGGCCGGTCGGTACGGTGTGGATCGGTCTCGACAAGCCTACCTATGGCATCCACGGCACCGCCGAGCCCTCGCCGATCGGCAAGCATTTCAGCCATGGCTGCGCCCGGTTGACCAATTGGGACGCCGAGACGCTGGCCAGGATGGTGGAGACCGGCGTCACGGTCGCCTTCGAGGACTGAGCCGTGCGGCGGATCGCGCTCGTCATCACCGTCCTGCTGGTGGGCCTGGTTGCGGTCGTGGCGTTCACCCGGTCGCCCGACGTGCACGAGGCCGCGCTGTTGCCGATCAGCGTGACGGCAACGGTGCCGGGCCTGGCGGAGCAGTCTGCCGATCAGGGCCCGCCGGCCAATGCCATACCGGCGGAAGAGCCCGCGCAGACCGCCGATGCGGTAACCGTCCCCGACGATGCATCGACGGCGAACACGCCGGCCCATGACGACGCACAGGGCACGTCCTGCGAGGACGAGTTGAAAGCGCTCGGCGTGAAATTCGAGGTGCTGGAGCCGATCTCGGAAGAGAATGGCTGTGGCGCGGAGCGCCCGCTGAAAGTGTCGGCGCTCGGCATCGAACTGAAGCCGGCGGTAACGACACAGTGCGACGTCGCCAGGGCGCTTGCGGTGTGGACCCGTGACGTACTCGTACCGTCCGCGAGGCTTCACCTGAAGGCGACACCGAACGCCATCTCGACCGGCGATTCCTACCAGTGCCGCTCACGGCGCGGCGGCGGCGAGGTCAAGATCAGCGAGCACGCCCATGCAAACGCCGTCGATATCTCCGGCATCGCGTTCAGCGATCACGAGACTGTAACGGTCATGGACCGAACGGCGAGCGCCGACGCCGCGCGCGACTTCCAGGCGGCGATCCGCGGCGGCGCCTGCGCGTATTTCACCACGGTGCTGGGGCCGGGCGCCAACGGTGCGCATGCGGACCACCTGCATTTCGACCTGATCCAGCGACGGAAAGGCTACCGCATCTGCGGGTGAGGCCTCAGGCCGCCACGCTGAAATGGTGGCCGCAATAGGTGCAGACCCGGCGCGTCATGACGGCCTTGCCATCCTTCATTTCCGGGACCACGTGGTGCGACGAGCACTTCGGGCATGCCTTGCCGTCGGCCATCTCGATGATGTCTTCCTGGGTGGCGATCGGCTGCACATCGACCGTGTCGCCATCGGCCCAGGATGCGCTCAAGTGGACCTCCACATGCTCGACGGCCTCGATATGGCCGTTCTGCAGCAGCCAGGTCACGAAGGTCTCCCATTTCGGCAGCCCGCCCTCCGCGCCGTGGAATTCGCGGAACGCCTCGCCAACGTTGAACGGCTTCAACGCGCGGGCAAGGAACCGTGGAACGTCATGGGATTTCCCCGAGGTGAAAAGGATCACCTGACCGGGAATGCAGTTCTGTTCGGCCACGTCCATCGTGAACATCCATGTCTCCCGTCTCGTGCGTTTGATGTGGGCTCGGGAAGGGAAAAAATCCAGCCCGCGTCGTGAGTTGCGGGCCGGACTTCAACAGGCGGTGAAGGCGGTCAGGCGTCGTTGCTGTAGCGGCCGTTGATATAGTCCATCAGCGTCTTGTGGTTATGCCGGATGCGGCGCTCCTGACTGGAAATCCACAGGCCCTTGAACGCCGCCGACTGCATGCCCTTCTGGACGTGCGGCAGGTTGACCGAATCCTGGTCGAGCACCAGGCCCAGCGACCGCTCGCCGTGCTTGTGCTGCTCGTGGTCCGGCAGCGGCGGCACCGGCTTGCCTTCCGGAATGTGCACGACCCGGTAGACGTCGAAGAACATCTTGTTCGGGTCGGTCGGATGCGGCCGCTGGCGGAACAGGCCGAAGCTCTCGGCCATGATGTTGAACGTCAGGTTCGGATAGATACAGTAGTGATAGTCGTCCGAAAGCTGGTCGTCATTCAGCTCCGAATAGTCGAAGCCCAGCTTCTTTTCGTTCTGGCGCTTGTAGACCTGCACCGCGCGGCGAATGTCCGAAACCCGGCCCGCGAACTCGGACGGGTCCATGCCGATGGCGCTGATCTGCTCGGCGAGATGCTCGGGCACTTCCTGCAGGTTCTCGCCCAACCGCGGGCTGTAGGTCTTGAACGGCACCAGGTAGCGGTTGTGGCGCTCGTAGAGGTCGATCTGGATGTCCACGTCGTCGATCGTGTAGGACAGTTCCGGATGAATGCACTGGACATGGTAGATCTCGTTGAACGCGTCGACCGAGGCCTTCCAGTTGCAGTCCCATTCCATGGTGACGTTGAGCACCAGGTGCATCTTCTCGAAGTGATAGGGGTCGAGATGCTCCGGCACCATGCCCAGGTAGTCGCGCAGCGGCTCGGCGTCCGGATTCAGGTTGAACCACACCCAGCCGCCCCAGGTGTCGGTCTTCACCGGCTTCAGGCTGAGCTCACCCTTGGGGCAGCCCTGGGTGAAATCCTGCTCGTCGGGCACGCTGATCAGCTTGCCGGTCAGGTCGTATTCCCAGAAATGGTAGGCGCACTGGAGCGTGCGCGAATTGCCGGTCTGGTCGAATTTCACCTGGTTGCCGCGGTGGTTGCAGACGTTATAGAAGGTCCGCGCCTTGCCGTCCTCGCCGCGCACGATCAGCAGGGATTCGGGCCCGATGTCCTGGGTGACATAGTCACCGGTTTCCGGGATTTCCTCCTCGCGGCAGCCCATCAGCCACACCTTCGTCCACATCCGCTCCCATTCGAGCTTCATGAACTCGGGCGAGATGTAGCGCTCCTTGGGGATGTAGTCCCCGCCCATGTTGGGCTCGGGCGCCTTTTCGATAGGCGTCTTGACGGCTTCCTGAACTCGGACGATCGCAACCATGTACTTCTCCTCGTGGCGGTCCACGTATTCGCGCGCCAGTTTAAGCACGAATGATTTTTCAATGAACAGCTTTCTTTCGCAAATCGGCAGGAACATTGCGCCCCCGGCGCTCGAAGTCGTATCAATGCGTCGAACCGCCACAGACGGGGAGTGCGTCATGACCGGCATCGAGATCGAACCGCTGGGCTCCGCCGCGGGCGCCCGCATCCACGGCGTCGACCTGTCCCAACCGCTGAGCGGCAATGTGTTCGGCCAGGTGCGCCAGGCCCTGCTCGACCATCTGGTGATCTTCTTCCCCGAACAGCACCTGACACCGGATCAGCACAAGGAGTTCGGCCGCCACTTCGGCACGCTGAACATCCATCCGCATGTGAAGCCGCTCGACGGCCATCCGGAGGTGCTCAACATCGTCAAGGAGCCGACCGACCGGTTCAACTTCGGCGGTGGCTGGCATTCGGACATGACCTTCCAGCAGGAGCCGGCGCTGGGCTCGATCCTGTACGCACGGGAAATTCCGGCGCGCGGCGGCGACACCCTGTGGGCCAACATGTACCTGGCCTACGAGTCGCTCAGCGGCGGCATGAAGCAGCTGCTCGACGGGCTCGTCGCGGTCCACACCGCCGAGGACATCTACGCCGCCCGGGGAATCTACACCGACGACAGCCGGACCATGCAGACCATGGCCGCCGAGCAGGCGTCGGGCCGCGCCGAGCATCCGGTCGTGCGCACCCATCCGGAGACCGGACGCAAGCTGCTGTTCGTCAACGAGGCGTTCACCACCAAGTTCAAGGGCATGACCCGCGCCGAGAGCCAGCCACTGCTGGACTTCCTGTGCCGCCACGCCACCAGCGCGCCGTTCGTCTACCGGCACCGGTGGGCCGAAAACGAAGTCGGCTTCTGGGACAACCGCTGCACCCAGCACTACGCGCTGAACGACTACCAGGGGCAGCGCCGGGTAATGCACCGGGTGACGGTGGACGGGGATAGGCCTTATTGACGGCGGACGCGGCGCTACTGTCCGGGCCAGCCGGGCAGGCTCTCAGAGGGCGGCGCGATTGCGAAGCACGACTTCGCGGGCGCCATTCAGGCCGATGGCGCCCTGCCGTTCGAGATGGGTGAAGGTGCGCGAGACGGTTTCGATGGTCAGCCCGAGGTAATCGGCGATATCGAGCCGCGACATGGCGAGGCTGACGGTGTCGCCGCTGGACGTGCGACCCGCCATCGACAGCAGGAAACGGCCGACCTTTTCGGCCGCGCTCCGGCGGCCGAGCACGACGAGGTGATCCTGGGCGAACCGCAGCTGCTCGGAGGTGAGCGACCAGAGCGTGCCGGCGGTCGACGAATCCTGGGCGGCGGCCCGCTCCACGGCGACCCGCTTGACCAGCGCGATCTCGCAGGTCGTGACGGCTTCGGCGGACGCGCTGTGGGTCTCGTCCATCTCCAGGCCGAATACGTCGCCCGGCAGGTAGAACGCACTGATCTGCCGGCGTCCGTCGTCGATCAGCCGGCTGATGCGCACGGCGCCGGAGACGACGCGGTAGATGAAGTCGGCCGACTCACCGTCGCCGTAGATTTCCTCGTCGCGGTCGAAGCTCATGACGAAGCCCGGCAATTCCAGCGACGGCGTGAGAGCCACCAGCCGGCCCGGCGAGCGGGTGGAAGCCGGCACCGGCCGCACTGCGC
This sequence comes from Candidatus Kuenenia stuttgartensis, assembly GCA_943329845.2. Taxonomy (GTDB): domain Bacteria; phylum Pseudomonadota; class Alphaproteobacteria; order SMXS01; family SMXS01; genus RI-34. Next base: position 2,879 of record CALQFM020000070.1, on the reverse strand, counting down.
TGTTCATGGTTAGCATCGTCGCCTCCATCGTTGGATGATGAAGCGGTTTTAGCTCTCGCCGAGCACACCCAAAATTCCGGTATTCCTCCTAGGGGATTCTACGTAGGCTCGCACCAGCGAGCGCAAAGACGCGCCGGACATGCGGGAAGCAATGCTGACAAGCGAAGGGCGGCTGACGCCAGCCCGGTTGCCGCCGCTGAAATTGTGGCAGAGCGCGGGGCTTGCCGCGGGCCTGACGGTGATCGCCGTCGGTCTCTGGCTCGGTGCGTCGGCACGCCTGGACGGCCACATGGTCTTTCTTTTCCTGGCCATTCCGGTGATCGCCGGCGCTTCGCTCGGCGCGGTTCCCATCCCGGTCACATGCACCGCCGTCGGCCTGGCAATCGGGCTTTCCGTCATGCGGCGCGACGGGCTCGCCCCGGAGGACTGGTTAACCCTCGCCGGATTTGTGCTGGTTGGCATTGCCGCGACGCTCACCGCGCTGCGCCTGCGCGCCGCGCGCGACCGGGCCACCATCGCCACCGAGTATGCGAAGGCGCGCGAGGATCATGTGCAGTCGATCCTCGACACCGTTCCCGACGCCATGATCGTCATCGACGAGAAAGGCATCATGCAATCGTTCAGCCACGCCGCCCAGCGCCTCTTCGGCCTCACGGCCGAAGCGGCCATTGGACGCAATGTCCGCGAACTGATGCCCGCGCCCTACCGCGACGCCCATGACGGCTATATCCACCGCTATATGGAGACGGGAGAGCGCCGCATCATCGGCATCGGGCGGCTGGTGGTCGGGGAACGCGGCGACGGCTCGACCTTTCCCATGGAACTCTCGGTCGGCGAGATGCGGTCAAGCGGACAGCGCTTCTTCACGGGATTTGTGAGGGACCTGACCGAAAAACAGGAGAAGGAAGCGCGTCTCCAGGAGCTTCAGTCCGAACTGATGCACATGTCGCGCCGGACGACGATGGGCAACATGGCCTCGGTCCTGGCGCACGAGCTGAACCAGCCGCTGACGGCGATCTCCAACTATCTGCGCGGGTCGAACCGTCTGCTCGCTGCCGCCGACATCGACCGCGCGCGCCTGGGCGATGCGCTCGAAAAGGCCGGCGATCAGGCGCTGCGCGCAGGCGAGATAATCCGTCGCCTGCGTGATTTCCTGGCGCGTGGCGAGACAGACCGGCACCCCCAGAGCCTGCCGAGGCTCATCGAGGAAGCGAGCGCGCTGGCTTTGGTCGGCACGAAGGATCAAGGCGTCAATGTCAAGTTCAGCTTCAGCCCGCTCGCCGAAACCGTGCTCGCCGACAAGGTGCAGATCCAGCAGGTGCTGCTCAACCTGATCCGGAATGGCATCGAGGCGATGGCCGCGTCTCCAGTGCGCCAGTTGAGCATCGCGACCGCGCTGGTTGACCGAAAGATGATCGCGGTGTCGGTGGCCGACACCGGGACTGGGTTGAGCGGCGAGGTCGCCTCCCGGCTGTTCCAGCCGTTCGTCACCACCAAGGCGCTCGGCATGGGCATGGGCCTTTCAATCTGCCGTACGATCATCGAGGCTCATGGCGGCAGCATCCGCGCCGAAAACAATCCGGAGGGAGGGACGCGGTTCACCTTCACCCTGCTTCGCGCCGACGGGGAAGACGTGGATGACGACTGAACCCGATACCGTTCACGTGATCGACGACGACGACGCCGTCAGGGATTCGGTGGCGTTCCTGCTCGAGACCGAAGGCATACGAGTGGCGACCTACGATTCCGCGCCGGCTTTCCTGCGCTCGGCGGACCAAGCCGGCGGCTGCGTCGTGGCCGATGTGCGGATGCCTGACATGGATGGCATCGAGCTGCTGCGACATCTCGCGGGGCGCGGCATCAAGCTGCCGGTCATCATCATCACCGGACACGGCGATATCCCGCTCGCCGTGGAGGCCATGAAGGCGGGGGCCATCGATTTCATTGAAAAGCCGTTCGACGACGCATTGCTGCTCGGCGCGATAAGCACGGCGCTGCGCTCCGCCGTCGGCCGGGCGGAGCGCGAGGCCGAGCGGCTCGCGATCCTCGAACGGCTCGACCTGCTGTCGACGCGGGAGCGCCAGGTTCTCGAGGGCATCGTTTCCGGACGCGCCAACAAGGTCATCGCTTTCGACCTCGGCATCAGCCCCAGGACGGTCGAAGTCTACCGGGCCAACCTGATGTCGAAGCTCGAGGCGGGCAGCGTCTCCGACCTGGTGCGCATGGCCATCGTCGCCGGCTCTGCCTGATCTGGCCCGGCGCTTGCGCTAGATCAAGGTATCGCTTTCCCGGGTGGGCCATCGTCGGCTCAATGAGTATCACCCGGATTTCACAGTGAGCGAAGACCAGCAGCAAGCCGCGCCAATCGTCGTCCTCGTGGACGACGACGAGGCCGTACGCAATGCGGTGCGGTTTTCCCTGGAGCTCGACGGATTTTCCGTGAGGTCGTTCACCGACGGCGAGGCGCTGTTCGACCGCCCCGAGCTTTGCGCCGAGTGCTGCCTCGTGATCGACTATCACATGCCCGAACTGAATGGGCTGGAGTTGCTTCGGGCGCTGCGCGGCCTTGGCATCACGGCGCCTGCCATCCTCATCACCGCGGACGCGTCGGACGCGGTTCGCCAACGCGCCCTGTCGAACGGCGTGGTGGTGGTGGAGAAGCCGGCCCTTGCCGATCTGTCGGACAAGGTCCGCGAACTGCTCGGGGCATCCGGAAATCTGCCGGCAGGACGCTAGACTCGTTTTCATTTAGGTTGAAGCGTATCCGGAGTTTCTGAAGTAGTTGGCGCATTCGTGCGCAGGGAATGCGTCGAGCAGGTTGCCGACGCGGCGCCAGGTTGCCTCGACGGATCGTTCGGCTGCCTTTCGTAGCAACAGCT
>CALQFM020000069.1 GCA_943329845.2 Candidatus Kuenenia stuttgartensis | reverse complement strand
CAGCGCCGAAACCGGCTCGCCAGCCTCCAGGCGCAGCACCGCGAGTTCCTTGAAATCTGTCGTAAATACCCGGTTCACTCGATCCGACATGGACCCTCCTAAGAGCCATGTCACTCAATTAATCTGTCTCACTCAAGGGGTGCACTCCACTTTACTAAACCGAAGGCTACTTCTTCAGGCGGTCGCCGTCATATGCGTCGATGGTGCCTTCCTTGGCGCCCGGTTCCCAGTGCACCACCGCCAACGGCCTGGCACTCCCGTCGAGCACGCCGGCCACGGTTTGCCTGAGCGTCTCGTAGGTCGGCAGTCCATTGAACATGGCGTAGTACGAGATGTAGCCGCCGCGCATTTCCGCAACGTAGATCAGGTGCACGTCGGCGAATACGGATGATACGGGATCGTGCAACACCAACACATCGCGCGCGCCATCGCCTTCGCCGCCCGAGAAGCGGTACATCAGCCTATCGTTCAGTTCATCGCCTGCCTTGGCGACGAAAGTGGCGTGCACCGCGCTGAATGCGACGCCGCCCACGTCGAGCGTCTCTACCAGGCATTGCGATGCGGGCGGCGACCACGCTAGCCGGAACTCGGCTTCGCCCCTGGCCTCGAGCCGATTTAGGATAAACATCAGCGGGGTGGCCTTCCACAATGGCTTTGGCTTCTTGCTGGGTGTTCCCGGCACCTCGCCGCAGGGTGCAGGTGGCGGAGCGGGCTGAGCCAGGACTTCGGGAGCTGCCGCCAGCGCGGTGCAGGCAATGAGCGCGAAGGTCAGCGCACGAAACATCGGTTTTTCCCCAAAACAAATTCCGCAATGTGTTCCACCGATCCTAGCGCGAGGCCATCACCGGGGAAAGTGCGGAGCGAACTTACATGAAGGTAAGCTGCATCTGTGGCCCTACCCCCGCCTTGACTCCCACCCCGCGCCTGCTACCTTCCTCCTACGCCTCACGCCCTTGCGGGAGAGACCGGTCCTAGCCGGCGCCGAAGAAGCAACCGCCCCGGAAACTTTCAGGCAGAAGGACCGCACGGGTACAGGCACTCTGGAAAGCAGACGCATCGGTTCGCCGGTGCTGCTCACCGAAGGAGTAAGCCGGCCAGGCCCACGATTTACGGGCCGAAACCGGGCAAATCTCTCAGGTTCCGAAGACAGAGGGGGCAGCCTTCGTCCAGCCGGGCGCGGGTGGCACGCCCACATGTCAGGAACCCGATGTCCGCTCCGGAAACGCTGCTCACCACCCCGCTACATGCCCTGCACCAGGAGCTCGGCGCCGAGTTCGGCGGCTTCGCCGGCTATGACATGCCGATTCGTTACCCCGCCGGGATCATGGCCGAGCACCTTCACTGCCGCGCGTCGGCGGCCTTGTTCGATGTGTCGCATATGGGCCAGGTGCTGGTGAAGGGCCCGGGCGTCATCGAGGCGCTGGAGCGGCTGGTGCCCGGCGACATCGAGGCGCTGAAGGTGGGCCGCCAGCGCTATACCCTGTTTACCAATGCGCGCGGCGGCATCATGGACGATCTGATGGTGACCCGCCGCGAGACCGACCTGTTCGTGGTGGTGAATGCGGGCTGCAAGACCGAGGACTTCGCCCATATGAAGGCGCATATGCCGCCCGGTACCGTCGCAATGCTGGACGACCGGGCGCTGATCGCGCTGCAGGGGCCCAAGGCGGTCGCGGTCATCGCCCGCATGGACCCGGGCATCAATACCGTGCCGTTCATGGGCGCGGTGGAGCTGAACCTCATCGGCCTGGACTGCTGGGTGTCCCGCTCGGGCTACACCGGCGAGGACGGCGTCGAGATTTCCGTGCGGGCCGACGGCGCCGAGGCGCTGGCGCGGCACCTGCTGGCGCAGCCCGAGGTGATGCCGGCCGGTCTTGGCGCGCGGGATTCGCTGCGGCTGGAAGCCGGCCTGTGCCTCTACGGCTCGGACCTGGACCAGAACACCACGCCGGTCGAAGCCGGGCTGACCTGGACCATCGGCAAGCGGCGCAAGATGGAAGGCGGCTTCATCGGCGCCGAGGCGGTCCTCGACCAGCTGTTCACCGGGCCGAGGAAGATCCGCGTCGGCATCCGGCCCGAAGGCAAGGCGCCGGCGCGGGCGCACACCCAGATTGTCGACGAGACCAACAACGAGATCGGCGAGATCACCTCGGGCGGCTTCGGGCCGACCGTGGGCGGTCCGGTCGCCATGGGCTATGTCACGCCCGACTACGCCAATGACGGCACGGCCATCGGCCTGGTCATCCGCGGCAAGGTTCATCCGGCGCGCATCGCGCCGCTTCCCTTCGTTCCCAAAGGCTGGAAATAGGAGCCGAATCCATGAGCGACGTTCGCTACACCAAAGACCATGAATGGATCCGGCTGGAAGGCGGGGTCGGCGTCGTCGGCATCACCGACTATGCCCAGAACGCCCTGGGCGACGTGGTTTACGTCGAGGTGCCCGAGGCCGGCAAGGCGCTGACCGCCGGCGGCGAGGCCGGGGTGATCGAGTCCGTGAAGGCGGCCAGCGAGATCTATTCGCCGGTATCGGGCGAGGTGGTCGAGGGCAATGCCGGACTGGACGGCGACCCGGCGCTGGTCAATTCCTCGCCGACGGGCGATGGCTGGATCTTCAAGGTGAAGCTGTCCAATCCGGACGAGGTGGGCAAGCTGATGACCGAGGCCGAATACCAGGCGTTCGTGGACGGGCTCGACTGAATGAGCTGGAGCCGCACCGACCGTATCGTCTTCCACGCGCCGCCGTCCGGCGAGCCCGCCGACTGGCGGACCCTGCGCCGTCCGATGGTGGACCTGTCCCGGCGCATCTGGCGGCGCGAGGGTGGTTTCCGCTTCTCCGGCCCGTCCAGCACGCCCAACGGAACCGTGTCGGGCAACGCCCGCGTCCGCGCTTCCAGGAAGAAAAGGATTCACTGAATGCGCTACCTGCCGCTGAGCGACGGCGACCGCCGCGACATGCTGGCCAGCATGGGCGTCGGCGCCGTCGACGACCTGTTCCGTGACGTGCCTCGGGCCGCGCGGCTCGACGGCCCGCTCGACCTGCCGCGCCACCAGGGCGAACTGGAAGTGCAGCGCCACATGGAGGCGCTCGCCGCCCGGAACGTCTCGGCCGGCAGCGTGCCGTTCTTCGTCGGGGCTGGGGCCTACCGGCATCACGTGCCGGCCAGCGTCCAGCACCTGATGCAGCGCGGCGAGTTCCTCACCGCCTACACGCCTTACCAGCCCGAGATCAGCCAGGGCACCCTGCAGTACCTGTTCGAGTTCCAGACCCAGGTGGCGCGGCTCACCGGCATGGATGTGGCCAACGCCTCCATGTATGACGGCTCGACCGGCTGCGGCGAGGCGGTGCTGATGGCCCAGCGGGTCACCAAGCGCCGCAAGGTCATCCTGTCGGGCAACCTGCACCCGCACTATGCCGACGTGGTCGAGACGGTGACCCGGTTCACGCCGGAGGAAGAGACCATCGTCCGCCGCGCCCCGGCGCCGCAGGGCGGCGAGGACCTGATCGGCCTGATCGACGAGGCGACCTCCTGCGTGGTCGTGCAGAACCCGGACTTTTTCGGCCGGATCAACGACTTGTCGGCAATTGCCGCGGCCGCGCATGAAGCCGGGGCGCTGCTGGTCGTGGTGGTGACCGAGGCGATCTCGCTGGGCGCGATCAAGTCGCCGGGCGAGATGGGCGCCGACATCGTCGTCGGCGAGGGCCAGTCCATCGGCAACAGCCTGAACTTCGGCGGGCCCTATCTGGGCCTGTTCGCCACCCGCCAGAAATATGTTCGGCAGATGCCGGGGCGGCTGTGCGGCGAGACCGTGGATTCGGAAGGGCGGCGCGGCTTCGTGCTGACCCTGTCGACCCGCGAACAGCATATCCGCCGCGAGAAGGCGACCAGCAATATCTGCACTAATTCAGGGCTTTGCTCGCTGGCCTTCACAATCCACATGACGTTGCTGGGCGAGGAGGGGCTGCGCCGCCTGGCCCGCCTGAACCACGCGAAAGCAATCCGGGCGGCCGACACGCTGGCGCGGGTCCCGGGCGTCGAGGTGCTGAACGATACCTTCTTCAACGAGTTCACCATCCGCGTCTCGCGCCCCGCCGCGCAAGCGATCGAGCTGCTTGCCCAGCACAAGGTGCTGGGCGGCGTACCGGTGTCGCGCTTTCACGGCGGGCTTGACGACCTGATCGTGCTCGCGGTCACCGAGACCAATACGGACGAGGACATCGCCGCGCTGGCCGCGGCGCTGACGGAGGTGCTGCGATGAACCGGCAGGGACGCCCGACCGGGCCATCGGTCAGCACGGGAGACACCGCCGGCGCCACCTGGACCGGCAACAAGGCTTTGGCGCTCGACGAGAAGCTGCTGTTCGAGCTGGACGGCTGGGGCCGCACCGGCGTCGACCTGCCGGACGACGGGCTCGACGCCGACTGCCTCGGCGGGCTGAACCGCAACAAACCCATAGGCTTGCCGGGTCTTTCCGAGCCGCAGGCGGTGCGCCACTACACCCGCCTGAGCCGGAAGAACTACGCCATCGACATGGGCCTGTTTCCGCTGGGCTCGTGCACCATGAAGCACAATCCGCGCCTCAACGAGAAGATCGCCGGCCTTGCCGGTTTCGCCGATATCCACCCGCTGCAGCCGGTCTCGACGGTGCAGGGCGCGCTCGAGGTGATGGAGCAGCTTGCGTACTGGCTGACCACGCTCACCGGCATGCCCGGCGTGGCGCTGTCGCCCAAGGCCGGCGCCCATGGCGAGCTGTGCGGCCTGATGGTGATCCGCGCGGCGCTCGAGGCCCGCGGCGATGCGCGCAGCCGCGTCCTCGTCCCCGAATCCGCCCACGGCACCAATCCGGCCACGGCGGCGCTGTGCGGTTATACCGTCGATTCCATTCCGGCGACGCCGGCCGGTCGCGTGGATGTGGACGCCATGGTCGCCAAGCTGGGGCCGGACGTGGCGGCGCTGATGCTGACCAACCCGAACACCTGCGGGTTGTTCGAAAGCGATATCATCGAGATAGCCGAGAAAGTTCACGCCGCGGGTGCGTTCTTCTACTGCGACGGCGCCAACTTCAACGCCATCGTCGGCAAGGTGCGGCCCGGCGACCTGGGAATCGACGCCATGCACATCAACCTGCACAAGACCTTCTCGACGCCCCATGGCGGCGGCGGTCCCGGCGCCGGCCCGGTGGTGTTCTCCGACGCACTGATGCCGTTCATCCCGCCGGCCTATGTGGTGCGCGAGGGGCTCGATCTGCGCCTCGTCGAGGACGTGCCGCATGCCCAGGTCGGCCGCATGACGGCGTTCCATGGCCAGATGGGCATGTTCGTGCGCGCGCTCACCTACATGCTCAGCCATGGCGGCGACGGCCTGCGGCAGGTGGCCGAGGACGCGGTGCTCAACGCCAACTACATCCGCGAGAGCCTGAAGGACGTGATGACCCCGTCATTCGACGGCCCCTGCATGCACGAGGCGCTGTTCGACGACCGGTTCCTCAAGGATACCGGTGTGTCCACCCTCGACTTCGCCAAGGCGCTGATCGACGAGGGTTATCACCCCATGACCATGTATTTCCCGCTGGTGGTGCACGGCGCCATGCTGGTCGAGCCGACCGAGACCGAGAGCAAGGAGAGCCTCGACGACTTCATCGGCGCCATGCGCTCGCTGGCGCTGGCGGCGAAGGCGGGCGACACGGAACGGTTCGCGTCCGCGCCAAGGTTCGCCCCGGTCGGCCGCCTCGACGAAACCCGGGCGGCAAGGACGCCGATCCTGACCTGGCAGGAACCGGAGCCCAAGGCGGCGGCGGAGTAAGCTAAAGCGCTCGGGACGCTTCCTTGGGTCGCATCACCACGTGGCTGCGACCGGTGCGCGAGGTCATGAAGTCGCTGAACTCGGCGGCGCAGGCCAGGGCGCTCCGGGGGCTGTCGGGCAGGGTATGGGCCGGCTGGGAGAATTCCAGCACGATGCGGCCATCCTCGCGCGTTCCGGACGACATGAACAGCAGGGGCACGCGGTTGAGTTGGGCCCAGGAAAAGGCGTTGGGTGAAATCGCCATCGATGCCGGACCGCCAATCATGCCTTGCGCCAGCGGGTCAAAATCCACATAGCCGATCACCACCGCGCCGTCCCGCAGGCGCCGCGCGGCCTGGATCAGCACGTCCGGGCGATCGGAATCCAGCAGGTCGATGGGGCGCGACGTCCCCCAGTTCCAGCCGGACACGTCGCGGGCGCCGCGTTCGCCCGACCCGATGAAAACGGGCTCGAGGCCCAGGTCCAGCAGGCCCTTGTGCGACGCCAGCGTCAGCCCGAAATGGCCGGTGCAGACCAGCACGCCGCCATGCCGTCGATGCGCCTCGGTCAGCAGCCAGGCGCCGCGCATCTCCGTATGCAGCGCGAAATCCGGATCGATGCGGGTGAACACGCTCAGCATCCGGTTGAGCATGGAGCCGCGCCAGTCCTTGTGCTTCCGTTTGCCGACACCAAAGCGATAAAGCGCAGACAGCAGGGGATAGGACACGCGAATGACTCGCCAGGCGGCCAGCTGGGCCCGCTCGCGTCGGCTCGAATACCAGATGATCATCGCCAGCATGCCAAGCAGCTGGTTGGCGACGCTTCGCCACATAGCAAGCCCCCACTTGCACGCAACCTAGCCAACCGGACAGACCGGCGCAACCGGGTGTCGGTGCCGGGCTATGCGAGAAGTTGCCAGGCGATCATGCCCATGCCGGTGGCCGCGACGGCCCAGAACAGCGGGCGGATCCAGGGGACGCCGAAAGCATAGACGAAGGCGTGGACGACGCGGCCGCCCAGAAACAGCTGGCATCCCAGCACGGTCCAGTGATTGGAGATGCCGGCCGCCGCCGCCGCGAGCACCAGCGGGGTGAACAGCACCATGTTCTCGATCATGTTGGCGGCCAGCCGGCGCAGCCGCTTGTTGGTCACGCTTGGCTCCGGCACGGCGTCGCGCGGGCCGGCCATCACCTTCAGGCCGTTCGTCAGCACCGACTGGGTTGCCGGCACCAGGATCAGCACGAAGGTCAGGATCACGCTCCAGACCAGGAGCTGCAGCTCGGCGCTTGTTTCGGTCATCGTTTCCTCCCCAGGTGAAACCGGCGGGTACCATACCGTCAATCGCGCCAGCGCGATACGCGACGGATGTTCAGCAGCAGTGCTGCTTTTGGATTGTTACCGGTAGGTAAGTTGACTAGGATGCGAGCCGGTATTCAGGCCAATCATGGCCCGTTAACGCAACCCGAGGTGCAAGCATGTCGACGCAAGCCAAGGCCCCCGAAGTCTTCAATCCCTTCCTGAGCGGCAACTATGCGCCGGTGAGCGACGAGACGACCGCCGAATGCGTCGAAGTGATCGGCAGGATCCCGGCCGACCTCAACGGCCATTTCCTCCGCATCGGCCCAAATCCGGTCTATGTGCCCGACCCGGCGACCTACCACATCTTCGACGGCGACGGCATGATCCATTCCGTCCAGTTCGACAACGGACGGGCGACCTACCGCAACCGGTTCGTCGACACCGAAGGCCTGCGCAAGGAACGCGCGAAGGGCACCTGGATCTGGAAGGGCATGGCGTCCATGGGCGACTTCGTCAAGGGCGTCGCGCCGCCGGCCGAAGGGCTGATGAAGAACACCGCCAACACGGCCATGGTCTATCACAACAAGACCCTCTACGCGCTGATGGAGGCCGCGCCGCCGCACCGCATGTCGCTGCCCGGCCTGGACACGGAAGGCGAGCATACCTTCGGCGGCAAGCTGCGGCATCCGTTCACCGCCCATCCGAAGGTCGATGCGGTCACCGGCGAGATGGTCACCTTCGGCTACTCGCCCATACCGCCCTTCCTGACCCACAGCGTCGTAAGCCCGGAAGGCGAGATCGTCCACACCGCGCCGATCACGATCCCCAAGGGCGTGATGATGCACGACTGCGCCATCACCGAGCACTACACCGTGTTTCTCGACATGCCGATCACCTTCGACTTCGGCCGCGCCATGGCTGGCGGGCTGATGCTGGACTGGGAGCCGGAGAACGGTTCGCGTCTCGGCGTCGTGCCGCGCATGGGCACGGACAAGGACGTGAAGTGGTTCGACGTCGATACCTCCATGGTGTTCCACGTCTCCAATGCCTGGGAGGAGGGCGACGAGGTGGTCGTCCAGGGCAGCCGCTCGCTGCGCACCGACGTGTCCCGCGCCACCGAGAACGCCGCCAAGCACGTGGATATGGCCGACCAGCTCGGCCAGCTCTACGAATGGCGGCTGAACATGAAGACCGGCGCCGCGGCCGAGCGGCATCTCGACACGCAGCACCACTGCGATTTTACCCGCATCAACGACGATCTGTGTGGCCGCAAGACCCGCTATATCTACGCGGCGCGATTCGACCTGGAGCACGATGCCCTGTTCAACGCCGCGCTCAAATATGACGACCAGACCGGCGAGGTGCAGGTGCATGCGCTGGGTGACGGGCGCTGGGGCGGCGAGGGCGTGTTCTGCAAGCGCGACGGCGGCACCGCCGAGGACGACGGCTACGTGGTGCTGTTCGTCTGGGACGAGAACAGGCAGCGCAGCGAATGCGTGGTGATCGACGCACGGAACTTCACCGCACCGCCGGTCGCCCGGATCATGATCCCGGCGCGCGTGCCGTTCGGCTTCCATGCCGGGTGGGCGCCGGCCGGCTGATACGGAGGTAGGCGACGGCCGCGCCGCCGCCGGCCTCGTCCGTTCGTCATCAGCGTTTTTCATTTGAGCAGTGGAACTTAACCGGGCGGGGCGGGTACAATCCCGCTCCGGCGGGGTGGCCCTGCGCTTGGGCCGTGGCCTTGCGGGTTTTCGTGGAGGCGGGACCATGGTGCGACTTTCCGGCATGAGGCGGTTGTTGCTGGCGGCGATAATGGCCGCGCTGGGGACAACGGCGGCACAGGCGGCGTCGGTGGACCTGTTCACGCCCACCGGAACCGTCAAGGACGTGCGCCAGGTCGCCGTCCGGTTCTCGGCCAACATGGTCGCGCTGGGCGATCCGCGCCTGCCCGATCCCTTCGCCATCACCTGCCCGGCCAAGGGCAAGGGCCGCTGGGCCGACCAGCGCAACTGGGTCTACGACTTCGACGAGGACCTGCCGGGTGGCGTGGTCTGCAAGTTCAGCGTCAGGCCCGAGATGAAGGGCCTGGACGGCGCCGGCGTGTCCGGCGTCCGCGAGTTCACCTTCGATACTGGCGGGCCATCGATCCGCGCGTCCCAGCCCTATGAAGGCTCCGACCAGGCCGACGAGGACCAGGTCTTCGTGCTGGCGCTCGACGCGCCGGCCGATCCGGCGTCGGTGGAGAAAAACGCCTATTGCGCCGTCGACGGCATCGGCGAGCGCATTCCGGTCAAGGTACTGCGCGGCGCCGAGCGGGCCGCCATGCTCAAGGAGCAGCGGCGCATCGGCTATTCCTACTATTCGATCCTGTGGAAGGACGGCGAGTGGAGCGACGTCCGCGTGCGCGACCGGTCCATGACCGACAAGGCCGAGGCGCAGATCACCCTCGCCAGATGCCAGCGCCGCCTGCCGCCGGCCACGAAGGTCGAACTGGTCTGGGGCAAGGGCATCGCCACGCCAGCCGGCATCGCCACGCCCGACGAGCAGCGGCTGGCCTTCCAGGTGCGGCCGTCCTTCACCGCGCGGGCCGAGTGCGAGCGCGTCAATGCCCAGGCGGGCTGCCTGCCCATGCGGCCGATCCGGGTCAGCTTCTCGTCGCCGGTGCCGCGCGACAAGGCGCTGGCGGTCACCATGACCGGTCCCGGCGGCAAGGTGTTCAAGCCGGATGCGGCAACCCGCGAGGCCACCCTCCAGACCGTCGAGTTCAAGGGGCCGTTCCACGAGCGCTCCACCCTGAAGGTGACCATGCCTGCGGGCATGGCCGACGACGCCGGCCGCAGGCTGGAGAACGGCGACCGGTTTCCCCTCGACATGCGTGTCGACAGCTTCCCGCCGCTCGCCAAGTTCAGTGGCGAGTTCGGCATCGTCGAAGCCCATGAGGGCGGCGTGCTGCCGGTGACCGTGCGGAACATCGAGCCGCTGGTGGCCGGCAAAGCGTCGGTGACTCCCGCCTTGGCGGGCAACGCCGCGCGCATGAGCGAGAACGACCAGCAGATCGCCGAGTGGATGCGCCGGGTGAAGACCGGCATGCAGTCCCGCGGCGACTACGCCGGCGAGGGCGACCAGCAGAAATGGGAAGAAAAGACCGGTGATACCTCGGTGTTCGCCGGCGACGACCAGGCCGTCAAGACCATGGCCTTCCGCCTGCCCAAGCCGGAAGGCGCCAAGGCGTTCGAGGTGGTCGGCATCCCGCTGAAGAACCCCGGCTTTTACGTGGTCGAACTGGCCAGCCCGATCCTCGGCGAGGCGCTGATGGCCAGGGGCAAGGTCCGCCATGTGGCGACGGCCGCGCTGGTCACCGACATGGCCGTGCACTTCAAGCATGGCCGCGAGGGCTCGGCGGTCTGGGTCACGCGGCTGCACGATTCCCAGCCGGTGAAGGGCGCCGAGATCGCCATCAGCGACTTCTGCACCGGCCAGGTGCTATGGACCGGCGAGACCGGCAAGGGCGGCATCGTCGCCGTGGAGGCCGGCAAGCTGCCGGAGCCGGGCTTTGGCTCGGAATCCTGCAGCGGCTATGGCGACAGCCCGCTGATGGTCAGCGCCCGCACCGACGACGACATGAGTTTCACCCTGACGTCGTGGAACAACGGCATCGCGCCCTACGACTTCAACCTGTCGTCCTACGGCGCGCAGGAGTCCATGGTCCACACCGTGTTCGACCGGCCGCTGTTCCGCGCCGGTGAGACCGTGTCGATGAAGCATTTCCTGCGCCGCCACACGTCGGCGGGCGTCGCGTCGATCAATCCCGGCAAGGAGCCGGTCAAGATTGCCATCATCCATACCGGCAGCGACACGCGCTATGAGAGCGAGGTGAAGTTCGACGCCAATGGCATTGCCCTGCAGACCTGGCAGATCCCGCCGGAAGCCAAGCTGGGCGACTACGCCGTGCAGGTCGCGCTGGGCGAGCAGACCTTCACCGCCGGCTCGTTCAAGGTCGAGCAATTCCGCGTGCCGACCATGTCGGGCCTCGTGCAGGGACCGGACAAGCCGCAGGTGAAGGTCAAGCAGGTGCCGCTCGACCTCTATGTCAGCTACCTGTCCGGCGGCGGCGCGGGCGGGGCTCAGGTCAAGCTGCGCACGGTCACCATGCCGTGGCCGGTGACATTCCCCGACTATGACGGCTTCACCTTCGGCGGCAAGCCGGTGAAGGAAGGCCTCCAGACCGACGAGGGAAGCCCCTACGATTTCGACCTGGAAGCCCAGGCCGCCGACGTCAAGCCGGTCACCCAGGTGATTCCGCTGACCCTCGATGCCAAGGGCGCGCTGCGCGTGACGGCGGCGGCGCCCAAGGACATCGCCGAGCCGTCGCGCATGGTGGCTGAGCTGGAATACGCCGACGCCAATGGCGAGATCCAGACCGCGACCGGCCGCATCGGCCTTTATCCGTCAGCGGTCAATCTGGGCATCAAGACCGATGGCTGGGCCGGCAGCAGCGACAAGCTGAGGTTCACGGTCGTGGCGCTCGACCTGAAGGGCAAGCCCGTTTCGGGCCAGAACGTGCGCGTCTCGCTCTACCAGAAGACCATCTACTCCTACCGCAAGCGGCTGATCGGCGGGTTCTACGACTACGAGAGCTCGACCAAGGTCAGCCTGCTGCCCACGTCCTGCGACGGCGACACCGACCGCAAGGGCTACCTGCATTGCGACGTGGCGCCCGGCGTTTCCGGCGAACTGCTGATCCGCGCCCAGACCAAGGACGACGACGGCAACGCGGCCGGCGCGACGACCTCGGCCTATGTGGCCGGTGCGGACGACGGCTGGTTCGGCCAGTCGGCCAGCGACCGCATGGATGTCATCCCGGAGAAGCCCGAATACGAGGCCGGCGAGACCGCGCGCTTCCAGGTCCGTTCGCCGTTCCGCTCGGCGACGGCGCTGGTCACGGTGGAACGCGAGGGCGTCATCGAAAGCTTCGTCACCGAGATCTCGGGCAGCGACCCGGTGATCAAGGTGCCGATCAGGGACAACTACGCGCCCAACGTCTATGTCTCCGTGCTGGCCGTCCGCGGCCGGGTCGGCGACTGGAAGACCTGGCTGTCGGACATGGCCCGCGAATACGACCTGCCGCGCTGGATGGTGTCGCGCGACGGCGGCAAGCCGACGGCGCTGGTCGACCTGTCGAAGCCCGCCTACCGCATCGGCATGGGCAAGATCAAGGTGGGCTGGGCGCCGCACCGGCTCGACGTCGCCGTGAAGCCGTCGGGCGACACGTTCAAGGTGCGCGACCAGGTCAAGGTGAAGATCCATGTCGAACGCGCCAACGGCAAGGACATGCCGGCGGGCGGCGAGGTGGCGATCGCCGCCGTCGACGAGGGCCTGCTGGCGCTGGCGCCGAACAATTCCTGGAAGCTGCTCGACGCCATGATGGGCGAGCGCGCCATGGAGGTGTGGTCGTCGACCGCCCAGATGCAGGTGGTCGGCAAGCGGCACTATGGCCGCAAGGCGGTGCCGACCGGCGGCGGCGGCGGCCGCGAGAGCGCCCGCGAGCTGTTCGACACGCTGCTGATCTGGAAGGGCCGCGCCCGGCTCGATGCCGACGGCAACGCCGAAGTCACCATTCCGCTCAACGACTCGCTCACCAGCTTCCGCATCGTCGCGGTGGCCAATGCGGGCCAGAGCCTGTTCGGCACGGGCGAGGCGTCGATCAAGACCACGCAGGACCTGATGGTCCACTCGGGCCTGCCACTGATGGTGCGCGAAGGCGACCGGTTCAACGCCATGTTCACCGTCCGCAACACCACCAACTCGTCCATGGAGGTCGAGGCCCAGGCCGCGGTGACGCCCGCGCTGGGCGAGACTCTGAAGAACCAGGCGGTCAAGGTGCCGGCGGGCGGCGCCTACGACCTGACCTGGCCGGTGACCGTGCCGAACGGGCCGGAGGAGCTGGTCTGGAACGTGACCGTCCGCGAGAAGGGGTCGGCAACCGGCGACCATTTGCGGGTCAAGCAGGCGGTGCGCGAGGCGGTGCCGGTGCGCACCTTCCAGGCGACGCTCGAGCAGGTCGACGGCACGCTGAAGATCCCTGCCGAACGTCCCGCCGACGCCATTCCCGGCCGCGGCGGACTCGAGATTACGCTGCGCTCCACGCTCGGCAGCGGGCTCGACGGTGTCCGCGACTACATGACGGACTACCGCTACAACTGCTTCGAGCAGAGCGTGTCCAAGGCGATCGCGCTGCGCGACGAGGCGCGGTGGCGGACGATGATGGCGCGCATGCCCGCCTACCGGGACAGCGATGGCCTGATCAAGTACTTCGAGTCCGACCGGTTGCAGGGTGACGATACGCTCACCTCTTACGTGCTCGCCATCGGTCACGAGGCCGGCTGGGAAATCCCGGACGGTGACCGGGCAATCCTGATCCAGGCGCTCACCAACTTCATCGAGGGCAGGATCATCCGAGGGTCGGCGCTGCCGACCGCCGACCTGGCGATCCGCAAGATCGCCGCCATCGAGGCATTGTCGCGCTACGGCGCGGCGACACCCGAGATGCTGACCAGTGTCGCCGTCGAGCCGACCCTGTGGCCGACCTCGGCGGTGATCGACTGGCGCAACGTGCTACAGCGCCTGACCACGATCCCGGGCCGCGACCAGAAGCTCGCCCAGGCGGATTCCATCCTGCGGTCGCGGCTCAACTTCCAGGGCACGACCATGGGCTTCTCCACCGAGCGCAACGACGCCCTGTGGTGGCTGATGATCTCGCCCGACTCCAACGCCGTGCGCGCCGTGCTCAGCGTGATGGAATCGCCGCGCTGGCAGCCGGACATCTCGCGCATGGTGCGCGGCGCCCTCGGCCGGCAGCAATACGGCCACTGGACCACCACGGTCGCCAACGCCTGGGGCGTGCTGGCCATGGAGAAATTCAGCGCCCGGTTCGAGGCGACGCCGGTCACCGGCGCGACCCAGTCCGCCTATGCCGGGCAGACCACATCGTCGGCCTGGGACGGCGACAAGAAGGAAAACCTGCAGAACTTCCCGTGGGCCGAAGGCCGCCAGGACCTGACGGTGACCCAGCAGGGCACCGGCAAGCCCTGGGCCATGGTGCGGGCGCAGGCGGCGATTCCGCTCAAGGAGCCGTTCAGCAGCGGCTTCAAGGTCGCGCGCACCGTCACGGCGGTGGAGCAGGCGCGGAAGGGTGTCTGGACGCGCGGCGACGTGGCCCGTGTGCGGCTCGAGCTGGAGGCCCAGTCCGACATGACCTGGGTGGTGGTCGACGATCCGATCCCGGCCGGCGCAACCATCCTCGGTAGCGGCCTGGGCGGGCAGTCGGAGAGCCTCGTGCAGGACGAGCAGCAGGAAGGCTACGTGTGGAAGGCCTTTGAGGAGCGGCGCTTCGACGGCTTCATCGCCTATTACCGCTTCGTGCCGAAGGGCAAGTGGACCGTGGAATACACGGTGCGCTTCAACAATCCCGGCCTGTTCCAGCTTCCCGCGACCCATGTGGAAGCCATGTATGCGCCCGAGATGCTGGGCGAGTACCCGAACCGGGCCGTGGAGGTGAAGGCGCCGTGACCGGACGCGGCAGGCTCGCGCTTGCCCTGCCGGCAATCTTGCTGGCGGCGATCCTCGTCGTTGGCGCGATCTGGCCCGGCACACCTCTGCCGTCCTTCGAGCAGGTGAGGGATGGTTACAGGCCCTCCGAGGCCTGGCTGCTCGACCGCCACGGAAGAGTGATCGACGTCAAACGGGTGGATTTCGGCATCAGGCGGCTGGACTGGGTGCCGCTCGACGGCGTCTCGCCCGCGCTCCGGGACGCTATCGTCGCCGGTGAGGACCGGCGCTTCCTGCGGCATGGCGGCGTCGACTGGACGGCGGCGGCCGGCGCGCTCCGCGACCGGCTGACCGGCGGCCCGAACCGCGGCGGCAGCACCATCACCATGCAGCTCGCCGCGCTGCTCGACCCGCAGCTGAAGGCGCGCGGCGGCGGCCGCGGCTGGGCGCAGAAGCTGGCGCAGATGCGCGCGGCGCTGGCCATCGAGCAGAGTTGGAGCAAGGACGAGATCCTCGAAGCCTATCTCAACCTGCTGGATTTCCGCGGCGAGCTGCAGGGCGTGGGCGCCACCGCGAAGTTCCTCGCCGGCAAGCATCCGTCCGGTCTCTCCACCAATGAAAGCCTGGTGCTGGCGGCGCTCCTGCCCAGCCCCGGCGCATCCGCCGACCGCGTTGCGGCGCGGGCCTGCGCCCGCGCAGGCGCCGATTGCGCCGTACTGCGCTATACCGCGGCGCGGCTGCTGGACAACGCCCGTGCCGCGCGCACGCCCGGCCTGGCGCCACAGCTTGCCAATGCCCTGCTGCGCAAGCCCGGTGAGCGGCGGCGGACGACGCTCGATCTCGACATCCAGCGCCGGGCTGTCGAGGCGCTGAACCGCCAGCTCGGCGGGCTGACCAACCGCAACGTCCGCGACGGCGCGGTGCTGGTGGTCGATAACGCCAGCGGCGACGTGCTGGCCTATGTGGCGTCGAGCGGCAGCCGCTCCCGCGCCGCGCAGGTCGACGGCGTCCGCGCGCCGCGCCAGGCGGGTTCGACGCTGAAGCCGTTCCTCTACGGCATGGCGCTGGAGAAGCGCTACCTGACGCCGGCGTCGATCCTCGACGATTCGCCGATCAACCTGCAGACCGGCGTCGGCCTCTACATCCCGCAGAACTACGACCGTGACTTCAAGGGCGCGGTCAGCGTGCGGACCGCGCTCGCCAGCTCGCTCAACGTGCCGGCGGTGCGGACCTTGGTGCTGGTCGGCGTCGAGCCGTTCCGAGACCGCCTTCACCGGGTCGGCTATGCGGGCATCGACCGGGACGGCGACTATTACGGCTATTCGCTGGCGTTGGGCTCGGCCGAGGTGTCGCTGTGGGAGCAGGTCACCGCCTACCGGACGCTGGCGCGCGGCGGCCTGCTGACGCCGCTGCGGCTCGATCCGGAAGCGACGGCCGCGCCGGACCGGCGGATCATGCCGGAGGATGCCGCCTTCCTCGTCGGCGATATCCTCGGCGACCGCGCGGCGCGGGTCACCACCTTCGGGCTGTCCAGCAACCTCAACACCCGCTTCTGGAGCGCGGTGAAGACCGGCACCAGCAAGGACATGCGCGACAACTGGTGCATCGGCTGGTCGCGACGCTACACGGTGGGTGTCTGGGTCGGCAATTTCGAGGGCGACTCCATGCACAACGTCTCCGGCGTCAGCGGCGCCGCGCCGGTGTGGCAGGACGTCATCGCCCATCTCGACCAGGGTGACACGATCGCGGCGCCCGCGCCGCCCGACGGCGTCGTCAGCCAGGCGGTGCGGTTCGATCCCGCCATTGAAACGCCGCGGGAGGAACGGTTCCTGAAGGGCACGGAGACGGCGGTGATGCGCTCCGTCCCCGCCAGCAGCTTCGCCCGCATCGTCAGCCCGGCCCACGGCGTGGTCATCGCGCTCGATCCGGACATCCCGGCGGGCAACACCCGCGTGCCGGTGCGCGCCGAAGGGGCCGACAAGTCCCTGTCGCTGAAGATCGACGGCCGGGTGCTGGGACGGGCCGACGCATCTTATCTGTGGGCGCCGCGCCCGGGCGCGCACACCGTCCTGCTGCAGCGGAAGGACGGCAGCGTCGTCGACCGGGCGCAGATCACCGTGCGGGACATCAGGCCTGTACAAAAATAGGTAATGTTCTAATATTTCCCGGGACAGGGGGAAATGGCTATGGGGAGAGGGCCATGACCGAACTACGCAAGACCTATTGCCGCATCTGCCAGGGCTTCTGCGCCATGGAAGCCACGATCGAGGACGGCAAGGTCACCAGGGTGCGGGGCGACAAGTCCAACCCGATGACCCGCGGCTATGCCTGCTTCAAGGGGCTGCGCAATCCGGAATTCCATCACGGTCCCGAGCGGATTACCAGCAGCCTGAAGCGCGGCGCGGACGGCTTCGAGCCCATCCCGTCCGAGCGCGCCTTCGACGAGATCGCCGACCGGCTGCGCGTCATCATCGACGAGGACGGGCCGCGCGCCGTGGCGGTGTTCATCGGCACCCAGGGCCTGTTCTCCGCGCCCAATCCGGCGTTCGCCAGCGCGTTCGCGGCGGCGATCGGTTCGCCCAGCCTGTTCGGCACCATGACCATCGACCAGTCGGCCAAGTGGATCGCGTCCGGTCGCATCGGCGAGTTCGGCGGCGGGCCGCAGCCGTTCATCGGCGCCGACGTCTGGATGTTCGTCGGCACCAACCCGCTGGTGTCGGTGACCGGCGGTCCGGGCCTGTCGGGCTTCAACAACTTCAACCCGGTCAAGAGCATGGAGGATGCGCGGGCCGCGGGCATGAAGCTGATCGTCATCGACCCGCGCCTGACCGAAACGGCGAAACACGCCGACATCTTCATCCAGCCGAAACCGGGCGAGGATGCGGCGATCCTGGCCGCCATGATCCACGTCATCCTGGCCGAGGGCTGGGAGGACGGCGATTTCTGCGCCCGCCACGTGGACGGCGTCGAGGCGCTGCGCCGGGCGGTGCGCGACTTCACGCCGCAGCGTGTCGCCAAACGCGCCGACATTTCTTCCCGCCAGATCGTCGAGGCCGCCGAACTGTTTGCCCGGCGATCGCGCACCGGCATGGCGGGCAGCGGCACCGGCCCGGACATGGCGAAACACTCCAACCTCTCCGAGCATCTGGTCCAGTGCCTGAACGTTCTGTGCGGCCGCTACCTGCGCGCGGGCGATCCGGTCGCCAATCCGGGCGTGCTGTCGCCGCGCATCGAGCGCGCCGAGGTCGCCGTGCCGCCGACCCGCGAATGGGAGCGCGACGGCGCCAAGAGCCGCAAGCACGGACTCGGCATCATCAAGGGCCAGATGATGTCGGCGGTGCTGCCCGACGAGATCCTGCATCCCGGCCATGGCCGCATCCGCGCGCTGATCTGCATGGGCGCCAACCCCGCGGTGGCGCTGCCCGACCAGCGCAAGGCGCTCGATGCGCTCAAGCATCTCGACCTGCTGGTCGCCATCGACCCACGCATGTCGGCGACGGCACGGCTCGCCGACTACGTCATTGCGCCGACACTGCCGTTCGAGCGGCCCGACCATACCGGCTTCTTCGACAAGTTCTTTCCCTTGCCCTATGCCCAGTACACGCCCGCGCTGATCGAACCGCAGGGCGACGTGGTGCATGACTGGTACGTGTTCTGGAGTCTAGCGAAACGCCTCGGTACACCGCTTCGCATCGGTAGCAGCGCGTTGTCCATGGACACGGCGCCGACTGCCGACGAGGTGCTCGAGCTGATCGCCGCCCATGCCCAGGTGCCGCTCGACGAGGTCAGGCAGGCGGACGGCGGCAGGCTCTATCAGGTGCCGGAGCAGATGGTGCGTCCCGGTCCCGAGGAGCCGGTGACACGGATGAACGTCGCCGCCCCGGACGTGCTGGACGAACTGGCCTCCCTCCGCGGCGACGTCACCGGCGGCGTGCCTCAGGCCGACGAGGGCGCCTATCCCCTGCGGCTGGTGTCGCGCCGGTTCCGCGAGGTGATGAACTCGCTGGGCGCCGACTTGCCTCTGACCCGCGAAAGGCTGCCCTACAACCCGGCCTTCATGAATCCGGGCGATATGGCAGACGCCGGCCTGACCGACGGCGAGCGCGTGCGGATCGTCTCGCCACATGACAGCCTGTTCGCCATGGTGAAGGCCGATGCGACCGTGCGCGGCGGCGTCGTCTCCATGAGCCATTGCTGGGGCGGCTTCCCTGACGACGAGGACGAGCGGGAAGGGCGCTACAGCGCCACCAGCCGCCTCGTCAGCGCCGAGTGGGCCGCCGAATCCATCAACCGTATGCCGGTGATGTCCGCCATACCCGTGCGGATCGAACGCACCAACTGAAATGGTGGATTTCCCAGAATAAAAAAATAAATAATATAAAACAATGAGTTATGTTAATAAATCTCGGCTTCGGGACGGCGGAAATTGGAGTGTGAACATAATGTGCTAAAAATCTTCCCCTCAAAGCCGTAAGGCGCCACCCTTAAGCCACCTTATCAAAGCATGGTATTAAAGACGTTTGTGTAGGCGCTGCCATCGCCCGTGGCCTGTCTGATAAGCCGCTACATCCCTTGGAAACCCTAATAGGCCTCAGGTTAGCCCCTATATCAAAGCGCGTTGGCAAAGGGCCATGCCGTATTCGCTAGAGGTGCTGATATCTATCTCGATATCGCAAACGCGGTAGTGGATAGGTTTCAGCCGTTTACGCTTCTCTAAGGCAAAGCAAGGGCCGGCCATTAGGTCCCGCGTATCCTTAAGAGGTGTATCGGTTAGATAGGTTATAAATAGGTCTAGCTGACCATTAACCATATTACCGTGCCTATCCGCTTAAGCCAGACACCCACCAGATATAGTGGGGTGGTTCCAGTCACCTGAGTAGAGTTCTGCGAAGGTTGGGGCTTCAACGGCACTGGCAATGCCGAGCAAAGATCGGAAGGCGTTGAATGGGTAGAAACGGCGATT
>CALQFM020000068.1 GCA_943329845.2 Candidatus Kuenenia stuttgartensis | reverse complement strand
CCAGCAACGCTATCGTCGACCATGGCGGGCGTGGCACTTTCTGTCCGGTGTTCGAGAGTGGTCTAAGCGCCTATTCTCTACACCAAATCAGTAGGTTAAGCTACGTTCGCCGACCCGGAATAGCCCGGCTGATGAATAATTCGGGCTAACGCGTTTTCCCGACTGAGCATAAGTCGAATGCGATGATCGACGAAATCGACCTTTCCAAGTAGACCGCCCGTTTTCCGCTTCTACCTCGTCGCGGAAGATGGGCGTGTCGAACGGCGATGCCGTCAGCGCTGCGGGAGGGAATGACGGCCGGTCGACCAGAGGTCTTCCAGCTTGAGCAAGGCCGCCCGGGTGTGCACGAGCTCTTCGTCCATCCGCATGTGCTCGGCAAGCTGCGCTGCATGACACCCGAACAAATCCTCGATGTGAGCACAGACTTCGCGGCCCCGTTCGGAACTGCGCGCGTTCAGCGAGCGCCGGTCGTAGGCAGACCGTGTCTGGACCACATAGCCATGCTCCACCATCTTCTTGATGTTGTAGGAAATGTTGGAGCCCAAGTAATAGCCGTATTCGATGAGTTGCCCCATCATGAATTCGCGGTCACCAATGTTGAACAGGATCATCGCCTGAACGGGATTGAGATTCCTGATCTCATGGCGGTCGATTTCGACCTTGATGACGTCGAGACAGCGTCGATGCAGGCGCTCGATCAACCCGATCAGGTCTTTATAGGTTTCGGTCATTTGGATTTCCCAACTATGGCGTTGACGGAAGATGGCGGTTCAGTAGGCACGCTCGTCCGCCGCGCGGAGGCAATCGGGACAACTGACCGGGCGGCCCATGAGCTGGGTCTGGCCTTCCGCCGGATCGAGTTCGCAAAGCGTAACGAAGAGCGGCTTCCTGCCTTCGCCGTACCTATACCATTCGCAGGCGTGCACGGTGTCGTTTGCGTCCGCCCAGACATATTGAGCACCGAAGTGACCTTCGTTGACGGCTTCATGAATACCTAGACGCGCGGCATTCACCGCGTCTTCGATGGAGGCATGAAAATCCTTGCGCTGGGCCATGCCGCGAGGCGGGTCGATCTTCGGATGCAGCTTCCAGTGCCATTTTCCCGCCTCATCCACGACGATAAAAGGGATACCCATATGGTGGTACAGCGACATCAATCCACTCTGGCCATTAACGCATCGACCTAAATCACGGACGCAGGATCATGCCTGTCCGGCCGGTGGGACGGCGCGGCGCGCGTCGCCGGAAATTTCTCCACTGGAGGCCGTAGCCCTGTCGCTGGCTGCTGAGACCCTGACCAGGCCGGCCTCCAGTGGAATGACTGCCGAGGGAGGGGGGGGTGTCGGCAATCATGTCGATCGACGCCGGCGGCAGTCGCTCACATCCCGCCATGGCGTCAAGCTCTCTCACGAACAGCGCGATCACCTTACGGCGCGCGGCCTCGGCCGTGGCTGGCGCGCGCCAGCCAAGGCCGAGGCCGCCATCGCGTCGGAGCGTGACATCGATGATGACGGGATGGCCGTACCGCGACGGCGATAGTCCATCCAGAACGCGTGCAATCTCGCCGAGGGTGACATCGGGATTGGCTTCGAAGGACAGCACCGTGTCTCCAAAGACAAATCTCACGCGCGCGGCTCCGTTGGTTTCCGAAGCGTCGGGCTGCATTTGAGGCTCCATAGTTTGTCCGGCCGGGCCGGGAATAACAGGCCATGTAAAAGGTGCGGCGGAACCCGGTTAGATGCCCGGATCCCGCCACCTCCGGTCAACGCCCCGTATCATGGGCGTGCAGCAAGACTATCCGGGACGGCATAAGCCCGGGAGGTTCGGAAACTACCTATTCCGGGCGGGCGCCCTCGCCCTTATCCGCTTGATTCGCGGCGCTCCCGGCTGCGAGGGCCAGACGCGCCAGCGCCGGAAGCGACTTTACAGCGCACTTCTTCATGATCAGGGCGCGGTGATTTTCCACGGTGCGCTGGCTGATGCCCAGATCCGCCGCGATATTCTTGCTGGGGTTGCCGGCCAGGACCATATCCATGATCTGCCGCTGCCGCGTCGTGAGGCCTGCCAGGTGACTGGCCGCGTCCGTGCGCCAGGCGGCCAGCTTGCCTGTGTCGCGTGCCTGCTCCAGCGCACGCCCAATGCTGGCGAGCAATTCGGCCTGGCCGACCGGCTTCTCGATGAAATCGGATGCCCCGGCCTTCATTGCCTGCACCGCCATGGGCACGTCGCTGTAGCCGGTGATCATGATCGCCGGCAGAACATCGCCGGCGGCCTGGAGCTGGCGCAGCAGATCCAGCCCGCTCATGCCCGGCAGATAGGCATCCACCAGCAGGCACGCTTCCCGTCTGCGGCGATAGCCTTGCAGGAAGGCCTCGCAATTCGAATAGTCCTCGACGATCCTGCCGTCGCCTTCCAGCACCGCCCGAAGTGTTTCGCGGACATTGCTGTCGTCGTCGACAACGAAGATGACCGGCGCTTCAGGCGCCGCGTCGGATCCTTGCGCAGCGCCTGGCCGCCGCGAACCCGACGTTGCCGATTTCGCCAGGACGCTCTGAATCGCCTGGGTAAGCTCGGCCAGCTTCACGGGCTTGTTGAGCCGCAGGCAATTCTGGGTCGCGATTTCGCGCAACGTGTCGGTCGATATGTCGGCCGTCAGGATGATGACGGGGACCTGCCGGTGCAGAACCTCCCGCAGCCGGGCGCAAACCTGCAGGCCGTTCATGCCATTGGGCAGATTGTAGTCCGCCAGGACGAGATCGGGCCGGACCGCGCCGCCCGCCAGCAACGCCAGGCCGGCACTGCCGTCCTGCGCGGTCAGCACGTGGTGACCCTCGTTTCGCAGGATGGCTTCCAGAAGCCCGCACACTTCAGGATCGTCCTCGATGACCAGGATGGTGCCAACGAGGTGGCTCTCGGCGGCGGCAGCATCCTTGTCGCTGTGCCGCCGCTCAAGGGTCCGGGGGACCATACCCCACTGCTGCAACTTGACCTCGATGGAGAATACCGAGCCGAAGCCCGGCCACGAGCGGACCTTCACCTGGTGGCCAAGCACGTTGGCAAGGTGCCGGACGATGGACAGACCGAGGCCCAGGCCCCGGCTGCGCTCGCGCCCCGCATTGCCGATCTGGTGATACTCGTCGAATATGGCGTCGAGTTCCTGCGCGGGAATGCCGATACCCGTATCCCATATCTCGATGCTCAGCGTGCCGCCGCGCCGGCGGCAGCCGAGCAGCACCTTGCCGTGCTGGGTGTATTTCAGGGCATTGGCGAGCAGGTTGCGCATCATCTGCTCCAGCAGCCGCGGGTCGCTGTTGATCGACAGGCTGGATGCCACGCCACGTAGCGTCAGTCCCTGGGCGTGGGCGTGATAGGTGAATTCGTTGCGAAGCCGGTCAAGCAGATCGTTGACCGGAAAGTTGACCTTTTCCGCGCAGACTGTGTCGGCCTCGATCTGGTTGATGTCGAGCAGGGTATTGAGCATGCCCGACATGGCGCCGAGCGCGTCCTCGAGCCGGGCGACCAGAGTCCGCGCCTTCTCCTGTTCGACTGTATTGCTGAGCAGCCCCTGCAACAGCACAAGGGTTTGCAACGGCTGGCGAAGATCGTGGCTGGCGGCGGCGAGGAAACGGGATTTGGCCACGTTGGCCAGTTCCGCCTGCCGCTTCGCCGCCTCAAGCGCTTTCGCGGCGGCCTTGCGTTCGGTGATGTCGGTAAAGGTGATGACGACACCCTCGACCGCGGTTTCACGCGTGCGATAGGGCAAGATGCGGCGGCAAAAACAAATGCCGTTCGACCCTTCGATCTCGCGTTCGATCGGCGCCAGCGTCTCCAGTACGGCTCGCGCATCATCCAGAAGATCGGCATCACCGACCAGCGAACTGAGATCGGCGAGGGGCCGCCCGATATCGCCGGGAATGACATGGAAAAGCGACTTGGTCGCGGGCGTGAAGAACCGGATGTTGAGATCCATATCGAGGAAAAGGGTGGCGACATCGGTGCTGTAAAGCACGTTCTGGAGATCGTTGGAGGTGGTGCGTTGGCGCTCCAGGGTTTCCTGCAACTGGCTGTTGAGGGCGGTGAGCTCTTCGTTGAGCGATTGCAGCTCCTCTTTCGAGGTCAGCAGCTCTTCGTTCGTCGACTGGAATTCCTCGTTGACCGACAAGGCCTCTTCATTAATCGCCTTCTGCTCGTTGCTCGACGTCTCGAGGTTGCGCAACGCATCCTCCAGGTCAGCGCGCGCGGCGGCCAGCTCCTGCGTCAGGACCAAGACTTGCGACGTCGAGTCCGCGGTTCCGACTGGCTCCTGGTTGAGCTGCGGCTCCGCCCCTTCGACGAAACAGACAAGCATCAGGTTTTCACCGTCGCTCGCCACAGGCCGCACATCGAGATTGAAGAACGCCGAGCCGCCTTTCCTTGTTACCCGGCCGCCGGGAACGATAACGCGGGCATTTTCCCGCGTGGCCTGCTGGATTGCCGCCCGCAACTTGATCCGCATGCTGGGGCGCGCCATGACGAGCAGATCGAGCGTCGGATGTCCCGGCGCAACTTGCAGGTACCAGTCGGTCGGCCCCAGGAAGTAGAGGCATTCGTTCGCGCTGTTGATCAGAACCGCCGCAGGCGCGTAGGACTCCATCACCAGTCGCCTGCACAGTTCCGCGAGGGCGGTCTGACGCGAGGGCGCCGCCCCTGACGCCGGGCGCGCCAACGGGCGCGGACTGCCAGTGGCCGTAACCGCGAATCCCAGATTGCCCGCCCGGGCGCGGACGATATGCCGGTAAAGCCGCTCGCGCTTGGAAACCAACTCGAAGCGGTCATCGGCACCACCGATCGTTTCAGATGTCCCGAGCAGCAGCAGGCCGCCCTCGCGCAGCGCGAAGTGGAAAAGCGAAATGATCTTGGCCTGCGCCTCGGGGCGCAGATAGATCAGCAGGTTGCGGCATGACACCAGATCGAGGCGCGAGAACGGCGGATCGGCGAGCACATCCTGTACGGTAAAGACCACGATGGACCGAAGTTCGGGCATCACCCGGTAGCCGTGGCCTTCCTTCGAAAAGAACCGCGCCAGCCGCTCAGCCGATACGTCCTCCTCGATCGTCTCCGGATAGTAGCCCTCGCGGGCGGCGGCGATGGCATCGGCATCCACGTCCGAAGCGAAAACCTGCAACCTGATGTTGCGCTTCGCCGCCATAATTTCTTCACGGAAGACCATGGCCAGCGAATAGGTCTCCTCGCCGGTACTGCACCCAGCGACCCAGAGGCGAATTGGCTGATCGGACACATGACGCCGCACCAGGTCGGGGACGATCTGCTGCGTCAGGAGATCGAACACCTCGGGATCGCGGAAGAAGTTGGTGACGTTGATCAGCAGGTCCTTGGCCAGCACCTCCAGCTCGGCGCTATCGCCACGCAACAGTTCGAGATACTGGTTCGTGTCGCCGGTGCGGATCGATGCCATGGCCATGCGCCGTTCGATGCGGCGCTGCAAGGTTCCCGGCTTGTAGAACGTGAAATCATGGGCTGTCCGGTTGCGTAGCAGTTCGATGATCTCAGGCAGCCACTCCGGGCCTCTGGGACGCGGCGTCATGGCAGCCCGCCTGTAGCCCGACGGCTGCTCTCCGGCGTGGACGGCCAGGGCCTCGGGCATCCGCGCCACCGGCAGCACGTGGTCGACCAGCCCGGTCAGGATGGCGTTCCGGGGCATGCCGTCATAGCCGGCCTCGTCCGGATCCTGGACGATCACCACACCGCCGCGCTCCTTGATCGCCCGCAACCCGACGCTACCATCGGCGCCCGTGCCCGACAGGATGACGCAGGCCGCGCGCGCGCCGTACTCCCGCGCCATGGACTGCAGCAGATAGTCGAACGGCAACCGCAGGCCGCGGCGCACCTTGCGCGCGGACAGGCGAAGAGCGCCGCCCTCGACCGCGAGTTGGGCGCCTGGCGGGATGACATAGAAATGATCGGGCTCGATAGGCATCCCGTTGGACGCCTGCAGGATGGTCATGCCGGTATGGCTGGCCAGCAAGCCGACCATCATGCTCTCGTGGGTCGGATCCAGATGCTGGACCAGGATGAAAGCCATGCCGCCGGTATCGGGCAGCGCTTCGACCAGCCTGGTGCAGGAGTCGAGGCCGCCGGCCGAGGCGCCAATTCCGACGATGAACAGATCATGCGCCGCCGGTGCGTCCGTCGCTGACAGACCAATGCCGTTCGATCGCGACCGGGAGGGTAGAGGCGCATACGGACGGCTTCGGGGCATATGAAATTGTACTTTGAATAGCGCACGCAAATGAAAACGTACAAATATTGTAGCACCATTGACCCTTGGCGTCGATAGTCGATCACACTATTTAGTTGGGTGTTGAGGTATTATTATACCATTTATACAATTTACAAATTCAATACTCCCTGAAATTTCTATGCGCCTGAATATTATATAAATTACCCCACCCGGAACTAATTAGGATGAGGATCGGATTGAATGAAAGTTAGATTTTTTTAGACGGCGACAGGCCAACTCTTAGGCAGCCTGCGGAGATTTACCATCAAAAAGCTTGCAATTGTTCGGCACTGGCGGCGGCACCGATGGGCCGCTTCAGGCCCCGATCAGCTCGATACAGATCATCAGCGCCCGGCCGTTGTGGTACGCGGCCTTCCAGCCGTCCGCCTTGTCGCCGATGAACCGGCCGTTGGTGGCGATTTCGCGGTGCCATTCGCCGTTCGCCCAGTCGACCTGAACGTTGACGATCCAGTCGAGCAGGCGGAGATAACAGGCGCCGTATTCTTCCCGCCCGGTTTCCCGGTAGAGCCAGAGCGCCGTCACCAGCGCCTCGGCCTGCACCCACCAGACCTTGCCGCGCAGCGTGGCCGGCGCGCCGAGGGGACCGGACCAATAGAAGCCTCCCTCGGTCTCGTCCCACCCCCAACGCATCGCCGTCGCGAACAGCGCCAGATGCCGGTCAAGACGTTCCGCGCCGACCACGCCGGTGCGCCGGTCGGCATCGCGCAGCAGCCAGACCGCTTCCACATCGTGGCCATAGCTCGCCACGTCGGGCATCGGCGTCCAATCCGGGAAGTGGGCGTCAGTCCCTGCCGCGTATCGGTGGCGGATAACCTTGTCGGTCAGGATGTCCGCCAATTCGACGAGCCACGGCCGTGCACCATCGTCACCGAGCAGATCCACATACTCCACAAGCGCTTCGAACCAGTGGAGATGCGTGTTGTAGCGCTTGGTGCCCGCAGGCACCTCGGACAGGTAGTTCCGTTCCCTGCCGGACCACGGAGTCCAGTCGCGGGCGAACAACTCGCCATAGCCGCCATGGACCGCGTCGTGGGCCTTCTCCCGGACCAGATGCGCGAGCGTCCGCGCCATGGCGGTCGCTTCGACGTCTCCAGACGTCGCGGCATAGCGCGACAGGGCAAACAGGGCAAACGCCTGGCCGTAGAGATGCTTGCCGTCTCTGACGGGCCTGCCCGACCGGGCATCCACCGACCAGAGGAAGCCGCCATGCTCGTGGTCCCACATCCGGTCGCGCAGAAACCGGAAACCATGGGCTGCCGCCTCCAGATGCCCGGGGCCACCGTGGCCGCCTGCCACCAGCCGGGAAAAGAACCAGAGCATCCGCGACTGGGTGACGAGTGCCCGTTCCCATCCGCGCCCGCCACCCCGACCGCGTTCGTCCCGCGCCAGCAGATAGCCGCCCAGGTCATGGTCGATGCAGGACGGATACCAGAAGGCGAGGCAGTTCTCGTGCAGCAGCCGATGGAGCAGCGGCCCGGTGTCTTCGGGGCGGCCGGCGGCGGCGATGCCGGCACGTCGAAGCGGCACCGGCGGCAATCGCCGCATAACAGCGCGTCTCAGTCGAGACGCGCTCCACGCGGCCACGGTGCGAACTGGCCCTAGGCGGCGGCGCGCTTCTTGTCGAGCAGGCCGAGGATCTCGGCGGCCGCCTTCGGAATGTTGGTGCCCGGACCGTACACGGCGGCGACACCGGCCGCGTAGAGAGCGTCGTAGTCCTGCGGCGGGATGACGCCGCCGCAGACAACCAGAATGTCCGATGCGCCCTGCTTCTTCAGCTCGTCGATCAGGGCCGGCACCAGCGTCTTGTGGCCGGCGGCCTGCGACGACACGCCGACGACATGCACGTCGGCCTCGACGGCCTGGCGGGCGGCTTCCTCGGGCGTCTGGAACAGCGGGCCCACGTCGACGTCGAAGCCGATGTCGGCGAAGGCCGTGGCGATGACCTTGGCGCCGCGGTCGTGGCCGTCCTGGCCCATCTTCACGACGAGCATGCGCGGACGCCGGCCTTCGGCGGCGGCGAACGCGGCGATGTCCTTCTGGATGTTCATGAACCCTTCGTCCCCGTCATAGGCGGCGCCGTAGACGCCGGAGATGGAGCGGATTTCGGCGCGGTGACGGCCGAAGACCTTTTCCATGGCATCCGATATCTCGCCCAGCGTGGCGCGGGCGCGGGCCGCGCTCACCGCCAGCTCGAGCAGGTTGCTGTTACCGGCCGCGCCCTCGGTCAGCGCCGCCAGCGCTGCCTGGCAGGCGGCTTCGTCGCGGGTAGAGCGCACGCTCTTCAGCCGGATCACCTGGGATTCGCGCACCTTGGTGTTGTCGATATCCATGACCTCGAACGGCTGTTCGCTCGACGGCTTGTACTTGTTCACGCCGACGACGGTTTCCTCGCCCCGGTCGATGCGCGCCTGCTTGCGGGCGGCGGCTTCCTCGATCTTCAGCTTGGGCATGCCGCTGTCGACGGCCTTCGTCATGCCGCCCAGCGCCTCGACCTCCTGGATCAGCTCCCACGCGGCGTCGGCCAGCGACTTGGTCAGGCTCTCGACGTAGTAGCTGCCGCCGAGCGGGTCGATCACATGGGTGATGCCGGTCTCTTCCTGCAGGATGAGCTGGGTGTTGCGCGCCAGCCGGGCGGAGAAGTCGGTCGGCAGCGCGACCGCCTCGTCGAAGGCGTTGGTGTGCAGCGACTGGGTGCCGCCGAACGCCGCGGCCATGGCCTCGACCGTGGTGCGGATGATGTTGTTGTAGGCGTCCTTCTCGGTCAGCGACACGCCCGAGGTCTGGCAATGGGTGCGCAGCATCAGCGACGACGTCTTCTTGGCGCCGAAGTCCTTCATGATCCGCGCCCACAGCAGACGGGCGGCCCGCAGCTTGGCCACTTCCATGAAGAAGTTCATGCCGATGCAGAAGAAGAACGACAGGCGGCCGGCGAACGCGTCGACGTCCATGCCCTTCGCCAGCGCGGCGCGGACATATTCCATGCCGTCGGCCAGGGTGAAGGCAAGCTCCTGCAGCTGGGTCGCGCCGGCTTCCTGCATGTGGTAGCCGGAGATCGAGATCGAGTTGAACTTCGGCATGTTCTTGGCCGTGTACTCGATGATGTCGGCGATGATCCGCATCGAGGGCGCCGGCGGGTAGATGTAGGTGTTGCGGACCATGAACTCCTTGAGGATGTCGTTCTGGATGGTCCCGGCCAGCAGGTCGGGCGTCACGCCCTGCTCTTCCGCGGCGACGATATAGAAGGCGAGCGTCGGGATGACCGCGCCGTTCATCGTCATCGACACCGACATCTTGTCGAGCGGGATCTGGTCGAACAGGATCTTCATGTCCTCGACGCTGTCGATCGCCACGCCGGCCTTGCCGACATCGCCGACCACGCGCGGATGGTCGCTGTCATAGCCGCGGTGGGTCGCCAGGTCGAAGGCGACCGACAGGCCCATCTGGCCAGCGGCCAGGTTGCGGCGATAGAAGGCGTTCGACTCCTCGGCGGTGGAGAAACCGGCATACTGGCGCACGGTCCACGGCCGGTTGGAATACATGGTGGCACGCACGCCGCGGGTGAACGGGAAGAAGCCGGGCAGGTTCTCGTCGTCCGCCATGGCCTCGAGGTCCTCCGAGGTGTACAGCGGCTTGACGGTGATGCCCTCGGGGGTCTCCCAGTCGAGCTCGGACAGCTTGGTCTTCTCGCCCAGTTCCTTCTGGGCCAGCGCCTTCCACTCGTCGACGGTGGGCTTCTTCTGCTCGGACATCCCGGTCTCCCTGCGTTTCACCCGTCAGAATACCATGACAGGGGTATTGCACCCTATATTGGCGGCCGAATATCGCCAAACGGTGGCGCGTGTCAAATCGCGCCGTTGCATGGGTGAATCGCGCCGCCGCGAAGCCTACTGCGCCGCCGCCAATCCCATGGCGGTCTTGCGCCTTTCGTTGGTCGCAGCCTCGTTGTCGTCATAGGCCTGGGCGGCCTCGAGGCACGTCATGTCGAGGGCCGGGTCCTGGCCGTCGCCCATGCGGACGATATTGACGCAGAACCACCCCTGCTGGCCGTGCTGCTGCAGCATGGCCCGGTGCGACGGGCTGAGGTTCGGGGCATCTTCCTCGCGCACCAGCAGATTGTTCTCGTAGGCCGGCATGGCATCGATCTCGCCGCGGATGAGCTGGCCGGGGCATTGGGTATCGCCGCACAGCGGACGGGCGACGCCGACCACGTCGAGCGCGCCCTCGTTCAGCGCCGCCTCCATGGCCTCGCGGGTGCGGAAGCCGCCGGTGACCATCAGCGGCATGGTGGCCGCGGGGCGGATCGCCTTGGCGTATTCGACGAAGTAGGCCTCGCGGGCGCGGGTCGATTCCTTCAGCGGGTCCTGCCAGGTCTTGGCGCTGCCGCGCGCGCCGACCATGGCGGGCTGCTCGTAGGTACCGCCGGAAACCTCGAGCAGGTCGATGCCCGCCTCGCCCAGCCACGACACCACCTGGCGGCATTCGTCCAGAGTGAAGGCGCCCTGCTGGAAGTCAGACGAATTGAGCTTCACCGAAATGCCGAAGTCCTTGCCGCAGGCGTCGCGGGTGCCGCGGACAATCTCCAGCAGCAGCCGGGCGCGATTCTCGATCGGGCCGCCCCACTGGTCGGTGCGGCGGTTGACCACCGGCGACAGGAAGTTACTCAGCAGGTAGCCGTGCGCCGCGTGGACCTGCACGCCGCCGAAGCCGGTGGCCTTGGCGGTCTCGGCCACATGGACGAAGCGGCGGATGATGTCGGTGATCTCGTCATGCGACAGCGGGATCGGCGTGCCGAACACGGCCTCGTTGGAGCCGAGCCGCACGTCCGACGGCGCGCGCGGCCGGGCGCTGATCGACGCCGGCTCCTGGCGGCCCGGGTGGTTGATCTGCATCCACAGCTCGGTACCGCCGGCCTTGCCCGCCTCGGCGTATTTCTTCAGCGCCTCGATGCCGCCATTGCCGTCGATGGCGACGTTGCCGGGCCGCTCCAGATGATTGCGGTCGATCTGCACATTGCCGGTAAGCGACAGGCCGATTCCGCCTTCCGCCCAGCGCCGGTAGACCGTCACATGCCGCTCGGTCGCGCGCAGCTGCGGGTCCGCCAGTCCCTCGGTCATCGCCGCCTTGCACAGGCGGTTGGGCAGCGTGATGCCGCAAGGCAGCTCGAGCGGCGTGGCAAGTGTGACAGTCATTCGTGCATCTCCCGTTTGTCTGGGAGAATGGCGGAGCATTTGCGGAGGAGTCAACGTGGGCTTAAACTTGGTTCTGTCGCTTCTTGGTGAACCGAATATGAAGGCAAAAATTTCAACTCGCGTGGAGGCAGCATTGCTGCGAGAGCTCAGGGCGCTGTCACAGTCAACCGGCGTAAACCTCAGCACGCTGGTTGACGAAGCGTTATCGGATCTCCTCGCCAAGCGCTCTAAGATCAGCTTCGTCGGGCATTATCGGGAAAGCCTCGAAAAATTTGGTCCGCTCTATGAAAAGTTGGCCGAATAGCTCGTCACAATAATTTCTGTTGCCTGGCCGGGGTTATGGGCAAATATAGAGTCCAGATGACTCAGGTCCCCCATATATGCCCGCGGGGCCAGATAAAGGGCCACGGAGCGGGATGAAGAACGATCAGGACGCAAGGCGCCTGGTCGCCGTCCTCGGTCCCACTAACACTGGCAAGACTCACTTCGCGATCGAACGCATGCTCGGGCACAGCTCGGGCATGATCGGCCTGCCGCTGCGGCTGCTGGCGCGCGAGGTCTACGACAAGATCGCCGCCATGCGCGGCGCCCATTGCGTGGCGCTGTTGACCGGCGAGGAGAAGATCATTCCGCGCCATCCGTCCTACTGGGTGTGCACGGTCGAGAGCATGCCACTGGACAAGGACGTGGCGTTCCTCGCCATCGACGAGATCCAGCTCTGCGCCGACGAGGAGCGCGGCCATACCTTCACCGACAGGCTGCTCTACGCGCGCGGCCGCGAGGAAACCATGTTCATGGGCGCCGACAGCATGGCGAAGATCATACGCCGGCTGCTGCCCCAGTGCGAAATCATCAACCGCTCGCGCTTCTCGCACCTGTCCTATGCCGGCGCGAAGAAGCTGACCCGCCTGCCCCGGCGCAGCGCCATCGTCGCCTTCACCGCCAGGGACGTCTACGAGATCGCCGAGTTGATACGGCGCCGCAAGGGTGGCGCGGCCATCGTCATGGGCGCGCTGTCGCCGCGCACCCGCAACGCCCAGGTCGAGATGTACCAGAACGGCGAGGTCGACTACATCGTCGCTACCGACGCCATCGGCATGGGCCTCAACATGTCGATCAACCACGTGGCATTCGCCTCGCTGACCAAGTTCGACGGCATGCGCCACCGCGCGCTGACAAGCCAGGAGATCGCCCAGATCGCCGGGCGCGCCGGACGGCACATGAACGACGGCACCTTCGGCGTGCTCAGCGACGGCATGGACGAACCGGACATGGCGCCGGAGATCATCGAGGCGGTCGAACAGCACCGGTTCACCCCGGTGGAGAAGCTGCAGTGGCGCAACGCCGCGCTGGACTACGCCTCCTTGCCCCGGCTGATCGCCAGCCTGGAGCGGACGCCCGACCTGGGCGGTCTGCTGAAGGCGCGCGAGGCCGAGGATCTGACGGTGCTGAAAACGCTGGCGAACGACGGCGAGATCCGCGGCCTCGCCGGCCACCGGGCCGCCATTTCGAGGCTCTGGGAAGTCTGCCAGGTGCCCGACTTCCGCAAGACCATGGCCGACGAGCATTCCCAGCTGGTGAAGAAGCTGTTCGTCCACCTGATGGAGGAAGGCGGCAAGCTGCCCGAGGACTGGATCGCCGCGCAGGTCCGCCGGCTGGACCGCACCGACGGCGACATCGACACGCTGGCGACCCGGATCGCCCACACCCGCACCTGGACCTACATCGCCAACCGGCCGGACTGGATGACCGATCCGGCCCACTGGCGCGACGAGACCCGCAAGATCGAGGACAAGCTGTCGGACGCGCTGCACGAGCAGCTGACCCTGCGCTTCGTCGACCGGCGTTCGGCGGTTCTGATGAAGCGGCTGCAGTCGGACCAGCAGATCTTCGCCGCGGTCGACGCCCAGAGCGACGTGCTAGTGGAAGGACATTATGTCGGCCGCCTCAACGGCCTGGTCTTCGACGTCGACGAAGCGGCGCGCGGCGCGGAAGGCAACATGCTGCTGAACGCCGCCGGACGCGCCCTGCGCCGCGAGGTGGCGAACCGGGTCCGCCGCATCCGCGACGGCAGCGACAGGGACTTCACGATGGAGACCGGGACCGGCGAGATCCTGTTCGCCGGTGCGCCCATCGCCAAACTATCGAAGGGCGCCGATCCGCTCAGCCCGCGCATCGAGGTGCTGGCGAGCGATTTCGTCGAGCAGGCCGAGCGCGTCGCGGTGACGGCGCGGCTGACGGTCTTCACCGAAGCGCATCTGCGCCGTGCGCTGGGGCCGCTGTTCCGGCTGAAGGACGCGCTCGCGGCATCGGACCGGGATGCCGCGGCGACGCTGACCGGTCTCGCCCGCGGCATCGCTTTCCGGCTTGTCGAGGCCTTGGGCACCCTGCCCCGCGAGGCCGCCGCGGATGACCTGCGCAAGCTGGCGCCGCAGGAACGCTGGCAACTCCGGTCGCTGGGCGTGAAGTTCGGCGAGGCGAGCATCTACATCCCGGCGATGCTGAAGCCGGGCGTAACGCGGCACCGGCTGATGTGCTGGCGCATTTTCCGCGGCCTGCGCGACCTGCCCGCAGTTCCCGCGCCGGGCTTGACCTCGGTGGCGCCGGCACAGGCGCCCGATGGGTTCTACGAGGCGGCGGGTTACCGGGTGATCGGTGCCCGTGCCGTGCGCCTCGACATGCTGGAGAAGGTGGCCGAGACGGCGCGGGCGCGACACGAGGCCGGCGCCCTGAAGGCCGACCGCGAGATCACGGCGTTCGTCGGCTGCAGGGACGAGGAGTTCGCGGCCATTCTGGCCTATCTCGGATATCGGCCGCAGGCCGACGCGGAAGGCAGCACGGTATTCCTCCGCCAGCGGAAGGACAGCAAAAGACCATCGGCGAAGGCGCAACGCCAGGAACGGCAGCGCGCCGAGCATTCGCCCTTCGCGGGATTGCAGACTTTGAAAACCGCCCTCGGCAGAGGCTAGTACGGAGACCCCATGCACGAAACCGCCCTGCGCATCGATAAATGGCTGTGGTACGCCAGATTCTTCAAGAGCCGCTCGCTGGCGGCCAAGCATGTGCAGGCCGGTGAATTCCGGCTCAACCGACAAAGAATCTCCAAGTCGAGCGTCGTGCTGAAGGTGGGCGACGTCCTCACCTTCGCGCTGGGCGACACGATCCGCGTCGTCGAGGTCGCATCGCTGGGGGAGCGGCGCGGACCCGCGCCGGAAGCACGACTTCTCTATCACGACCTTGCCGAACAGGTGGCCGCGAGCTGCGGTCAGGCAGCGATCGCCGCAGCCGAATAGAGGCCGGGCTTGCGGGCACCGTCACGGCGTGGTACCGCCGGGAGATGTTCGACACCCTGAAGGCATTGCTGGGCGGCAGCGCCCCACCCACCGATCGCGAGGGCGCCGGCCTGCATATGGCGGCGGCCGTGCTGATGGTCGACGCCGCCAGCATCGATGGCGAGTTCGGCGACCACGAGCGCGGCATCGTCGCCGGCATCCTGAAGCGCCACTTCAGTTTGTCGGACGAGGCGCTGGCGACGCTGGTTTCACTCGCCGTCGGCAAGCGGGACGGCGCCTCGGACCTCAATCGGTACACGCTCAGGATCAAGGATGAATTTTCCGAGGAGCAGCGGATCGAACTCGTTGAACTGCTTTGGGAAGTGGTGTATGCGGACGGCGAACTCCACGCCTACGAAGCAAATCTGTTGCGGAGAATCGCGGGGTTGCTCTACGTTTCCGACCGTGAACGAGGGGATGCGCGCAAGCGGGTGCTCAGCCGCTTGGGTGTGACAGAATAAAAGACTCAAGGAGACCGCGATGGCTTACGTCGTGACCGAAGCTTGCATCAAGTGCAAGTACACAGACTGCGTGGAAGTGTGCCCGGTGGACTGCTTCTACGAAGGCGAAAACATGCTCGTCATCAACCCTGACGAGTGCATCGATTGCGGCGTATGCGAGCCGGAATGCCCGGCCGAGGCAATCATGCCCGACACCGAAGACGGCGTGGACCAATGGATTGAGCTCAACGCCAAGTTCTCGAAGGAATGGCCCAACCTAACCGAGAAGAAGGAAGGCCTCGACGGCGCCGACGAAGCCAAGGGCGAAGCCGGCAAGTTCGAAAAGTATTTCTCGCCGAATCCCGGCGCCTGATCAGGCGGCAGGACCCTTCCGGGCGCCGCCCGGCAGACAGCTATGTTTTCTTGGCACCCCCGATGGCGTAAAATCGGGGGTGCATTTTTTACGATTTTGTGATAATTGTCCTCTCCGCGTCGGGACACTATCGATAGAAAATCGATGCACCCTTGTCGCGGCGTTTGTCTCCCGTTTCGGTGAGAACCGGTCGTCCTACGAGACGACAGTACAGACATCATCCGGTCAATGCGGCCAAGCGCCGCAGTGGGGCGGGTGACATGACTGTCAACTGCTGGCAATGACCAGCGCGGTCACCAAACCGGGCCCTGGAGAGAAGATGGCGAGAGAATTCATGAACATGATCACTGCGAAGAAGCCCGACCTTTCGAAGAAGAAGTTCCGCAAGGGCGAGCACATCGTCTATCCGGCGCATGGCGTCGGTCGCATCACCTCCATCGACCGAGAGATGATCGCTGGCACCGAACTTGAGCTCTATGTCATTGAGTTCGATAAGGAAAAAATGACGTTGCGGGTTCCGGTGGCGAAGGTGGACCAGCTGCAGATGCGCAGCCTGGCTTCGCCCGACATCATGAAGACGGCGCTGACGACACTGCGCGGCCGCGCGCGGGTGAAGCGCACCATGTGGAGCCGCCGGGCCCAGGAATACGAAGCCAAGATCAACTCTGGCGACCCGATCTCGATCGCCGAAGTGGTGCGCGACCTGCACCGCGCCGACGATCAGCCGGAGCAATCCTACAGCGAAAGGCAGATCTACGAGTCGGCTCTCGGGCGTCTGGCGCGCGAGGTGGCGGCGGTTGAAAAGATCGACGAACGATCGGCTATCGAGAAACTCGAGAAGACACTCAAGGCGGCATAACGCAGGCACGCACAGCGCGTTTGCAAAAAGGCCCGCCACCCGGCGGGCCTTTTTCGTCTGGGACACCTTAAATCGAGTGCGCCGATCCCCATATCATATTAGAATTAATCCAAACTGCTCGCCACACCGTAAGATTGGTTGCCGCTTAGCCGCACCACCGCAGGAGGGAGCGACAGTAGGAGGTCCACCATGGATCTGAGCCCACAGAGAATCGACCAACGCCTGGTAAAGGCCGCCACCGAAGCCCGTCTCCTCGGTAAGGAGGAGGAATTCGAGCTGGCCCACCGTTGGCGTGACAACCATGACCACGAGGCGTTGCAGCAGTTGATGTCCGCTTATCTAAGGCTGGTCATCAGCATGGCCAGCAAATACCGCCACTATGGACTGCCGGCCAACGATCTGGTGCAGGAAGGCTGCCTTGGGCTGATCCAGGCCGCCGACCGGTTCGAGCCCGAACGCGACATCCGCTTCTCGACCTATGCGAGCTGGTGGATTCGCTCGGCGATCCAGGACTATGTGCTGCGCAACTGGTCCATCGTCCGCACCGGCACCACGGCGGCGCAGAAGAAGCTGTTCTTCAACCTGCGCCGGCTGCGCAGCCTGATCGGCCAGGACACCGGCAACGACAGCGCCGCGCCGATCTCGTCCGAGACCCGTCAGCGGATCGCCACCCAGCTGGGCGTGAAGCAGCAGGAAGTCGACTACATGGAAGCCCGCCTGTCCGGCGGCGACCAGTCGGTCAACGCGCCGGTGGGCGAGGAAGGCGACAGCGAGTGGCAGGACTATCTGGCCGACGACCGCGCCGTGCCGGAAGAAGCGGTGATGAACGCCCACGATACGGAAATCCGTCTCGGCTGGCTGAAGGAAGCCATGGAGACGCTGACCGAGCGTGAGAAGCTGATCATCCAGGAACGCCGGCTGGGCGACGAATCCGTCACCCTGGCGGTGCTGGGCGACCAGCTCGGCATCAGCAAGGAACGGGTGCGGCAGATCGAGCACCAGGCGCTGGGCAAGCTGCGCAAGGCGCTGATGCGGCTCGTCGGCGGTGACCCGCACCGCGTCGGCCTGATCCCTTCCACCTGAAGGGCGGCGTACACATCGATCAAGGGGAGGGTGCGCGCCCTCCCCTTTTCGTTTCCGGCGCCGCGTCCGGCAGCTCAAGCTGCTCCGCATGGGTGAGTTCGATCATCGGGCCATTGTAGTCCTTCAACCAGCCGCGGACGCGGATCGTGCGTCCCTTGAACGCGGCCGGATCCATGCCCCGCTTCGCCAGCGCCTTGCGTACCTTCGCCGGCACCAGCACGGTGAAGTCGGTCTTCCAGTCGGCGCCGAAGTTCAGGTACACGCGGCCCTTCACCTCCGCGGCCTCCATCACCGTGCCCTCGACGAGCTGGAAGGTGTTGACCACCCTGCCCGCCCGATCCGGCGTGACGATCGAATAGTAGGGATGCCCCCAGATGCCGCGTCTCGCTGCCCGCGCCTCGCGCTCCAGCGCGAGCATGTCGGCGGCGAGGGCGCGGTTGTCGGGAAAGGTGTAGACCCGCGCCCAGCCCAGCCGCAGCATCTCGCCCTGCACCCATAGCCCGTCGTCGCGTTCCAGTTGCGCCAGCGTCCGGCCCCAACGGTCCAGCGGCTTGCTCGCCGGGTGCAGCGTCAGCTTGCGGTCCAGCGCGAGCTGCTCGAGCGCCCGTTTGGATTCCTTCGCCAGCGGCCACTCCTTGAAATCAGGCCGGTCGAGCGGCAGCTTGGGCGCCTGGATGCCAACCAGCCGAACGGTGACCTGGTCGGACAGCAAGAGCGTGTCGCCGTCGGTCACTTCCGTGACCGTGGCGGTGCCGGAGGGCTTCGGCGCCTGCGGCGGCAGCGTGGCAAAGCCCCATGCGGACAGAGGCATGACGGCAAGCACAATGCAGGGGAAAAGCCGGAATTTCATGGAGCCAGCGTATCACGCGCGCCGCGGAGGCGTCAGGCGAAGACCGCGCCGAGCACCAGGTATGCCAACACCAGAACAACGAGGATCGGGAGCACGAGCCCCCGCAAAAATGAGAATACCACCGAGTCCATCTACCTCAACCCCAGGGGCCGCTTCATCATGGTGGCCCTCGCATTCTGGATAGCGTTTGAGTTCGGCAACATTAAGGCGATATTACGCCCCGCAGGGTGCTTCCGGCGGCCTGCGCGAATGCCGCTTTCGCGCCGTTCGACGAGAATAATCGACGAAGCGTAAACGTATCGGAGGACCGCATGGATCTGGGAATCAGGGGCCGCACCGCCATTGTCAACGCCGCCTCAAAGGGCCTGGGCCGCGCCTGTGCATTCTCTCTGGCGCGCGAGGGCGTCAGGCTGACCATCTCGGCGCGGGGCGAGGAAGCGCTGCAGGCGACCGCCGCGGCGATCCGCGCCGAAACCGGCGCCGAGGTGACCGCCGTGGTCGCCGACGTGGCGACGGCAGCCGGCCGCGCCGCCGTGCTGGCCGCGTGCCCTGAGCCCGACATCCTGGTGAACAATTGCGGCGGCCCGAAACCCGGCAATTTCCGCGACTGGACCCGCGACGACTGGATTGCCGCGCTCGACTCGAACATGCTGAGCGCCATCGACCTGATCAAGGCGACCATCGACCCGATGATCGCGCGCAGGTTCGGGCGAATCGTCAACATCACCTCGAGCGCGGTCAAGGCGCCGATCGCCATCCTGGGCCTGTCGAACGGTGCCCGAGCAGGGCTGACCGGCTTCGTCGCCGGCATTGCCCGCCAGGTGGCCGAGCACAACGTGACTATCAACAATTTGCTGCCCGGCGTGTTCGATACGGACCGTGTGCGCGGGCCGCTGCGCGCCATCGCCCAGCAGCAGGGCAAGACCGAGGACGAACTGCTCGCGGCGGCCTTCGGCCAGATTCCGGCGCGGCGGCTGGGCGTGCCCTACGAGTTCGGCGAGGCCTGCGCCTTCCTGTGCGGCGCGCATGCGGGCTTCATCGTCGGCCAGAACTTCCTGATGGACGGCGGCCAGACCAATTCGACTCTTTAGCGCTTCGACGATTTCCGGTATCAGTCTCCCCGGGGCGCCCGTAGCTCAGCAGGATAGAGCACAGGATTCCTAATCCTGGGGTCGTG
>CALQFM020000067.1 GCA_943329845.2 Candidatus Kuenenia stuttgartensis | reverse complement strand
TTGGCGATCCCTACGGGAATCGAACCCGTGTTTACGCCGTGAAAGGGCGTCGTCCTAACCGCTAGACGAAGGGATCATCGCGGAGCCCGGTTTCTACATACTGGCCCCAAACGGGTCAAGGGGCTTTGCGCCGCGGATGATACGAAGACTCACGCCGCCGAGAGAGGCGGTTATTGCCATGCGCCGCCAAAGCCTCGCTCAATCCTCCGGCAGCCCCACCATGCGCTGTTTGGTGTAGCCCACCTCCACGTCGCAGCGGAAGATCGGCACGACCGTGGACCTGGAAATCAGCCACTTGCCGTTGTTGCAGCGATATTCGTCCTCGTAGAACACCGCCGTCCAAAGGCCTGTCGCGGGAGACTGGGTCACGACGAAGCCCTCCAGTTCCCAGGTGCCGGTCGCGGTCGTCGGAGAGGTGATGTCGATCACCGGATTGCTCGCCTGATGCGACCACCAGTCGAAGGCCTTCACGTAGACCTCGTGGAAGATGCTCGCGATCTCCTCATGGCCGCGCTGAACGCCCAGGCCCACGTCGATCTCGGCGTCCTCGGTAAAGCACCGCACCACGCCGGCCCAGTCGGCCTTGTCGAGCGCGATGAAGTAGCGGTGCTTGATGTCCCTGATGGCTTCCAGATCCTCGATCCGGCGAAGGCGCGCCTCGAAATCCCCGACCATCGCAAACTTCCCTGATTGCCCGTTACCGAATCACCGGCGCATGCCCGGCAATGTCCGGGACATAGACCGTCGTTTTCCGGAGGTCCGTCCGGATCGAACGGAACTTCCAGACGCCATCCCTCGACACGCATTCGAAGTGGTAGTCCTGGAAATACCAGTTGTCGATCGGCGGCTCGACGCCTGGATTGTTGACGACGGCGATGCAGCGCCACAGGCCGGAAGCGGTGTCGCCGGTCACCTCGAACTCGTCATTGACGACGAAATGCCCCGACCAGGTCACGACCTTGGCAAGGCCGGCCAGGAACGTCCTGATCGCCTCGCGGCCTTCAAAGCGCCCGACGATTTCGCCGCCGTCCCACACGCCGTCATCGACGAACAGCGCGGAAATGCGGTCGGGATCGAACCCACGGTCGCACAGATTGCTGTAGCGATGGCTCAGGGCCTTGATGGCCAGAATCGATTCCGCCAACTGGAGACGGCGCTCAACATCATTCATGGTCCACCCCGCTTCCCCGCTCTCGGTCCCTCCCCGCAGAATTGACAGCGTGTCCGGAAAAAGCAACTGTCTCGGATCGCCGGGGAGACGAGGAGATCGTTCCATGAAGAGTCGACAGTGGCTGCTGGCAACCCGGCCGACAGCCGAGATCACCCGCGACAATTTCACGATGGTGGAACGGGATATCGGCGAGCCCGACCTCGCCAAGGGACAAATTCTGGTGAAGCACCAGATATTCGCCTGCGCGCCGGCGATGCGCGGATGGATGCAGGCGGACCGGCCCAGCTTCGTTCCCGGCATCGATCCCGGCGATCCGGTCATCACGCTCGGCGGCGCCAAGGTGATCAGGTCGAGCAACCCCGCGTTTCCCGAAGGGGCCCGGATCTTCTGCGTCGGCGCCTGGCAGGAGTACCAGGTGCTCGATCCGTCGGTCACCGAGTGCCGCGTGATCGAGGACGATCTTTCGCTGGCGGACGCCGTCGGCATCTACAGCATGAATGCCCTGACCGCCTATTTCGGTCTCTTGCGAGTCGGCGAGCCGAAGGAAGGCGAAACCCTGGTCGTCTCCGGCGCGGCCGGCTCCACCGGCTCCATCGTGGTACAGATCGGCAAGATCCTGGGACTGCGCGTCATCGGGATCGCCGGCGGCGCCGAAAAGTGCGGCTGGGTTCTGAACGACTACGGCGCCGATGCCGTGATCGACTACAAGTTCGAAAATGTGGCCGAGCGGCTCGCCGCGCTATGCCCGAAGCGGATCGATATCTTCTTCGACAATGTGGGCGGCGACATGCTGCAGGCGGTGGTGGACAACATTGCCCGGTACGGCCGCATCATCCTGTGCGGTCAGATTTCGGGCTATGATGCCGATCGCCCGGCGCCCGGGCCCAAGGACATGATGCAGCTGGTCTATGGCAGCATTCGCATGCAGGGCTTCCTGCTGCACGACTATGCCAGCGAGTTCGACAAGGGACGCGCGGACCTGCGCTCCTGGATCGACAGCGGCCGGATCAAGCACCGCGAGGACATCCGCCCCGGCTTCGAGAAGGTGCCCGAAACCTACGCGGCGCTGTTTCACGGGGAAAACCGTGGCAGCCTTCTGGCGCTGCTCGACGAGGAAGCGCTCAACAAGCCTGGAGCCTAGGCCCGCCGATCAGAAAACCGGCGCGGCGTCGTCGATCATCAGCTGGCATTCCAGGCGGCCCATCCAGCGGTCGGCGCGCAAATGGCCGGCAATGTGGAGCGCCTCGCCCTTCC
Source organism: Candidatus Kuenenia stuttgartensis (assembly GCA_943329845.2). Classification (GTDB taxonomy): domain Bacteria; phylum Pseudomonadota; class Alphaproteobacteria; order SMXS01; family SMXS01; genus RI-34. The sequence continues at coordinate 17,575 of CALQFM020000067.1, read as the reverse complement.
CCGCGGCCGTCAGCAGACCGGGACCGAGCGGGCCCTCCATGGCGCGGAAGGCGATGGCTTTCAGCCGGCCGCCGTCCCTGCCCGAGATGATGCAGCTGACATGGGTTTCGCCGACGATATTGGCCTTCACCAGCTTCGCCTGCGGCAGCACGAACCGCGGCTCCCGGTGTCCCGAGCCATAGGGGCCGGCCTGCTCCAGCATCTCGACCAGGCCTGGTGTTGCGCCCATCACTGAGAGCATGGCGTCGATGCGCAAGCCGCGCGCCTCTTCCGCCATGCCGGCGCGGGCGCTGAGATGGGCGTTGAAGAATGCCTTCAGGTCGGCGATGCGGTCCTCCCGGACGGTCAGGCCCGCCGCCATGCTGTGTCCGCCGCCATTTTCCAGCAGTCCGGCCTGCGCCGCCGCGCGGACCGCCGCGCCCAGGTCGACGCCGGGGACCGATCGGCCCGATCCCTTGCCGATGCCGCCGTCGATGGCGATGACGAAGGTGGGCCGGCGATATTTGTCCTTGAGCCGGCCGGCGACGATACCGATCACGCCGGCATGCCAGCCGGAAGACGCGGCGACCATGATGGCGTCCTCGCAGTTCTCGCCTACGCACATGATGGCTTCGGCCTGCACCGCCTGCTCGATGGCCTTGCGTTCCTGATTGAACACGTCCAGCTCGGCGGCGATGCGGCCCGCCTCGAACGGGTCATCCGTACTGAGCAGCCTCGTGCCCATGTCGGCGCGTCCGACCCTTCCTCCGGCGTTGACCCTCGGCCCCAGCACGAAGCCGGCGTGATAGGCGCCGGGCGGCTCGGTCATGCCGCCCACGTCGGCGAGCGCCGCCAGCCCGGCATTGCCGCGTTTACGCATCACCTTGAGGCCCTGCGACACGAAGGCCCGGTTGAGGCCCTTCAGCGGCACCACGTCGCAGACGGTACCGAGCGCCACCAGATCGAGCCAGTCGAGCGGATTGGGCCGCGCCCGATCCTTGAACCAGCCGGCGGCATCGAGCGCACTGTTGACGCCGGCCACCAGCAGGAACGCCACGCCGACAGCCGCCAGATGGCCGAACTGTGCGCGCAGGTCCTCGTCCTCGTCCTGCCGGTTGGGATTGACCAGCGCGGTGCAGGGCGGCAGAGACGCGTCGGCCTGGTGGTGGTCAACGACGATGACGTCGAGCCCCATCAGCCGGGCCGCCGCCAGAGGCACGGTCGCTGTCGTGCCGCAGTCGACCGTGACCACGACCGACGCGCCCTGGTCCTTCAGCGTGCGCATGGCCGCTTCGTTGGGGCCGTAGCCCTCGCGGATGCGGTCGGGGATGTAATAGGCGGCGTTGCCACCCACCGCGCGAAGGAACCGCAGCATCAGCGCCGTCGAGGTGGCGCCGTCCACATCGTAGTCGCCGAACACGGCGATCTTCTCAGCCGTCGTGATGGCGCGTACCAGCCGCGCGACCGCCCTGTCCATATCGCGCAGCGCCGGCAGCGCGGGCAGCAGCGTGCGAATCGTCGGGTTGAGAAAGCCGGGCGCCTCGTCGATATCCACGCCACGCGCCAGCAGCACACGGGCGACGACTTCGGGGATCGAATGGCGCTGGGCGCAGGCCTGGACCAGACGCTCGTCGGCGTCCGCCATGTGCCATGACTGGCCGGTCAGGGAGTTCCGGACACCGAGGAGCGCAGGCTGGTCGGTGTCCGTAACCGCCATGTTACCTCTTGCCGCGGTGCTGGGTCTTGATGGTGCGGATGGTCTGCGACCACGAGCGCATTACGATGGTTTCCGTGGTGTATCCGCCCGGGATCAGGCGGACGCCTTCCAGCATGGAGCCGTCGGTGACGCCGGTGGCGGCGAAGATCACGTCGCCGGACACCATGTCCTGGAGGTTGTACTTGCGGTTCAGGTCCTTCACGCCCCACTTGGCGGCGCGGGCCCTCTCGTCGTCGGACTTGAACAGCAGCCGGCCCTGGATCTGGCCGCCGATGCTGCGCAGCGCCGCCGCCGCCAGCACGCCTTCCGGCGCGCCGCCCGAGCCCATATAGATGTCGATGCCGGTGTTCGGATCGGTGGTGGCGATCACGCCGGCGATGTCGCCGTCGCCGATCAGGTGGATGCGGGCGCCTGCCTCGCGGATTTCGCGGATCAGCTCCGCATGGCGCGGACGATCGAGGACGCAGGCAGTCAGCTCACCGACGGGCACGCCCTTGGCCTTGGCCAGCGCATCCAGGTTCTGCTTGGGCTTGCGGTCCAGGTCGACGATGCCTTCCTCGTAACCGCGGCCGATGGCGATCTTGTCCATATAGACGTCGGGGGCGCGCAGCATGGTGCCAGCCTCGCCGATGGCGATCACCGCCAGCGAGTTCTGCATGGCCTTGGCCGCGATGGTGGTGCCTTCCAGCGGATCGAGCGCAATGTCGACCTTGGGGCCGCCGCGGCCGACTTCCTCGCCGATATAGAGCATGGGTGCTTCGTCGCGCTCGCCTTCGCCGATCACGACAATACCGTCGATGTCGAGGTTGTTGAGCTGGGTACGCATGGCATCGACGGCGGCCTGGTCGGCGGCCTTCTCGTCACCGCGGCCCACCAGGCGGTGCGCGGCGATGGCGGCGGCTTCCGTGACACGCACGATTTCCAGAACCAGCATCCGGTCCAGCGCCGACTTGATATCCATGTCTTTCTCCACGTGCCCTGCCCTCTTCATCGCCGCTCTCTAATCTCAGAATGTTTCAATCCGGATCACCTCGGGCTTTTCCGCGATGAACGGCAGCTTGGCGATCCTGGCCAGCGCCCGCATCATCTTCGCCTCGGTGACTTCATGGGTGGTCATCACGAAGCTAACCGGCTGTCCCGACCCGTTCGGCCGCTGCAGCAACTCCTCCATGGACACCGATTCGTCGCGCAACGCTGCCGCGATCTCGGCGATCACGCCCGGCTGGTCGTCGACCGACAGCCGAACGTAATAGCGGCCTTCGTTGCCGTCCATGGTGAGGTTCCTGGTCTTGCCGGCACCGGAGACCGGCGGCGACAGCACCGCATGGACGTGTCCCTGGGCAATGTCGATGAGGTCGGCGGCGACGGCTGACGCCGTGGGACCGGCGCCCGCGCCGCGGCCCTGATAGACGGTCTGGCCGACGAAATCGCCTTCGGCGACCACGGCATTGAACACGCCATTGACGGCGGCTATGGCCTTGTCGGCGGCGACCAGGCACGGATGCACCCGCTGCAGCAGGCCCTTCTCGCCATGGGTGGCGATGCCGATGAGCTTGATCCGGTAGCCAAGCTCGGCGGCGAACTCGATGTCGAGCGGCGTCACCTGGCGGATGCCCTCGATGAAGATCGATTCGAAATCGAGCGGCGTGCCGAACGCGACGCTGGCCAGGATCGCCAGCTTGTGCGCGGTGTCGATGCCGTCCACGTCGAAGCTCGGATCGGCCTCCGCATAGCCGAGCTGCTGCGCCTCGGCGAGCACGTCGCCGAATGCCCGGCCGGTATATTCCATCTCGGTCAGGATGTAATTGCAGGTGCCGTTGAGGATGCCGTAGATGCGCGACAGGCTGTTGCCCGCGAGGCCTTCGCTCAGCGCCTTGACGATCGGGATACCGCCCGCGACGGCCGCCTCGAACCGCAGCGCCACGCCCCTCTTCTCGGCCAGCGCGGCAAGCCTGGGACCGTGCCTGGCGATCAGTGCCTTGTTGCCGGTGACCACGGACTTGCCGGCGTTGAGTGCCGCCTCGACCAGCTCGGCCGCGATGCCGTCGGCGCCGCCGATCAGCTCGACCACGACGTCCACGTTGGCATCCGATGCCAGCGCCATGGCGTCGTCATGCCAGACGATGCCGTCGAGCGCGATCCCGCGGTCTCGTCCCTTGTGGCGCGCGGAAACGGCTGTCACCCGGATCTCGCGGCCGCAGCGATGGCCGATCAGCGCGCCGTGCCTGCTCAGCAGCTGCAATACGCCGCCACCGACCGTGCCGAGGCCTGCAACGCCGACGCGAAGCGGCTCGCTCATGCGCTCGCCACCTTCAACTCCTGCACGCCGCTGCCGAGGAACTTGCGCACGGCTCGGGCGGCCTGGCGGATACGCTGCTCGTTCTCGACGATGGCGATGCGCACATGGTTGTCGCCGTATTCACCAAAACCGATGCCCGGCGCGACTGCGACGGACGCCTCCTGCAGCAGCAGTTTGGCGAACTCGTTGGAGCCGAGATGGGCATATTGCTCCGGCACCGGCACCCAGGCAAACATGGTCGCTTCAGGGCTGGGAATTTCCCAGCCCGCCTGGGCGAAGCTGGAAATCAGCACGTCGCGACGGTGCTTGTAGATCTGCCGGGCTTCCTCGACGCAATCCTGCGGCCCGTTGAGCGCCGCGGTCGCGGCCACCTGGATCGGCGTGAACGCGCCATAGTCCAGATACGATTTGATGCGCGACAGGGCCGAGATCAGCTTGGCATTGCCGGCGGCGAAGCCGATGCGCCAGCCGGGCATGGAATAGGTCTTGGACATGGAGGTGAACTCCACGGCCACGTCCTTGGCGCCGGGCACCTGCAGGATCGAGGGCGGCGGCACGTCGTTGAAGTAGATTTCGGCGTAGGCCAGGTCCGACAAGACGTACAGGTTGTTCTTGCGGCAGAAATTGACGACTTCCGTGTAGAAGTCGAGGTCGACCACCTTGGCCGTCGGATTGGCCGGGAAATTCACTACCACCGCGATGGGCGACGGCACCGAGTGCTTCACGGCGTGCGCCAGCCCGCGCATGAAATTGGCGGTGAAATCGCCGTCCAGCGTCAACGGCAGGTGCCGGATCGCCGCATCGGCGATGATGAAGCCGAAGGCGTGGATCGGATAGGATGGATTCGGCACCAGGATCACGTCACCCGGCGCGCTGATCGCCGACGCCAGGTTGGCCAGGCCTTCCTTGGAGCCCAGGGTGACGATCACCTCGGTTTCCTGGTTCAGGTCGACGCCAAAGCGGCGGCCGTAGTAGTTCACGAACGCCTTGCGCAGGCCCGGCACGCCGCGCGACTGCGAATAGCGGTGCGTACGCGGGTTCCTGACCGTCTCGACCAGCTTGTCGACGATGTGCTGCGGGGTCGGCAGGTCCGGATTGCCCATGCCGAAGTCGATGACGTCCTCGCCACGAGCTCGCGCGGCTGCCTTCATCGCGTTGACTTCCGCGAAGACGTAGGGAGGCAGGCGTTTGATGCGATGAAACTCGGCGGACATGGTTCCTTACTTTCGGTTGGGATGCCCTCTAATAGCAGGGTGCCCGATCAAGTCAAAGCGCATCCTGAAACGGCGTTTCGAGGCATATCTGATGCGCCGGAATAACGGGTGCATATGGCGGATTCGCGGTTACTTTTCTCACCGGCGCCATTTCGGGTAAGCTATAAGCAAGGGAACGGAGGACCTCCAATGACGTCGCGCGAAAACGGATCCGGCCAGAAGGGTTACACCCCTGAACTGGCGGAGAACCTTGGGCAGATCGCGTTGGAGCACCAGAAGCTCCTTACCCAGTTCCTCAAGAAGCCGCAGGCCTCCGCGCCCGACGTGCCCGGCTTCGATCCGAGCAAGATGGCCGATGCCTGGGTTGAACTGGCGTCGAGCTGGATGCAGAACCCCTCGAAGGTGATCGAGGCCCAGCTCGAGCTGTGGCGCGACCTGATGGTGCTTTGGCAGAACATGGCGCTGCGCGCCATCGGCCAGGAACCGCCGCCGGTGGCCGAGCCCGCGCCTGGCGACCGGCGCTTCGCCGGCGAGGACTGGACCAAGAACCAGATCTTCGACTTCATCAAGCAGTCCTATCTGGTCACCTCGCGCTGGTTCACCAACTCGATCCGCGATGCCGAGGGCCTGGACGAGCGCACCCGCAAGAAGCTGGAGTTCTTCTCCAAACAGTTCGTCGACGCCATGTCGCCGACCAATTTCGTGCTGACCAATCCCGAGGTCCTGCATGAGACCTTCGAGACCGGCGGCGAGAACCTGGTCCGCGGCCTGAAGAACGTGCTGAAGGACCTGGACCGCGGCAACGGCCAGCTCGCCATCTCGATGACCGACTTCGACGCCTTCGAGGTGGGCCGCAACGTGGCGGCGACGCCCGGCAAGGTGGTGTTCCAGAACGATGTCATCCAGCTGATCCAGTACACGCCGACCACGGAAACGGTGTTCAAGACGCCGCTGATGATCATGCCGCCGTGGATCAACAAGTTCTACATCCTCGACCTCCAGCCGAAGAACTCGTTCATCCGCTGGGCGCTGTCCGAGGGCCATACGGTATTCGTGCTGTCCTGGGTGAACCCGGACGAGCACCAGGCGATGAAGACCTTCGAGGACTACATGTTCGAGGGACCGCTGGCCGCGCTCGACGCCATCGAGAAGGCCACCGGCGAGCGCAAGGTCAACGCCATCGGCTACTGCATCGGCGGTACCCTGCTCGCCTGCACCCTGTCCTACATGGCGGCCAAGGACGACGACCGGATCAACTCGGCCACGTTCTTCACCGCCCAGGTTGACTTCACCGAGGCCGGCGACCTCTCGGTATTCATCGATGACGACCAGCTCGAGCAGCTCGACAAGCAGATGGCCGAGAAGGGTTATCTGGACGCCAGCTCCATGGCGACCACCTTCAACATGCTGCGCTCCAACGACCTGATCTGGTCGTTCGTGGTGAACAACTACCTGATGGGCAAGGACCCCATGCCCTTCGACCTGCTGTACTGGAACTCGGATTCCACGCGCATGCCGCAGGCGCTGCACAGCTACTATTTGCACCGGATGTATCACGAGAACCGGCTGGTGACGCCGGGCGCCATCGTCCTGGGCGGCGTGCCGATCGACCTGACCAGGATCAAGACGCCGATCTACATGCAGGCCGGCAAGGAAGACCACATCGCGCCCTACAAGTCGGTGTTCAAGGGCGTGAACCACTTCTCCGGCCCGACCAAGTTCATGCTGGCGGGCTCCGGCCACATCGCCGGCGTGATCAACCCGCCCTCGGCCAACAAGTACAATTACTGGGTCAACGACAAGAATCCGAAGACCCTGGAGAAGTGGATGGAAGGCGCGGTCGAGCATCCCGGCTCGTGGTGGCCCGACTGGCAGGCCTGGGTATCGAAGATGTCCGGCAAGAAGGTGCCGGCCCGCATTCCGGGCGATCGCGGCCTGACGATCATCGAGGACGCGCCGGGGAGTTACGTGACCAGCTCGCGGCCGGCGGCGTAGCTCTCAACCTTCAAATGGTTAAAGCGTCACCCGCGTGAACTGCCCGTGCAGGTTCTGCATGAACACGGCCAATCCCCGCAAATGCGCCGGATCGCCGGTCGTCAGGTAACGCACGGTCCGCTCGCCCTGCCCCGCGTCGGAGAATTCGGGACGCCGCCGCAAATAGTCGGTCAGGGCCTCGGCCACGAGATCCGGCTGGGACAGGATGCGAGTCTCCTCCGGCAGGCAGTAGGCGAACAGGTGGCGGACCAGCGGATAGTGGGTGCAACCCAGCACCGCCGCGTCGGGCACGAAGCCCTTGTGACCTTCGAGCGCCGCCGCGACCCGCTTCGATACCGCATCCAGCAGGTCGGTCTCGGACGCGCCGTCCTCGATCATGCCGGCAAGGCCAGGGCATGCCTGCTGAACGATGTCGCACCCGGGTGCGCGCTTCCTCACCTCTTCAAGATAGGCGCGGCTCTCGATGGTTTTCGTGGTGCCGAACAGCACCACGCGCGGAAAGAGCAGCACGTCGTCCTCGTGCGGCACCTCACGGTGCCACGGCACGCCGGCCAGCGCCTCGACCATGGGGACAAGCACGCCGAGCACCCGGTTTTGCGGATGGTGGACCGGCAGCCAAGTCTGCTGGATTGTGCGCAGTGCCACCGATGCCGCCGTGTTGCAGGCAATCACCACCAGACGGCAACCCGAGCGCATCAGGAAATCGATGGCCTCGGTGGTGTAGGCGACGATCTCGGCATTGTCGCGGTCGCCATAGGGCGCGCGGGCATGGTCGCCGAGATACAGGAATGATTCGTCCGGCAACGCCTCGACCAGCCGCTCGAGCACGGTGAGGCCGCCGGAACCTGAATCGAAGACACCGATCATGAGCGGTCAGCGGCCCATATATTCTTTGCCGCGCAGGATGTAGCCCAGCGTCAGCTTGCGGTGATGGGCGATCTCCTCGGGCTTCAGGTCACGCATGTAGACGGCGGGACGGCCAGCCCAGAGTTGTCCTTTGGGCACGCGCTTGTTCGGCGTGACCAGCGACCCGGCGCCAATCATGGCGTTCTCCTCGACCACCACGTTGTCCATGATGGTGCTGCCCATGCCCACCAGCACGCCGTCCTCGATGGTGCAGCCGTGCAGCAGGCACATGTGGCCGATCAGGACGAAGTTGCCGATCGTCGTGCCGTAGCGGCCCTCGGTGACATGAACCACCGAGCCGTCCTGCAGGTTGGACGAGTGGCCCATGCGGATACGGTGGACGTCGCCGCGCATGACGCAGTTGAACCAGATGGTGCAGTCGGCGCCGATCTCGACGTCGCCGACAATGCGCGCGCCGTCGGCCAGGAACACCGAGGGATCGACCTTCGGCAGGATGCCCAGATACGGGATGATCTGCCCGACCATCAGGGGAACATGGGCTGCTGGGTCAGGCCGGTGGTCTCGGCAATGCCGAACATCAGGTTCATGTTCTGCACCGCCTGGCCCGAGGCACCCTTTACCAGATTGTCGATGGTCGAGACGATGATCGCCCGGCCGGGACGCCGGTCGGCGACGACACCCATCAGCGCGTAGTTGGAGCCCATCACGTGCCGCGAGGCGGGCACCTGCCCGTATGGCAGGACGCCCACGAAGTGTTCCGCCTCATAGCGCACCGACAGGGTGTCGTGCAGGTCTTCGGCAGTGACGCCGTCGGCCAGCTTCACATAGATGGTCGACAGGATGCCGCGGTTCATGGGGATCAGGTGGGGCGTGAAGGCGACGATCAGATCCTGGCCAGCCGCCCGCGACAGCTCCTGCTCGATCTCCGGGCCATGCCGGTGGTTGGCGACGCCGTAGGCGTGGATGCCGGTCGACACCTCGGTGAACAGGCTGCCTTCCTTGGCCGCCCTGCCCGCGCCCGAGACGCCCGACTTGGCGTCGATGACGATATCGTTGGGGTCGATCTGCCTGGCGGCCAGCAGCGGCGCCAGCGGCAGGATCGAACTGGTGGGATAGCAGCCCGGGCACGCGACCAGGTCGGCAGCCCTGATCTTCTCCCGGGCCAGCTCGGTCAGGCCGTAGACGGCCACCTTCTGCAGCGACGGCGCAAGATGCTCGTGGCCGTACCATTCGGCGTAGGTGGCGACGTTCTCCAGCCGGAAGTCGGCCGACAGGTCGATGACCTTCACCCGCTTGGGGATCTCGGCGATGTAGTCTTCGCGCGTCTCCACAACCAGCTCGTCGATCAGCGTGTGGCCGGTCTTGTGCATCAGGCCCTTGATGACGTCCTGGGTGGTGCCGTGCGGCAGGCAGCAGAAGACAACGTCCACGTCGACGCCGGCCCATTCCACCTGCTCGATGCTCATCAGGTCCGGCAGGTCGAGCGCGCCGAACTGCGGAAACACCGTCTCCAGCTTCTCGCCGGCGCGGCGGTCGGCGGTCAAGACGACGATCTCCACGTTGGGGTGCTGGCTGAGGAGCCGCACCAGCTCAGCACCCGTGTAGCCGCTGGCGCCGAGAATGGCCGCCCTGATGATCTCTTTTTTCATGGGTCTGTCCTTGCCTGGATTGCGCGAAACCTAGGAGCGACTCCCGGGCTAATCAAGCGCATCACTGTAACACAAAGAAAAAGGGCCTCCCGCCAGCGCGGAAGGCCCCATTTCGAACTCTGGCCTGTGCGCTTAGCGCTTGGAGAACTGGAAGCTGCGGCGGGCCTTGGCCTTGCCGTACTTCTTGCGCTCGACGACGCGCGAGTCACGGGTGAGGAAACCGCCGTCCTTCAGCGGCTTGCGCAGCGTGGGCTCGTAGAGCGTCAGCGCCTTGGAGATGCCGTGACGCACCGCACCGGCCTGACCCGACAGTCCGCCGCCGACGACCGTGGCGACAACGTCGTACTGGTTCTTGCGGTTGGCGACCTCGAACGGCTGGCGCAGGATCATGCGCAGCACCGGACGGGCGAAATAGGTGTCCTGGTCACGGCCGTTGACGGTGACCTTGCCGGAACCCGGCTTCAGCCAGACGCGGGCGACAGCGTTCTTGCGCTTGCCCGTCGCATAGGAGCGGCCCTGGGCGTCGATTTCCTGCTCGTACTTCGGAGCCGCGACTTCCTGCGAGGTGGCGGCGCCCAGATCCTTCAGATCGGTGATGGTATCGGACATTACGCGGTCCTCTTGTTCTTAGGATTGCGGCTGGCAAAATCGAACACCGCCGGCTGCTGTGCCTCATGCGGGTGCTCGGCGCCGGCATAGACACGCAGCTTGCGCATCTGGTCGCGGCCGAGCGGGCCACGCGGCACCATGCGCTCGACGGCCTTCTCGATGACGCGCTCCGGATGGGCGCCGTCAAGGATCTTGGCCGCGGTACGGCCCTTGATGCCGCCCGGATGGCCGGTATGCCAGTAGTACACCTTGTTCTCGCGCTTGCGGCCGGTCAGGTGGACCTTCTCGGCATTGATGATCACGACGTGATCACCGCAATCGATGTGCGGGGTGTAGGTCGGCTTGTGCTTGCCGCGAATGATCTTCGCGACCTCGGATGCGAGGCGGCCCAGGACGACGCCGTCGGCGTCGATCACCAGCCACTTTGCCTCGACCTCGGAGGGTTTGGCGGAATAGGTTTTCATCGGTCGGTCCCTGCATGAGGGGCACCACGCGCCCCTGGATCGTCGGCGGCGGAGTATGGCGATTTACAATCGCCTGTCAACAGGGCCATGTTCCAAATTCCCCTTTTAAATCAAGGTACTAAAAATATGGTATTATTATACCACAAGAAATGGCGCTATTTTCAGCCCGTTCCGCCCGTTTCGGCCTCGATCCAGGCCAGATAGGCGGGATTTCCGGCCTCGATTGGCCACGAAACGATGCACGGCACCTCATAGGAATGCAGCGCCCGCACCCGCGCGGCCAGCGCGTCGAACAGCGCGGCGCGGGTCTTGGCGATCAGCGCCACCTCGGAATCGCCCACCACCACGCCGTTCCAGCGATAGACCGAACGGATGCCACCCAAGATGTTGACGCAGGTGGCCAGCCGCTCCTCGACCAGCGCCGAGGCAATGCGGTCCGCTTCCTCGCCGGACGATGCCGTCATGTACACCGAGACATAATTGCTCATGGTTTCCTTACCCGGTGCAGGGCATTCAGCGCCGCGGTGAACAGGACGAGACCACCGGCCTGGTGGAACACCGCGAGCCACGCCGGCACATAGGGCAGGATCAGAACGGTGACGATACCGGCGAGCACCTGGAACAGGGTCGCCAGCGCCAGCAGATGGGCCGGCGCTCCCTTCCCCCGGTTCAGCCACCACCATGCACCGACCAGCAGCGTGATCAGATAGGCCAGCATGCGGTGGTTGCACTGGACGATGCGGTGGTCCTCGAACAGGCCGGGCCATAGCGGCGGCGCGGTCCAGATGCCGGGCGGGATCACGTAGCCGTTATCCATCGCCGGCCAAGTGTTGTAGATGAAGCCCGCATCGATGCCCGCCACGAACGCTCCCGCCAAGATCTGAAGGAAGATCAGCACTGTCAGCGCGCGGCCGAACGGCGTCGTGCGCCCCTGCTGAGGGCGCAGCAAGCCAAAGACCAGCCAGACGATGCCACCGTAAATCGCGAAGGCGATGCCCAGATGGGCGGCGAGACGGTACTGGCTCACGTCGGGGCGGTCGACCAGACCGCTCTTGACCATGTACCAGCCCATGAAGCCCTGCAGCGCGCCGAGGCCGAGCAGCAGCCAGAGCGGCGGCTTCAGCGGGCGGGGAATCTGACGGCGCCACAGCATCCAGAAGAACGGCACGGCGAACACCACGCCGATCAGCCGCCCGAGCAGCCGGTGCAGGTACTCGAACCAGAAGATGGTCTTGAAGTCGGCGATGCCGAAATCGCTGTTCTTCTTCTGAAACTCCGGGGACGTCTTGTACTTGTCGAACTCGGCCTGCCACGCCTGGTCTGACAGCGGCGGCAGCGTGCCGGTGACCGGGCGCCATTCGACGATGGACAGGCCGGATTCGGTCAGCCGCGTGACGCCGCCGAGCAGCACCATGATGAAGATCAGGGCGGCGACGGTAACGAGCCAGCGGACGATACGGTTGCGGTCCTGGAGGGCCAGGCTGGTGCCTGTCGCCATGATGCGGGGCCTCGAAGCGGTCGGGGCCGGCGCGGCGGCCGGCCCCTTTTTCGTTGGTCGGAGTGGCCGGATTTGAACCGACGACCCTCACACCCCCAGTGTGATGCGCTACCAGGCTGCGCTACACTCCGATAGAAGCCTCGGCACGGTTGGTTTCCGGGCCCGAAGCGGGCGGACTATAATGCCAGCCTGCGGCGGGATGCCAGCCCTAATGTTGGAAGTCTCTACCGCGTCAGCAGCGTGCGGATTTCATCCAGCTGCGCCAATAGCCGTTCGAGGTCCAGATCGTCATCGGCCCCCGTCTCGACAAGGTCGGAAGCTGTCGCGGGCGCCGCGAGCGATGCGGAAGACACTGTCGGCGATGCGGGCGCGTCGCCTTCCTCGCGGGCACCGTCGGCCACCGCGCGCACGCCGCGCTCCTTCAGCACCTTCTGGACGCCCTTGATGGTATAGCCGTCCTCGTACAGCAACCGGCGGATGCCGCGCAGCAGCATGACATCCTCGGGACGGTAGTAGCGCCGCCGTCCGCCGCGCTTCAGCGGACGGATCTGGGTGAACTTGCTTTCCCAGAACCGCAGCACGTGCTGCGGGACATTCAGCTCGTCAGACACTTCGCTGATGGTGCGAAACGCATCCGGGGATTTACGCGGCACGCTGCGCCCGTCGCTATTTTCCTGATTAAGGGCCATTCAATCGCGGCTTATGAGGACCGGGTCGCGCTGGCGACGATCGACTTCAGCACCTGGCTGGGGCGGAACACCAGCACGCGGCGCGGTCCGATCGGCACCTCCTCGCCCGTCTTCGGGTTGCGTCCGGTGCGGCCGCCCTTCTTGCGGACGACGAAACTGCCGAACGATGAGATCTTCACGCTCTCGCCCTCGACCAGCTTGTCGGAGATGATGTCGAGCACCCGCTCCACCAGTTCGGCCGATTCGTTTCGAGACAGGCCCACTTCCTGATAAACGGCCTCGCTCAGATCCGCTCTCGTTACGGTCTTTCCGCTCATTGCCTGCCCCTATTCCCCCAAAGTGATGGGAAATAGGTTAGGCAATGCCGTTAAACCAGTCAATATAAAAGGAAATTCCCGACACCTAAGACAACGGTTCAGTTGTCACCAAACCGTTACGGCGCAATTACCAGCGGACGAGGCTCGCACCCCAGGTGAATCCGCCGCCCATGGCCTCGAGCAGCACCAGGTCGCCCCGCTTGATCCGTCCGTCCCGCACCGCCCGCTCGAGGGCCAACGGCACCGATGCGGCCGAGGTATTACCGTGGTCCTGAACCGTCACCACCACCTTGTCGGGCGAGATGCCGAGTTTCCTCGCGGTGGCGTCGAGGATACGGCGATTGGCCTGGTGCGGCACGATCCAGTCAATATCCGAAGGCGATAGATCCGTTCCCTCGAACACCTCCTCAACAATATCGGCCAAGTTCTTGACAGCGTGTTTGAATACGTCTTTACCACGCATCCGCAGCTTGCCGGTCGTCTGGGTCATGGACGGCCCGCCATCCACATAGAGCAGATCGTGCTTGGTGCCGTCGCTGCGCAGCTTGCTGGCGATGATGCCGCGGTCACCCGCCCCCTGCTCGCCACGCAGCACGACCGCGCCGGCGCCGTCGCCGAACAGCACGCAGGTCGTGCGGTCCTCCCAGTCGAGGATGCGCGAGAAGGTCTCGGCACCGATCAGCAGCACGTTTTTCGACATGCCGCCGCGGATCAGATTGTCGGCGACAGAGAAGCCATAGACGAACCCGGAGCACACGGCCTGAATGTCGAATGCCGCGCCCTGGGTGATCCCCAGCCCGGCCTGCACCTTCACGGCTGTGGCGGGAAACGTCTCGTCAGGCGTGGCGGTCGCGACGATGACCATGTCGATGTCGCTGGCATCCATGCCCGCGTCCGCCATGGCGCGCTTGCCGGCCGCCATGGCCAGGTCCGAGGTATATTCGCCGTCGGCGGCGATGTGGCGCTGGCTGATGCCGGTGCGCTCGACGATCCACTCGTCGCTGGTGTCGACCAGCTTCGCCATCTCGGCGTTGGTGACGATACGCTCCGGAAGATAGGCGCCGACACCGGTGACGATTGTCCTGATGCCGCTCACGGAGCCGACGCCTCGGCGGGCGCGGCGGAACGCTGGCTGCCGTAATGGGCCATGTCGCCGGCGATCTTGCCGTTGAGGTCACCTTCGGCAAGATCCCTGGCCACGGCGATCGCACTCGCGATGCCGGCGGCGTTGGCACTGCCGTGACTTTTGACCACCAGTCCGTTCAAGCCCACTAACATGCCCCCATTGTGAGTATTGGGATCGAGATGGGCGCGCAGCGTGCGCAGGGCGCCGCGAGCCAAGAGATAGCCCAGCATCGACATGGGCGAATTGCGGAACGCGCGCCGGAACAGGTCGGCGATCAGCATGGAGGTGCCCTCCATGGTCTTCAGCGCCACATTACCGGTGAATCCATCCGTGACATAGACGTCGGCGCTGCCCTTCCCGAGATCGTTGCCCTCGGCAAAGCCGACGAACTCGAACATCAGGTCGGCGGCGCGTAGCTCCTCGGCGGCCCCCTTGACCTCCTCGTTGCCCTTCAGTTCCTCTGTGCCGATGTTCAGCAGCGCGACCTTGGGGCGACTGAGGCCGAGCACGACGCGCGCATAGGCGGCGCCCATGACGGCGAATTGAACCAGGTTCTCGGCCGAGCATTCCACGTTGGCGCCAAGGTCGAGCATGGCGCTTTCCCCGCGCTGTGTCGGCAGCAGGGTCACCAGCGCCGGACGATCGATGCCCGGCATGGTCCGCAGGATGAATTTGGATAACGCCATCAGCGCGCCGGTGTTCCCGGCGGAAACGGCCACATGGGCGGTGCCCTCGCTGACGGCCTGGATGGCCAGGCCCATGCTCGATGTGCGGCCCTTGCGCAGCGCCTGGCTGGGCTTCATGGCGCCATCGATCACGGATTCCGCATGGACGATGGAGCAGCAGTCCTTGAGCCTGTCGCGTCCGGCCAGTCCCGCCTCGAGCCGCGGGCCGTCACCGAACAGAACGAATTGCAGGCCGGGATGCCGTTCCCGCGCCAGTTCCGTGCCGTCGAGAATGACGCCCGGAGCATGGTCGCCGCCCATGGCGTCGAGGGCGATCGTCAGGGCGCCAGCCAATGTGACATCCCCCGCACCCGTTGGTTAGAAGGTCTCGGTCGCCTCGGTAACCTCACGGCCATCGTACTGGCCGCATGAGCCGCACACATGATGCGGCAGCTTGACCTCGCCACAGTTCGGGCACTCGACGGACTGAGTGCGCACGAGCGCATGATGCGAACGGCGCATATTCCGCCGCGAGGGCGTGGTTTTTCTCTTCGGTACCGCCATCTGTCGAACTCTTGCTACTAGGCGCCCCGACCACCGGGGCAGCGTTTAGGCGCCAGAACATACTCAGAATTCTACACGCTTCAAGTTTTGTCTTTCAGTTTCTTCAAAATGGCGAACGGATTCGACGGTATGTTGTCTTCGGCATCATCGTCTTCAGGCAAGACAGGTGCCTCTGCGCCGGGTGCCCGCGGGTAAGGATCGAGTGCGATCGCCAGATATTGCACCGAGATATCGCCCAGGTCGGCGATTCCCGCCTCTGCGGTCTCCACGTCTTCCTCGTCGACGTCGAGATCGAGTTCGGCGCGCGCCTCGGCTTCATCCTCGGTCATCAGCCTGACATGGATCTGCTCGTCGACCGCCGCCTCGACCGGATCGCCGCTGACAATGCATTCCTGGGTCACCGCCGCGGTCATCCGGGCGACGAAGATCGCCGTGCGTCCGCGCCGCAGCGGATCGAGCCGGCCGCGGACGGCAAACGCCCCAAGCGCCAGCAAGCCCAGACGCCGGGCGATGGCGTCGCGCTCCGCGTCGCTCGCCACGATCTCGATGCCGCGGCCGCCATCGGGCAGGGAGACGATATCGAAAGGGCGGTGCAGTTCCGCTTTCTCACGCGCGCTCATGACGGTTCTCCGGGCACGGGACCGAATGTCACCTCGCCCGCCATAAGCGCGGCGATCGGAAACGACTTCAGGGCGGCGTTCTCGCGGCGGACATAGTCGGCCGTGGACGCCAGCGCCTCGGGCGCCGGCGGCGCCGACCGGTAGAGGTTGCGCGTCAGCGCTTCCTCGAGAGCGGTGCCGCCCTCCTCCAGCGCCTCCTCATAGGCCCTGACCCGGCCCATGAATGCCTTGCCCATGCCCCGCACCTTGCGGCCGATGCCCATGTCGCCCACGCCCATCTCGCGCAGCGACCGGTCCATGTCGGCGAACATCTCGTCGAACAGCGCCTGCGACAGCGCTTCGCCGTCGGGTCCGGCGTCGCGCAGCCGGCGCATGATCAGGAATGCGTGCAGCACGATCATGTCGAAACGGCCATCGATCGTGTCGGGCACACCGCCCGCCAGGTAGAACCCGGGCCGGCGCGACTGGGCGACCGCCGTGTTATAGAGCGTGTTCGCGCGGAGCTGGTCCGGCGAGGGCATGAATGCCCGTTGAAGGTTCTTGAGGAACTGCAGCATATGGCCTATTCCAACAGGCGATCGCCGACCGGCGCGAACGTTGACAGTGCCGGGGTGCGATGCCATTTTCTAGCCCAGCGAATAGGCCCTTGGCCGCGCGCCGTCAACCGGCGGCCGGCATCTCGACATAGAGTGAGTTGGTGAACAGACAGACGCTTCTCGTTGTACTGGGTCTGGCGGCCTCGGCGGTTATCCTGCCGGGCTGCGCCAAGACCGTCGATACCCGCGGATATCTGATGGACGAGGACCTGATCAAGGAAATCAGGCCGGGCGTCGACAACCGCGCCTCCGTGCTGGCCGCGCTGGGCACGCCCACGGTGCCGGGCACCTTCGACGACGAGAACTGGTACTACGTGGCGAGGACGCAGGAGAGCTGGGCGTTCTTCCGGCCCGACGTGGTCGACAACCAGGTGCTGCAGGTCTCGTTCGACCAGTCCGGCAACGTCAAGGAAATTTCCCGCGCCGGCATGGAAGCCGCCCGCGACATCGACCCGGTGGGCGAGAAGACGCCGACGCGCGGCAAGGAACTCGGCTTCTTCGAGCAGATCTTCAGCAATATCGGCCGGTTCAGCGGCCCGGGTCCGGCCAGCCCCGGCAACTAGACTCGTTTTCATTTAGGTTGAAGCGTATCCGGAGTTTCTGAAGTAGTTGGCGCATTCGTGCGCAGGGAATGCGTCGAGCAGGTTGCCGACGCGGCGCCAGGTTGCCTCGACGGATCGTTCGGCTGCCTTTCGTAGCAACAGCTT
>CALQFM020000066.1 GCA_943329845.2 Candidatus Kuenenia stuttgartensis | reverse complement strand
GGGGGGTCTGGAAGTATGGACAGAGTATCAATGATAATCGTTATTCCCAGTCTGGCCTGAGTGCGATGAATTTGAGCAAGCAGGTTGAGTATGTTGGGTCTATTTCCTCGGCGCTCATAATGGAGAAGGCAAAAATCCTTAATTATGCTATCATTCACGGCGACCTTCCCCCAGGAAACAAAATCTTCAAGTGAGAACGGCATGATTGTAACTTTCTCGGTAATCACGTGGGGGGAGCTTGGTGACAGAGTGCGTGGAATACTGGCTCTTCTGGAGAAAGCCGTTCAAACGGAAGTGGCTGGGGCTGCGTACGGAGACGCTGTAGATAATTTCCACGCTTCCCTGATAGCTATATCAACAGATCTAAATAAAAAAGAATTGAAGAAGGAAAATAGAACCGGGTCACAAACAATTTATTTACTGGTGAAAAAATAAGACACGTAAGTGTGGCCGTATCGTTTGATCCAGATGCTCTTAGTGCTATGACCGACGCTCAGATTAGAAATGAATTCTGCAGAGAGATTATCAAAAAATTGCAAAATATAGGATTTACTCGATAACATGTCCTACAGCGCGCGCGAGGCGGACATGGGGCGCCTCGGCGGAGCAATTGACGGCGCGCAGCTGCGGGGCATCGTCCAGAAGCTGCCGGATGGCCTGCAAACCGCGCTGGGCGAGGGCGGCTGCCTGCTCTCCGGCGGCGAAGGCCAGAGGGTCCGGCTCGGGCGCGCGCTGATGCAGGGCGACGTCCGCCTTGCCCTGCTCGACGAACCTTTTCGCGGCATGGACCGGGGCCAACGGATCCGCTTGATGGAAGAGGCGCGCAAGCGCTGGTCGAAGGCGACAATGCTCTGCGTGACCCACGATGTCGGCGAAACCCTGAGTTTCGACCGGGTACTTGTGGTGGAAGACGGCATGATCGTGGAGGATGGCCCGCCCGCCGCGCTCAAATCCCGGGAATCCCGCTACCGCGCGCTGCTCGACGCCGAGACGGTGGCGCGCTCGCAGCTCTGGCAGGGCGCGCAGTGGCGGCGCCTGGTTGTAGAGGATGGACAGGTTGCTGGCGTTCACTGACAGCCGTCCAGCCCCCGGCCTGGCCCTGTTCGCCGGCCGCGGCAGGACCGCGCGCACGGATCAGACATCCGAGACGCTGGCCTGGCCACTGCACCGGCTGGCGGAGGGCATCGAGGAGTTGTGCCGCCTTGCCGGCCTGAGGCCGCTATCCGACGACCACATCGCCCTGCCCGCCTCAGCCGAATTCGATATCGCGGAAAGCGAGCGATGGATCGAATGGGTCGGCGAACGTCTCGGCGTCGAGGCCGAACAGGTCGAAGCCAGCGCCGGCGATCTGGAGTCGCTGTTGCTGGGCGCCGGGCCCGCGGTTCTCCGGTTCCGAGAAGGCGGCGAGTGGCGCTTTTTCCTCCTGCTGCGTTCCCGGCTGGGCAAGCCGGTGCTGCTATGCCCGGACCTGCGTGCTCGCGCGTGCGATCCCGAAGTGCTGCGCAGCGCGATCGCGGCGATCCATGAGGCGCCGTTCCAACACGAGATTTCCCGGCTTCTGACTCTGGCCGAGGTTCCGCTCCAGCGTCAGGAGCGCGTAAGGTCGATCATCCTCCGTGAGCGGCTGGCCTCAAAGCGGGTTGACGGATTCTGGGTACTGCGGCTACCGCCTTCGGCCGGCATCTGGCATCAGCTCCGCCTGACAGGCGCGATAAGGACAGCTTTCGGCATACTGGCGCTGTTCGTCGCGGTCTACGCGCTGGAAATCGCCGCATGGGGCGTCATCGGCGATGCCGTCATCAGCGGCAGGGTCGACCTCGGTTGGCTGACCGCCTGGTCACTGCTCGTGCTGTCGCTGGTTCCGATGCGGCTTCTCGGCGGCTGGCTGAACGCCCGCCTTGCGGTCGCCGCCGGAGCACTGCTGAAATCACGGCTGCTGCTGGGCGGCCTGCGCATGGACATCGAGACGATCCGCGCCCAGGGCGCGGGACAGGTGCTGGCACGGGTGATGGAGTCACAGGCCTTCGAATCGCTGGCCATCAATGGCGGCCTGGCGGCAATCGTCGCGGTGGTGGAACTGGCCTTTTCCGTCTGGCTGCTGGCGATCGGCGCCGGTGGCTGGCTGCATGTCGTGCTGCTGGCTGGCTGGCTGACGCTGACGGTGATCCTCGGAGTCCGATATTTCGGCCGGCTCGACCGCTGGACATCGACACGGTTGAACATGACCCACGGGCTCGTCGAGCGCATGATCGGCCATCGCACGACCCTGGCGCAAGAATCCCCGGCCCGGCGCGACCTGCATGAAGACCGGCAGATGAAGGACTATCTGGCGGCGTCCTCCGGCATGGACCGCTCGGCCCTGCCGCTCATGGCCATCCTGCCGGCAGGATGGATGATCCTGGGCATCCTGGGCATGATGCCTGCGTTTCTCGCGGGCTCCACGACGACCGCATCCCTCGCCATCGGCATCGGCGGCGTCATGTTCGCCGGTCGGGCGCTTGCCGGTGTCGCCTCGGGCATGGCTGCGGCAGCAAGGGCCGGTATCGCGTGGCGGGAAATCGGCCCGCTCTACCGGGCGGCCGCGCGGATGCCGAAGCCAGGGCCGTTTATCCCGTCAGACCGGATATCGGCGGGACCCGGCGAAGGGCGGGCAAGCCTGATCGACGCCGAGAGTCTCGCCTATGCCTATCCGGACCAGCCGGGCCAGGTGCTGAAGGGTGCCAGTCTGACCATCGAGCACGGCGAACGCCTGCTGTTGGAGGGAGGCTCGGGCAGCGGCAAATCGACGCTTGCATCGCTGCTGGTCGGTATTCGCACGCCACAGTCCGGCCTGCTGCTGCTGAACGGTCTCGACCGGCATACGCTGGGCGAAAGCTGGCACCGCTTCGCCACGGAAGCCCCCCAGTTCCACGAGAACCATGTGTTGAGCGGCACCCTGGGCTTCAACCTGCTGATGGGCCGGAACTGGCCCGCGACCGAAGACGGACTCGACGAGGCCAGGGAAGTCTGCGAGGAACTGGGCCTGGGAGATTTGATCCGCCGCATGCCCTCCGGCTTGATGCAGACCATCGGCGAGACCGGCTGGCAGTTGTCGCACGGGGAACGCAGCCGCATCTTCCTGGCGCGGGCCCTGCTTCAGGACGCACAGCTCACCGTTCTCGACGAGAGTTTCGCGGCGCTTGACCCGGAGACGCTCAAGCTTTGCCTCGACTGCGTCTTTCGGCGCGCCAGAACCCTGGTGGTGATAGCCCATCCCTGAGAAGCGCAGCAGTGGGGTGCGTACTTTCCCGGGACGGGAAAGCGCAGATAGGGCCGCACCCTTGCTTCCGGATGCCCAATCCATCAAGGTTTCTTGCTGCATGCGCTTGTCGTTTGCCGGCGCCGTCACTAACCTAGGCGCGCTGCTTTCTCCGCACAGGCATGGATGATCCTCACAGAGTTCGGCCCCGAAACGGCGAGCGTGTCCGGATGCGAAGGGGGACAGACGGACCTTTTCGCCTCGCTGGCGCGCGAGGGATTGCAGGCGGCCGTGCCCAATGTCTCGGCCGTGATGGGCATGGTGACGACCGATGCGCACAGAATCCCTTTTCTCGTAAGCACCGACGGTGGAGGCCCTTGCTACCTGGCGAGTTTCACCCGCACCTACATCGATGGCGCCGCAGACGTTCTGGCCAAATCGAGCAGCCCAGCATTAAAATTTCTGGCGCCCGGGGTGCTCTTGGCCGGTCCGGTGACGCGCGCGATGGCGCTGGACGATCTCGTGATCGTCAACAGCAACCTCTTCGCCACCTGTGTGGTGGAAGACTGGTCGGACGTCGATATCGCGGCGATGACCGAAGCCTTTACCGGCCGGTATCCGACCCGGGCGATCTGGGTGCGCGGGGCGATCGATCAGCTGCATGGCCGCTTGCTGGAGCAGCTGAGGGCGCAGGGGTTCATGATCGTTCCGTCGCGGCCGGTCGAGATACTCGACCCGACGCCGCCGCAGTGGAAGCCATCGAGCAATCTGCGCAAGGACTTCAAAAAGCTGGCACGGATTGCCGGGCTGCAGGCTTTTGTCGGCGGACCGTTTAGCGCGGCCGACTTCCAGACCATGGCCCGGCTGTGCCGCCTGGCGACGGTCGAGCGGCACAGTCCACTGATGCCG
The DNA here is from genome assembly GCA_943329845.2 of Candidatus Kuenenia stuttgartensis. Taxonomy (GTDB): domain Bacteria; phylum Pseudomonadota; class Alphaproteobacteria; order SMXS01; family SMXS01; genus RI-34. The sequence goes on along the minus strand of CALQFM020000066.1, from coordinate 16,240 downwards.
CAATATTCCGCCGCCTTCTTCGAAGCCTGCGCTGCCTGGCCGGACTGCCGCATAATCGGCCTGCGCGAGCCGTCCGGCAAGCTGCACGCCTTTGCCAATGTTGTCGTCGGCCGCGCCATGGTAGCCTGTGGCACCAGCGGCTACGATCCGGCCGACGAGCAGGCGCGGAAAATCTATTCCGCGCTCGCTACGCTGGAAATGCAGCAGGCCATCGAGCTGCGCCGCCCGTTCAACTTCGGCTTCGGCGCCACCCAATACAAGCGCTTGCGCGGCACCGAGCCGGCCATGGAGATGGGCGCGTTCTACGTGCGGCATTTGCCGACGCTGAGACGCCATGCCTGGCAAGCCGCGCTGGGCGCCATAGGCGCGGCGGCAGGTCCCGTCGCCAGGCGCCTCTAGCGTTCGGGCTGCGGGACGGGATCGTTGAGGAAGGCGTAGTCGGCCGGATCGAGGATCGCGTTGAAACGATGCCAGGGCGGCCGTTTGGCATCGGCCGGCGGCAGTTTCATGTCGGCGAGAAGCATGTCGAGATAGGCGAAGTTGAAGGGGGCTGCGAAGTGCCCGAACCGATTGCTCGCCGGCAGGTGCTCGCGCCGCCAGGCGAGATCTTCATCGATCGATGCATTCATCGACGGGCGGTCGGGCCGTTCGATCCGCCCGGCAAGCCAGGCCGCGATCCAGTGCGCGGCGACTTCCGATGTCACCGGAACGGCGGTGGTGCCGTTGTAACCATTGAAGCTGAGATCGGGCAGGTCGGGATTGAGGATGTGCCGGAACAGGCGGAAGTCGCCATTGTCTTGCACAAGCAACTGCCGATCCTGTAGCGCCAGCAGCGAGACGTCGGGCGCAAAACCGGTGGCCAGCACGATCAGCCGGGCTGGAACGGTCTGTCCGTTATCCAGCGCAACGCCGTCCTCGTCCAGGCGCTTGAGATTGCCGCAGGCAAAGCCGAAGCGTCCATCGCGCAGCGCGCGCAGGTTGTCGGCAAAGCCCGCCCCCGTCGCCAGCCCGACCGAGTGGCGCAGCGAATGCGGCGGACGGAACCGGGGCCGTCCAAGTCCGGTATGGATGCCGACGAGCAACTCGCTCCACCACCAGTATAGACCGACCAGCGCCCGCGCATGGCGGTGCACGAAGCCTTCCAGCCCCTTGTCGTTACGGCCATACCAGAATTCGGTGGCACGCGAATAGGAAAGGTCTTTCATTTTTACAAAGCCGAGAATCTTGAGCGGCATGTGCCAGGTGGTACGGCGGCAGATCAAGGTTACGCTTCGGGCGACGGGAAGTGCGGCATAAGCGATATCGAGGGCCGACTTGCCGAAGCCGACCACGACGACATCCCTGCCTGCCGCCATGCCGGCGGTGCGAAATTCGCCGGAATGAAGAAGCTGCCCACCGGCCGCCTCGAATTCGTCACGCCCGGCAATCTCGACACCAATAGGCCGGTCGAACAGGCCATTGCAGACCACCACATGATCGAAGTCTTCCCGCCCGGTGGCGCCAGTTCCCTGATTGCTCCATTCCAGAGACCAGCCGTGCCGGGCGTCGTCACGCTGCAAGCTCCCAACGCTGGTATGGAAGCGGATCAGCCGCATCAGATCGAAGTTTGTGGCATAGCTCTCGAGATAGCGGACGATCTGTTCGGCCGACGGATATTCCGGGTAGTCCGCCGGCATCGGGAAGTCGGAATAGACATAAATCTCGCGCGGGCTTTGAATCTTGAGGCCGGCATAATGGCGCGAGCGTTCCCACACGCCGCCCAGCCCGCTCCTGCGCTCGAAGACGCTCACATCATGACCGTACTGCGTTAGCACCTTGGTCGTGACAAGCCCGCTAATGCCTGCACCGATGATCGCAATTCGCATCGAGTAGAGACCCTCCAAGGAACACATCACATGCGTATTGTGCCGCTTTGCGCAACATCCTTCCTCTGCTAACGTCGCAGCGCTTGCGCCGGGGAGTTGCCGTCATGGATCGGGGCATTTGGTTTGCGATCGTTACTGCCTGCGCATCTCTCGCCAGCTTCGGCGTCATCACACGGGTTGCTGGCCGCCACTTTGTCAATTACGGCAGCCGACCGCCGCGTGGCACCATTTTTATCGTCGCCATGGCGTTCATCAGCGTCGGGGTCTTCCTTCGGGCGATATCGACCGTGCCGCTCGTTACCCCGGTGCCGCTGGTGCTGTATGCCTGCTCGCTGGCACTGTTTGCCTGCACCGTGCACACGACGCGCGAGATGACGTTCCGCCCAGCGTTCACGGATGTCGTTCCCGATTCGCTTGTAACGCACGGCCCTTATCGCTTCGTCCGCCACCCGTTCTATGTCTCCTACCTACTCTATCATCTGGGCAACGCCCTGGCGACCACCAGCGTATTGCCCTGGATCTTGCTGAACGCGATGTTCCTGATTTACCTGGCCGCAGCCCGCAACGAGGAAGCCTATCTCGCTCAAGGCGTGCATGCCGAGGCGCAGACCGCCTACAAGCGGCGGACAGGGATGTTCCTCCCACATATCTGGCGCCACCGCTGATCGGTTCGATGCGCGGGCTGTAGAGCACTTCGCGGTGAAAAATTCTGGCCGCTCTGATCGGTTGGCGACGGACGCTTTCCGTAGGAATCTGGCGCACACCGCGCCATGTGCTTCGGATACCGCACCGATTTTTCTACCCAGAATCAGCACAATTATGCCACAGTCTCATTGTGGCAATCTCGAAAGTCGGAGTTCGGGTGGCTCGGCGATCAGCGCGGGGGCGTGCTTCTTTTGCAATTGACGGAGCGGGCAATTCGCTGCTCGCCCAAGGTATCGAAGCCGGCGCCGCTTGGCTGAGTGTGGGTTATGGGGGAGCAACTAAATGGCGCAGCGTTTCGGCGATCGCGAGCCACTGGCCATAGTTGGCATTGGCTGCCGTCTGCCAGCCGACGCAACCACGCCGGACAAGTTCTGGGCAGTGCTTGAACAAGGCCGCTGCGGCATTCGCGAGGTGCCGCCGGATCGCTGGAACGCTGCCCTACTTTACGACGAGAACCCCGGCGCCGTTGGACGGGCGCGCACCAAGTGGGGCGGCTTCATCAATGGAATGCGCGATTTCGACGCGGAATTCTTCGGCATCTCCCCGCGCGAGGCCGAGGTCATGGACCCGCAGCAGCGGATGCTCCTTATGGTGGTCTGGGAGGCATTCGAGAACGCCGGCATTTCCGCCGAGCGGGTGAAAGGCTCCAATGGAGCCGTGTTCGTCGGCGTCTCGGGCACCGACTATACCCAGATCCAGCGCTTCCGCCGCACCAGCGAGAGCGTCCATGCCGGCACCGGCGGAGCGATGAGCATCATCGCCAACCGCATCTCGCACAAATTCGACCTCAAGGGCCCGAGTGCCGCCATCGATACCGCCTGCTCGTCCTCCCTGGTCGCCACAGAAATGGCGTGCAACGCCATCTGGAGCGGCATCAGTGATTTAGCCATCGCCGGCGGCACCAATGCACTGCTCGACCCGGGCGTGTTCATCAACTTCAGCAAGGCCAACATGATGTCGCCCACCGGGCGCATCCGCACTTTCGACGCCAATGCTGACGGCTATGTGCGGGGCGAGGGCGCAGGGGCGGTGGTGATCAAGCCGCTGGCCAGGGCGGTGGCGGACGGCGATCACGTCTATGCGGTGATCCGCGGAACCTGCGTCAATCAGGACGGGCAGACCAGCACCATCACCGTGCCCAGCGCAGAGGCCCAGGCGGACATGCTCGCGGAAGCCTGCCGCCGCGCCGGGCTGACGCCGGCCGATATTGATTTCATCGAATCTCATGGCACCGGCACCCCGGTCGGCGATCCGATCGAGGCCAATGCCATAGGCATGGTGTTCGGGATCGAGCGCAACCGCCGCCACAAGATCATCGTCGGTGCCGGCAAGACCAACACGGGCCATCTGGAATCGGCCGCCGGTATCACCGGCCTGATCAAGACCGCACTGTGCCTCGATCGCCGTGAGATTCCGCGCAACATCAATTTCAACCGTCCCAATCCGAACATCCCGTTCGACGATCTGGGGCTGTCGCTGCCGCTCGAGCACCAGGCGTGGAAGGCAGATTCCGATCGCCCGAGGCGGGCAGCCGTCAATTCCTTCGGCTTCGGTGGCACCAATGCCTGCGCCATACTCGAGGAGGCACCCAAGGCAAATGGCGCCTATGCCGCCCAGCGCCATGCCTACCGCAAATACTGGTTCGTCCCGATCGGCGCGCAGTCCGAGAACGCCCTGGCGCAAATGGCCGACCGGCTGGCCACTCACATAAAGTCCAAAGGCGAACTGGACGAAACGGTACCGGAAGTGGCCGCAAACCTTGCGCTGCGCCGCTCTCATCTTACTTTCCGCGCCGCCGTCCTCGCCGATACAGCGGAAGGCGTCGCCGACACGTTGCGTCGCGCTCGGCGCCAGATCGGCGGCGAGGGCAAGGGCAAGCCCGATCCACGGCTGGTGCTGGGACGCCGGCGGGACAGCGGCAAGCTTGCCTTCGCTTTCCCCGGGCAAGGCGGCCAGTGGTGGGGGATGGCGGAAGGCTTGCTGCGCGCGGACCCGGCTTTTGCCGCCACGGTCGAGGAATTCGACAGCCTGTACAGAAGCCATTCAGGTTGGTCGATCAAGGACGAGCTGCTCAAAGGCGAAGCCGACAGCCGGATCAACCGCACTCTCTACACTCAGCCCGGATTGTTCGCGCTGCAGATTGGACTGGTTGCGCGCTGGCGCGCCTGGGGAATCGAGCCCGATCTGGTGATCGGCCATTCCGTGGGCGAGATGGCGGCTGCGCACACCGCCGGTATTCTATCCACCGCCGACGCCGCGCGCATCATCTGGCACCGCTCGAGCCTGCAGAGCCGGATGGAAGGCAAGGGTGGCATCGCCGCCATCGCGCTCTCGCGCGAGGAGATGGAAGCCAATCTGGCAGAGTGGGGGATCACCCTTGTCGAGATCGCGGCAGTCAACGGGCCATCGATGGTCAACATCGCCGGGGACGCTGCGGTGGTGCGCGAGACGGTAAGGCGCTTGCAGGAGAAATACGGCGAGGATTTTTTCGCCCGCGTATTGAAGGTTGATTACGCGCCGCACTGCTTCCACATGGACCCGCTGCGCGAAGAATTCCTCGCCGCAGTCGGCGGCCTGCATCCGGCACCCGGGCGTATGCCGATGATCTCCACCGTTTCCGGCCGCGTGGTACCAGGCCAAACGGTGGACGGGCTCTACTGGTGGCGCAACGCCCGTGACGCGGTGCTTTTCGAGCCGGCCATGCGCGAGGCCTTCCGCACCGGCGTGGATACCTTCATCGAGATCGGCCCTCATACCAATCTTTCGGCGATGATCTCCGGCATTGCGGCCGAAGCCGGCACCCCGACAGTGGTAGCGGCGTCGCTCAGGCGCGAAGAGCCGCATGACCACACCCTGATGAGCGCACTGGCGACGCTTTACGTCAGTGGCATCGAGCCGGATTGGGCGGCATTCTACGGCAATCACGTGCCGCGCCGGCCTCTGCCCCTCTATCCGTTCGAAACCAAGCCGTACTGGATGGAGTCGGAGGAGCAGCGCAATGCGCTTTACGCCCCGCGCCCACACCCGCTGCTGGGCAATCGTGCCTTGGGGCCACTGCCGACCTGGGTCACCGAATACTCGCTCGACGAGCACAAGTTCCTGACGGGCCATGTGATAGACGGCTCGGTCGTGTTCCCGGGCGCCGGCTATATGGAAATAATGTTCGCCGTCGGCATCGAACTCTTCGGCGAAGGAGCAGTCGCGCTGGAGAACGTCGAAATCCTCGAAGCCATGATGCTGCCGAACGACCGCAACGAAATGATCCAGACGGTTTACGAACCGTCGCGCTCACGCGTGTCGATATACAGCCGGACGCGCGGCAGCAATCTCGACTGGACCCTGCGCGCCCGCGCTATCGTACGCTCCATACCGCATCTGGTGGACCAGAACGCCACGCCGCCGACGGCGCCTTCCGGCCCCTATATCACCGCGGCCCAGCTCTACAAGCGTGTGGCCAAGCGCGGCTATGTTTATGGGCCCGATTTTCAGGGACTGCGGAAGCTGTGGCCAAGCAAGGACAGTGCAGTGGGCATGGTGGAACGCAAGGCTCTTGCAGGCAAGGAGATGCATTTCCATCCGGCGCTCCTGGATGCGGCGCTGCATGTCGGCTTCGGCATCGAGGCCGGCGTCGGCAGCGAACAGACCCTGGACAAGCTCTATCTGCCGGTGCGCGTCGAGCGCGTCATACTCAACAGCCGGCCGGTCGAGGATGCGCTGTGGACGATAGGCAAGTCCGTGAAGATCGACGAATTCGGATCGGTCACCGATGTCAGCGTGCTCGACGGCAAGGGCTGCACCGTTTTGCGCATGGAGGGCTTCACCACCCGCGCCATTCCGTTCCGCGCTCGCGCGGCAGAGAAGAGCAAGGAGTTGCGCCCGATCTATTTGATCGAGGAGTGGGCTGAGACCGAGCCGCGGCTGGCCAATGACGCCAAGGCGGGGCGCGGCCAGAACTGGCTGGTCTTCGCCAGTGCGTCAGGTCCGGCAGCCAGCGTCGCCTTATCGCTGGCAGAAGCCGGCGCCCACATCGTCACGGTCGAGGTTGGCAGGACGTTTAGAGAGTCGGGCAAGGACCGTTTCGAGATCGATCCGGCTTCGCCGGAGGATTTCGACCGCCTTCTGCGCTCGCTCGGCCGGCGCAAGAAGCTGGACGGCATCGCCTTCGGCTGGTGCGTGAACATCGCCGCCTCGAACAAGGGCTTCGACACCCCTTCCCTGCTGCGCAACGAAACGTGCTCGACCATCGCCGTGCTGCATCTGCTGCAGGCGCTGGTCCGCGCCGGTGAGAGCAGCCCGCGCCTCTGGCTGCTGACCCAGGGAGCGTTGCCCGCCGGCGAGCAACCTGCAGTCAAGGGCAAGCTGGCCGCCGCCATGGCGGGAGCGCCGCTGGTGGGTTTCGCGCGCACCGCTCTGACCGAACACGCCGACTATCGCGCCACCGTGCTCGACCTTGATCCCCGGGCCGCCACCGCCGGTGAGCAGGCGAAGTCGGCGGCGGCCATATTGCTGGGCGGCACCGATGAGACCGAGATCGCCCTGCGCGATCATGCCTGGTTCGTTCCGCGCCTTCGCGAGGCCGAACAAAAGGTCCTGCCGCCGCGTGGCGCACCGGCCCAGTCGCCGCTGGGGCTTCGCCATTATCGGCTTGCGATGACCGGTCCGGGCGACCTCGACAATCTACATCTGGTCGAAACCGACGCGCTTCGGCCTGGCAAGGGTGAACTGCTGGTCTCGGTCAAGGCCGGCGGTCTGAATTTCCGCGACGTCATGGCGGCAACCGGCCTGTTGCCACCCGATGCCGAAGAGGGCGCGGCCTGGGAAACGCTGGGCCTGGAATGTGCCGGCATCGTCACCGCGGTTGGTCCCGGCGTACGCGCCTTCAAACCTGGCGATCGCATCATGGGTTCGGCGAAGGGCTGCTTCCGCAGCCAGATCGTGGTGCCGGCCGACTCCGTCTACCTCATGCCCAAGCGCATGAGCTACATCGAGGCCGCCACCGTCCCGTCCGCTTTCGCCACCGCGTATTATGGGCTGGTGCGTCTGGCCCGCATCCGCAAGGGCGATACGGTTCTGGTGCATCTGGGCACTGGCGGCGTCGGCCTGGCGGCGATCCAGATTGCCCGCCATTTCGGCGCTTCGGTGATCTCTACCGCCGGCAGCGCGGCAAAGCGTGCGTATCTGCACCAGATCGGCGTAGAGCATGTCTTCGATTCGCGCTCGCTGAGCTTCGCCGAAGATGTACGAAGCGTCACCAAGGGTCGGGGCGTCGACATCGTGCTCAACGCACTTGCCGGCGAGGCCATTCCATTAGCGGCCGGCCTGCTGGCGCCCAATGGCCGCTTCATCGAGATCGGCAAACGCGACATCTATGGCGACAGCGCGCTAGGCTTGCGCGCGTTGCGCCACAATGGCTCGCTATTCGTGCTCGATATGGCGCGCATGGATCGGGACGATCCGGGTGCTGTCGGGGAAGTCTTTACCGACATGCTGGAGCTGTTCGATCGCGGCAAGTTCAAGCCGCTGCCGACCCACACATTCCCCGCATCGCAGATCAGGGAAGCGTTCGAGACCATGGCGCAGGCCAGGCATGTCGGCAAGGTAGTGGTCGATTTCGACGCCGACCGGCTGGAGGTTGATCTTTCTACCGACATGCCGTTGGCTCTGGCCAAGGATGGCGCCTACCTCATCACCGGCGGCCTGGGCGGCTTCGGCGCCGAGGTAGCGCGCTACTTCGCGGCGCACGGGGCCGGTCATCTGTATCTGCTGGGCCGCTCTGGCGGGGATCGTCCCGAAGCCAGGGCGCTTCTGGCCGATCTCGCGAAGCGGGGCGTCAAGGTCCATGCCATCGCCGCCGATGTCACCAGGCGCGCGGATGTCGATGCGGTGCTGGCACGGATCGCCGAAGACAAGGTCGATCTGCGCGGCGTCGTGCACAGCGCGATGGTGCTGGACGACGGCTTCATCGATCAGTTGGATTCCGATCGGATGATGCGCGTCATGGCGCCCAAGATCGTCGGCGCCTGGAACCTGCACGAGGCCACGCTGAAGCAGCCGCTCGACCATTTCGTCATGTTCTCGTCGATGGCGGCGGTGCTGGGTTCATCCGGCCAGGCCAATTATGTCGCCGGCAATCGCTTTCTCGATATGCTCGCGGCTCAGCGGCGCATGCTCGGCCTCCCGGCGCTCACCGTGAACTGGGGTGCCCTGGGTGGCGCCGGCGCCGTCCAGCGCGACAAGGCGATCCTGAAGTACCTGAAGACCATGGGCATGCCGCCACTTTCGCTCGAGGAAGCACTCACAGGGCTGGGGGTGGTCCTGCGCAAGAACGTGGCCACCGTCGGCTTGTGCAAGGTCGACTGGCAGGCGGTGGGGCGCGCCAATCCAGCGATCAAGCGGTTGCGTCGCTTCTCCGACGTCGCCGCCGATACTGGCGCTTCGGGCGGCGGCGGCAAGGTTCGCAACGAACTGCTGGCGGCCAACGGCGCCGACCGGCTACGACTGCTGAATGCTTACCTGACCCAACAAATCGCGCGGGTGCTGAAGGTTGATGCCGGCAAGATTGAACCAGGGCGAGTGCTGAACGAGTTGGGGCTCGACTCGCTGACCTCGTTCCAGCTGAAGAACAGAATCGAGAGCGAGATCGGTATCACGTTGCGGGTCGACAAGTTCCTGCAGAAGCCAACCGTCGAAAGCCTGGCCAATTCGATCGCGGAAGTGCTCGAAACGTCGACGTTGGAGCAGTCTGAGGAAACCGGCGGTCCCGCGCGTGCACGGGGCGAGCGCACCCTGTCGCTGCGGCAGGAATGGGCGATCGACATCCTGGAAAAGGAAGGGCCGATCGCTCGCTACGGCTGGATGGAGCTTTCCGGCGCGCTATCGATCCACCCCGGCGTCGATATCGGCCGGGTCGAGCAGGCCTTCCGGGCCACCGTGGCAGCGCACGATGCGCTGCGATCCTATTTCCCCGAGGTCGATGGACGGCGCACTGTGGAACTTTGGCCAGTAGCCGCGTTCAAGGTCGATGTCGTCGATGCCACGGCCTGGAGCGATAGCCGGTTCCAGGCCGATCTGGATGCAGCCGTCGCCCGTGTGCACGATTTGCGGCGCGACCGGCTGATCGGCCTACGCGCCTATCACCGGCCAAATCAGAGGATGGTGCTGCTGGTGCGAGCGCACCACACGCTCATGGACGGCCATACCTTCGGCCTGGTCATCCGCGAGATCCTGGAACGCTATTTCGGCATGCATGGCAGCCCCGACGGGGCGCAGTCGGGCGATCTTTTCGACTTCTTCCGCGACCAGAGGCGCGGGTCGGAGGGAGAAGCCGGAAAGTCCGACCGCATGTTCTGGCAGCAGTATCTCGCTGATACGCCAAAGCCGATCGGCCAAGTTCTGGCCAAGCCAGGCAATGCCAACCCCGACGGCGAAGCCGCATCGGTCTATCGCTTCATCGCCCATGAGGCAGAGCTGCCGGTACGCGCCACCGCGCGCCGCCTCGGCGTGCCGCTGCACTCGCTCATGACCGCCGCGGGCCATGTACTTCTGCACGGGCTGACCGGCGACACGGATCTGGTGGTCGCCTCCACCTTCGCCAATCGCCAGAGCGCGGCGCAGGAACGGCTGCTCGGCTGGCTCGCCAACGTCACGCTGCTGCGCTCCCGCTTCGATCCGTCGGCAACCTTCCGCGAACACGTGGCGCAGGTCTCAGCCGGCTGGGCCGAGGTACTGCCGCATTCGTCCTATCCGTTGCACCTGATCGAGCAGGCGGCCGGCGGCGGCAAAGGTGGAAAGCTGCCGGCTGGTCAGTTCGGCGTGTCAATGGCGTGGCCAGACAATGCGGAGCGGGCCGGCTTCGAGCGCATCTTCTTCAGCCCGCCGGGCACGGTGCACCGCTTCGGTGAACTGGAACTGTCGCTGCTGCCGATGCACGCGCCGGAGGCCGGCGACCAGACGGTGGACGTGCTGATCTACTATCAGGAAATGGATGGCAGCCTTATGATGCAGATGCAGTACGCCCTGCATCTGTTCAGCGCCGAAGAGGCGGACAGGGTACTTGACCGATATATCGGCATACTCCGCCAGATGATTGGCGATCCCGAGGCAACGCTCCAGGATCTGGCAGCGCCAACCGCATGAACGACCATCAACCGCCCGATCTCGCCGATGAAACGGGCCAGGATTGGACGCTCGGGTCCGATCGCTACGGGCGGTTTATCCTTCGATGGCGCTGGTTGATCATCGCGGCAACGCTCCTGATCGTCGCCGTCGCGGCGCTGGGCATCATGCGGCTCACCTTCAATCCCGATACGCGGAGCTTTTTCGGGCCAAAGAATCCCGAGCGCGTCCTGCTCGACCGGATGGAGACGAAATATGCCAAGCTGACCAACGTCATCTTCGTCCTGGCGCCAAAGAACGGCAATGTGTTCACCGCCGCCAATCTTCGGGCAATCGACGAGTTGACCCAGCTGGGCTGGCAGACCCCTTACGTTATCCGCGTTGAATCGCTGACCAGCTACCAGGAACTGACCGCCGAAGGCGACGACCTGCGCGTGGCGCCGGTCTATGACGACAAGAGCGAACTTACGCCCGAGCGGGTCGCCAACATACGCGCGCGCGTGATGCAGGATGGCGAACTGGTCGATCGCGTGGTTTCGAAGAAGGCCGATGTGACAGCTGTCACCGTGCTGATCACGCGGCCCAAGGATACGCCTGCTGAAGTCACGGAAATCGTTGAGTTCGTGCGCCGCACCGCCGACAAGTTTCGCGCCAGGCATCCGGATATCGAAGTTCGTCTGACCGGCGGCGTGCTCGCCGACCGCGCCTTCGCCGAAGCAGGGCAGCAGGATTTGCTGACCCTGATGCCGGCGATGACGATCCTGATCATAATGATCCTTTGGGCAGGGATGCGCTCGATCACCGTTACGGGCGTGACGGTGCTGGTAATCGGTCTGACCGTGGCGCTGAGCCTCGGCATCTATGGCTGGATGGGGCAAGTGCTGAACAGCGCAAGCGGCTCCTCGCCCGCGGTGATCATGACCCTGTTTTTCGCCGACTGCGTGCACTTCGTCACCTCGGTGATCCAGCAGCAAGCCAGGCTGGGAGATCGCAAGGAGGCCGTGGCGGTTGCTATACGCATCAATCTGCTGCCTACCATCATCAAGACGCTGACGACTATCGTGGGGTTCCTGTCGCTCAACTTCAGTGACTCGCCCCCCTTGTCCGAACTCGGCAACATGGTGGCGGTCGGATCGCTTTGCGGCTGCGTGCTGACCGTCACCTTCATGCCGGCCTTGCTGTCCCTGCTGCCGTTGCCCCAAAGGGCGGCCGACGATCTGGAACACCGCCTCATGACGCGCATGGCGAACTACATCGTTGTGCGCCAGCGCAAGTTTCTGTGGGGCGCGTGCCTGGCTGTGCCGCTGCTCTGCATTTTCATCCCGCGCATCGAAATCGACGACAATTTCGTGCACTATTTCGATCGCGATTTTCCGTTCCGCGTCGATACGGAATTCATGGAAAAGCGCCTGACGGGGATCAATGGCCTAACGTTCTCTGTTCCAGCGGCCGGCCCGGAAGGCGTCACCGACCCTTCCTATCTTCGCAAGCTCGATGAATTCGCCGCCTGGTACCGGAAGCAGAACCACGTGGTCCACGTCAGTACGCTGGCCGATGTCATGCGGCGGTTGAACCGGGCGATGCATGGTGACGACCCCGCCTTCGACCGGCTACCCGAGACACGGGAGTTAGCGGCGCAATATCTGTTCCTTTACGAATTGTCCCTGCCGCCGGGTCACGATCTCAATACCATCATCGACGTCAGCCGTTCGGAAAGCGTCGTCATCGTGCATCTGACCGATGTCTCTTCCAATTCGATCCTGGCACTGGCCGATGCCGGAGAGGCGTGGCTGAAGCACAACGCGCCGCAATATTTCGCCGACGCCACCGGGCTCTCGGTGGTCTATGCCCACATCACCAGACGCAACATCCAATTGATGTTCATGGGCACCCTGATCTCGGTATTCGTCGTGTCGATGATCATGCTCGTGGCACTACGAAGCTGGCGCATGGGGCTGATCAGCCTGGTACCCAACATCACGCCGGCCTTCATGGCGTTCGGCCTGTGGGGCCTGTTCGGCGGCGAGGTCAATCTGGCGATTTCGGTGGTCACCGCGATGACTTACGGCATCGTGACCGATGATACGGTGCATACCTTGAGCAAATACCGGTTCGTCCGGAAGGTTCACGGGCTGGCGCCAGAGGCTGCGGTGCGAGAAACACTGACGTACACAGGTTCTGCCATCATCCTGTCCTCGGTGGCGCTCGGCATGGGCTTTGCGCTGCTGGGACTTTCCGATTTCAAGATCACTTCGCTGATGGGGGTGCTTTCGGCGTTGATTATCTTCATCGCAATGGTTGCGGAATTGATGATGCTGCCCGGCCTGCTCTTGAAATTCGATCGCGGAGACAAATGGTGAAGGCTTCCGGGTATGCCGTACTTCTGCTGGCCTTCAGCCTGGCATCGCCGGCGGTCGCGGCGGATGCCGGCGACAAGGTGCGCGGGCTTGAGATCGCCCGCGAGGCGAAGAAGCATGCCGAGGGCTACAAATCCTATGTCGCCGAGGGAAAGATGATCCTGCGCGATCGCGCCGGCACATCGAACGCACGGGAATTCACGGCGCGCTCGCTCGAACTGGACGATGACGGTGATCGCACGGAGATTGAGTTCGCCACCCCGCTCGACGTGCGTGGAATGACATTGCTCACCCATGGCCATACGTCCAGGGACGATGACCAGTGGCTGTATCTGCCAGCGCTCAATCGCGTCAAGCGCATCACCTCGCGCTCGCGCTCAGGCTCCTTCGCGGGCAGCGAATTCAGCTACGAGGACCTAGTTGGACACGTTATCGAGAAGAATGACTACGAATATCTGCGCAACGAGCCGTGCCCTGGCAATCCCGGCCGCGCGTGCCACGTGAACGTGCAGATCCCGAAGGCTCCGGACTCGGGGTATTCGCGGCTGGTCGCCTGGCTGGATACCGAAGACTACCGCACCTACAAGGTCGATTATTTCGATCGCCGCGGAGCGCTGATCAAGACCATGGTGTTCTCGGATTTCCGCAAATACAAGGATCGCCACTGGCGCGCGCACAGCGTGTTGATGAGTAACCACCAGACCGGCAAATCCACGATCATGGAATGGTCGAAGTACGATTTCGACGCGCCGGTCCGCGCCGTTGAGCTCGAGCCCTTCTCGCTCGGCAAGAACTGAGGCCAACCGCAATGCGGCCATCGGTGGATATCTGGTGGACGCTGGGTTCTCCGGCGGAGCCGACGTCGGCTGCGCCGCGGGTCGGGCATATGACCGCCGTACCTCCCGAATGGCGACGAGGCGTGCGGGGCCGGTTTCTGCACCACGTCGCCGGACTCTACCGCCAGACTGCACCGAGCTGGAATGCAAGGGGCGCTTCCCGCGGTTGGCGCTTCAATCTCTCCGCCGGCCAGCATCTCAGCCTGACCGATTCCGGCTCCTGCCTGATCGTGGCTGTTGGGAGGGGAGCGCCCGTAGGCATTGACGCCGAACGTCTGCGCCCGGTGGATGACGCGGCGGCGACGATCGCCCGACTGGGGGCGGACCGTCTGGCCGCGATTATGCGCCGAATGGCCCCGGCCGCGCGCAACCGGGCCTTCGCCCACCTGTGGACGGCATTCGAGGCATTTCTGAAGCTTGAACGCCTGCCCTGGGATATCGCCGCCGCCCGGTTTGCCGCCGTCCAGGATCAGTGGCGCTTTTCGGCCGACGGGACGGCCAATTTCTCGGTCGAGGCGCCAATGGGCCTCGTTTTCCAGCCCATATGGGCGATTCCGGGCATTCTGCTGACCGTGGCCTCCCCCGTCTGCTGCAATGTCGGGGTGGAAAAATGGCCGCGTGCCGCGGTTGCCGGGGGCATGGACAAATCCGGCGTCGCCGGGGCGGCGGAATTGGACCGGACCCGAAAATAGTTATAAAATCAGCGCCAACTGTCGATCACTTGGGGGCATCGTGGCTATACATCGTGGCTTGGGGCTGGTCGCGGCGGCGGTGGCGACAGCAGCAGCGGGTTTTTCGCTGCCGGCAGCCGCGCAGGAGTTCAAGGCCAATCTCGTTATTGGCGGCGAGTTGCGCGGTTTCTTCGAGAACGCGGCATGGCCGGGCCAGGACGATCGGCGCGTATATCCATCGATTTTCGGCGAGGCGGACCTCTCCTACACATGGGACGACAAGCGCCAGGTCATCAACATGGTGCCCTTCGCCCGATACGACGTCTTCGATGATCGACGGACTCACGTAGACCTGCGCGAAGCCAATTACCGCTTTCGTGGTAGCGAGTGGGAATTGCTGGTGGGCGCCCACCGAGTGTTCTGGGGCGTTGCCGAATCGCGTCATCTCGTGAACGTCATCAATCAGGTAGATGCGGTGGAAGACGTCGATGGTGACGATTACCTCGGCCAGCCGATGGTCGATCTGACGCTGCAAGGCGACTGGGGACGACTCGATCTGTATGCCATGACCTTGTTCCGCGAGCGAACCTTCCACTCCAACGACTCGCGCCTGCGCGGGCCGATGCCGATCGAGACCAAGGACCCGGAGTTCGAAGCCAGCGGGAAAAAGTGGAACGTCGATCTGGCGGCGAGATACCAGAATTCCTTCGGCCCGGTCGATCTGGGATTGAGCGTTTTCCACGGTACCAATCGCGAGCCCCTATTGCAGACCGCAGCCGGCACAAGCGGCCCGGTCCTGCGCCCCTATTACCAGACCATGACCCAGGCCGGCATCGACATCGCCTGGGCATTGGGCGATCTCGTCCTGAAAGGCGAGGCGCTCTATCGCTTTGGTCAGGGCAGCCCGTTCTTCGCCACGGTGTTCGGGGGCGAATACACGATCAAGAATGCGCTGGGGATGGATATCGACCTCGGCCTTATCGCAGAGTTCAATTTCGACGACCGCAAGGTGCAGTTCAACCCGGTCACCATTTACGACAAGGATGCGTTCGCCGGGATTCGGCTTACCTTCAATGATGCGGCCGATGCGCGCGTGCTGGTTGGAGCGTTGATCGATGCCGAGGATGCATCGACATACCTTTACTTCGAGGCGTCGCGGCGTGTGTTCGACAATTGGCGGGTCGAGATCGAACTGCGTTATTTCGCAGCCGACGGCAATCGAAACCCTTTGCTCGCCATTGACTCCGACAGCTTTGCCCAGGTGCGATTGCTGCGATATTTCTAGAGCCTGTAACGGTCAGGCAGTCCGCCGCATCTAAACGGCGTTTCGGACGACCCTGCCGGGCCGTTCGCCAGTGTCCCTGTCGTCTATCCGCGTGCGGACGCCGTTGACGAATGTGCCGACATAGCCGGTCACCGGCTGCATGATCCGACGGCCGCCGGCCGGAAGGTCATGATGCGGCGCCGGCAGGGCCACGTTCAGGCGGTCCAGGTCGATAATGTTGATGTCGGCCCGCAATCCCGGCAGCAGGCGGCCACGGTCGTTAACCCGAATTATTCATCAGCCGGGCTATTCCGGGTCGGCGAACGTAGCTTAACCTACTGATTTGGTGTAGAGAATAGGCGCTTAGACCACTCTCGAACACCGGACAGAAAGTGCCACGCCCGCCATGGTCGACGATAGCGTTGCT
>CALQFM020000065.1 GCA_943329845.2 Candidatus Kuenenia stuttgartensis | reverse complement strand
TCGGCCCGACCAGGTTCGAAGCCCTCCTCGACCCATTGCCGTTCCAGCACGCGCAATAGTGCGCCAAGCCTTTCACCGGCCGGAATGCCCTGACCGAGCAGGTCGGCGCCCCTGAGCGGAAAGGTCGGGACGGACCACGCTTGGGCCAGGGAGACCAGAGCACGCCGGTCGGTGCCATCCGCCGCCCAGTCAAGCAGAGCAAGGTCGCGGAAGCGGTCCGGGCCCAGCCAGTATATCTGCGCCCGCGCCTCGCCGTCGGACAGATCGGCAGGCACATCGGCCTCGCCCGCCGCCATGCGGCGGAGCCGGGCTTGATCCCTGGTCGACAGCTTCCACCGCGCCCCAAGACCGGCGAGCACGTCGGCGCGCCGGCTGGTCAGGGACGCGAGACGCAGCAGCGCATCACCCTCGCCCATATCGACCAGACGCTCGAAGCACCGCAGCGCGCCCGCCTCGGGCATCACCTGGAGAAGCACGCCGGCCTCGGCCATGACCTGCAGTGTCGGCAACGGCGTTGGCGCCTCCAGCAGGCGCAGCATTTCCGCCCGGATGCGCTCGACCGACAGGCGGTCCAGGTCGGCGCGTCGGTCGCGGCAGGCGGCCAGGCCCGGCCCGTTCATCGCTCCCTTGCCATACCAGGCGTGGAAGCGGAAGAACCGCAGGATGCGCAAGGCGTCTTCCTCGATGCGCCGATAAGGATCGCCGATGAAATGCACCTGGCCTGCGTTGAGGTCGTCGACGCCGTCGACAGGGTCGTAGACCGTGCCGTCCGGATCGCAATAGAGCGCGTTCATGGTGAAATCTCGGCGTCGGGCATCCTCGGCCCAGTCGTCGGTGAAGGCGACGACGGCACGACGCCCGTCGGTTTCCATGTCGACCCGCAGGGTAGTGACCTCGAACGGCTTCCCGTGCGCTACGGCAGTGACGGTACCGTGTTCGATGCCGGTCGGGATCGCCTTCAGCTTTGCCGCCTTCAGCAGCGCGACGACCGTCTCCGGCCGCTGGTCGGTGGCGATATCGACGTCCCGGACGGCGCGGCCGGCGAGCGCGTCGCGCACGCAGCCGCCGACGAACCGTGCCTTGCCGCCCTGCGCCGTCAGCGCGCCCATGACCTCGGCCGCCCCGTCGGCGGTCAGCCAGGACTGGGTGATCACCGTGCCTGTCTTGCGCATCAACCCTTGAGCTTGTTGTAAAGGTTCACCAGCATGCCTGCCGTCGCGCCCCAGATGTGATGACCGTCATAGGGCATCACATAGTAATGGCGCATGGCGCCCCGCCATTCCCGGCTTTCGCGCTGATGGTTGGCCGGATCGAGGAAAAAGTCGAGCGGCACCTCGAAGGCGAGCGCCACCTCGTCGGCCTGCAGGGTCAGGGTGAAGCCGGGCCGGACCAGCCCGACGATCGGGGTGATGGAAAAGCCGGTGCCGGTCTCATAGGTGTCGAGCGCGCCCATCACCTCGATGAACGAGCGGTCGAGGCCGATCTCCTCCCAGGTTTCGCGCAGCGCCGTGTCGACCGGGCCGGTGTCGGTGTCGTCGACCCGGCCGCCCGGAAACGCCACCTGCCCCGCATGGCTGCTGAGATGATCGGTGCGCAGGGTGAGCAGCACGGTCGCGCCGTCTTTCCGGTCGATCACCGGCACCAGCACGGCGGCCGGGCGCAGCATGCGGTCGGGCGGCAGGGCGTCGCGGATATGCGGTGTCAGGTCGTAGTCGCTGGCCGGCGCATAGGCACCCGATGAACTCGGGACATCGAGAAGCCGTCCGTGAAACAGCTCGTGCAGCATATTCAGTCGGCCGCATCCAGGCTGCCGATGACGAAGAACTGGCCGCGGCTGTTGATGCCGAGCACGGTCTTGCCGTCGATCACCCGCTCCTCGCCCGAGTCGACGAGCCGGTAGAACACCGGGCGAGCGATCAGCGCCCACAGGTTCTTGCGCACCAGCACATAGGGCGACGGCTCGCCGGTCTTCGGGTCGCTCTCGACGCGGATCGGATTGTCCGGCCCGGCGATCGCCTCGTCGTCCACATTGGTGCGAAAGACGATGCTCTGGTTCGGCCCTGGCTCGTAGATATCGGCCTCGACCGCGACGAACGGCGCGTCATCGACGGTGATGCCCAGCTTCTCGACCGGCGTGACCAGGAAATATTTGTCATCGTCGCGGCGGATGACAGTGGAGAACAGCTTCACCATGCGCTTGCGGCCGATCGGCGAGCCCATGTAGTACCAGGTGCCGTCGCGGGCGATGCGCATGTCGATGTCGCCGCAGAAGTCGGGATTCCACTTGTCGACCGGCGGCAGCTTCCTGTCCTGCAGCCGGGCCATGATCTCCGCAAGGTTGAGCGTCGTCTGGCCAGTCTTCGCGTCCGTCACGGCGCTGCTTCCCGGTGGCCGAGAACGTCGTCCGGCTCGGCGCCGGCTTCCGACGGCTTCTCGATGAGGCCCTCGAGGTCTATTGCCGCGCCTTCGACCAATTCACGGATCAACAGGCGGTTCGGATCGACCGGCCCCGGCAGCCGTAGCCCCTCGGCGCCTTCGCGGTGGAAGCCGACACGGCTGTAATAGGGCAGGTCGCCGACCAGGATGACCACCTTGTGGCCCAGCTGCCTGGCGCGCTGGAGCCCGACGCGCATCAGGCCCATGCCGATGCCGCGGCCGGCATAGGCCGGCTCGACGGCGAGCGGCCCCAGCAGGATCGCGGGCACGGGCTGCCCGTCCGACCGTAGCGGGCGGACCTGGATGGGCCAGAACTGCAAGCTGCCGCGCAGCGCCTTGTTGTCGAAGGCGACGAAGCCCAACTCGTGCACCGGTGCCACGCCCTCGCGCAGCCGGTAGACGGTTTTCTTCTGCCGGTCGGGGCCGAACGATCTGTCGAGCAGGGCCTCGACGGCGGCCGGGTCGGCCTCGCGGTAGGGTCGGATAGTGATCATGAGCCGCCAATATACAGGAAATCGGTGCAAGCCCAAGGAATCGACGCCGGCCTGTCACAAAAGCCGAACGGCGCGCCGAACGTCACTTGCCCGCGGGCGGCGCACCGTCTCGCAGCAGCTTGTAGACCAGGCTGTCATTGAGCGCCTGGTACGACGCATCGACGATGTTGGGCGAGATACCGACGGTGAACCAGCGGTTGCCCCTGGAATCGCCGCTTTCGATCAGCACGCGGGTCGTCGCCTCGGTGCCGCGCGTGTTGAGGATGCGCACCTTGTAATCGATCAGCTGCAGGTCCTCGATGAACGACGAGTAACGGCCCAGGTCCTTGCGCAGGGCCTGGTCCAGCGCGTTCACCGGCCCGTTGCCCTCGCCGGCCGAGATCAGGTTCTCGCCGTCGACCGTCAGCTTCACCGTGGCCTCGGCGACGGTGACCATCTCGCCAACCGCGTTGTGGCGGCGCTCGACCAGCACGCGGTAGCTCTGGGTGTCGAAGAACCGGGGCAACTGGCCCAGCGCGCGGCGGGCGAGCAGTTCGAAGCTGGCCTCGGCGCCGTCATAGGACAGACCCTGGGATTCGGCTTCCTTCACCTCGTCGAGCAGGCGGCTGATGCCCGGATGATTGTTGGGCACCGTCAGCCCCAGTTCGTCGAGCCGCTGGATGATGTTGGAGCGGCCGGCCTGGTTCGATACCAGGATCTTGCGCGCGTTGCCGACGGACTCGGGCGGCACATGCTCGTAGGTATGCGGATCCTTGGCGACCGCCGACGCGTGCAGGCCGCCCTTGTGGGCGAAGGCGTTGTCGCCGACATAGGCCTGGTGCCTGTTCGGCGCGCGGTTGAGAATTTCGTCCAGCACATGCGAGACGTGCTTGAGCTTGCGCAGGTTTCCCTGCGGGATACCGGTCTCGAAGCGTTCCGCGAAATCGGGTTTCAGCATCAGGGTCGGGATCAGCGAGATCAGGTTGGCGTTGCCGCATCGCTCGCCCAGACCATTGATGGTGCCCTGAAGCTGGCGCACGCCGCCCAGGATCGCGGCCAGCGAGTTGGCGACCGCGTTCTCGGTGTCGTTGTGGGCATGGATCCCCAGCCGGTCGCCGGGGATTTCCTTCACCACCTCGGCGACGATGCGCGACACCTCGTGCGGCAGCGTGCCGCCGTTGGTATCGCACAGCACGACCCAGCGCGCCCCCGCATCGGCGGCGGCGTGCAGGCACTGCATGGCATAGGACGGGTTGGCCTTGAAGCCGTCGAAGAAGTGCTCGGCGTCGAGCATGGGCTCGCGGCCGCGCTTCTTGATCTCGGCGATAGACGACCCGATGATCGCCACGTTCTCCTCGCGCGGGATGCCCAGCGCCACGTCGACCTGGTAATCCCAGCTCTTGCCGACGATGCAGATCGCCGGCGCGTCGGTGTTCAGCAGCGCCGACAGGCCTGGATCGTTGGCGGCGCTCTGGCCGGGCCGCTGGGTCATGCCGAAGGCGGTGAAGGTGGCATGAGTCAGCCTGGGCGGCGCGGCGAAGAAGTCCGTATCGGTCGGGTTCGCGCCCGGCCAGCCGCCCTCGATGTAGTCCAGCCCCAGCGCATCCAGCTCGGCGGCGATGCGCTGCTTGTCATGTACCGAGAAGTCTACGCCCTGGGTCTGGGCGCCGTCACGCAACGTGGTGTCGAATAGATAAAGCCGCTCGCGGGCCATGATTTCAGTCTTTCTGTCCCCGTGTGCCGGAGCCCTGCGGGCTTCCTGGGCACGGGCGGCAGCTTACACTACCGCCTCAAATCCGTTCACCCCCGAAGGGTTGTTGGACCAGAAACTGCTACCCTCGCCGCCAGGTGGTCCCCTGCGGGCCATCCTCAAGGATAATGCCCTGCGCGGCAAGGGTGCCCCTAATTCGGTCGGCCTCGCCGAAGTCCTTGTTCTGTCGCGCGGCGATGCGGTCGGCGATGAGCTGCTCGATCTCGGCCTCGGTCGGGCCGTCCGCGTTGCCGTCGCGGCGCTTCAGCCAGTCGTCCGGATCGCTGCCGAAAAGGCCGAGGGCCTGGCCGCCTGCCAGCAGCAGCGCCTTGTACTTGCCGCGCGTCGGGTCGTTCTTTGCCTTGTTGGCCCTGGTGGCAAGTTCATGCAACGCGGCCAGCGCGAGCGGTGTGTTCAGGTCGTCGAGCAGCGGCTCGAGCACGCTCTCGGGAACATCGGTCTCGTCGGTTTCGATGTCCGCGAACGCCTTCAGGGTGCGATACAGCCGGTCGAGGCTCTCGCGCGCCTGCTGCATGCCCGCCTTCGTCCAGTCGATGGGCTGGCGGTAATGGGTCGCCAGCATGGTGTAGCGCAGCACCTCGCCCGGCCAGTCGGCCAGCAGGTCGCGCACGGTGAAGAAATTGCCCAGCGACTTGGACATCTTCTCGCCTTCCACCATCAGGAAGCCGTTGTGCATCCAGTAGCGCGCATGCGGTTCGCCCGAATGGGCGCAGGCGCTCTGCGCCACCTCGTTCTCGTGGTGCGGGAAGATCAGGTCGATGCCGCCGCCATGGATGTCGAATACCTCGCCGAGATGGACCTCGCTCATGGCCGAGCACTCGATATGCCAGCCCGGACGGCCGCGTCCCCAAGGGCTGTCCCAGCCCGGCAGGTCCGGCGTCGACGGCTTCCACAGCACGAAATCGGCAGGGTCTCTCTTGTAGGGCGCCACTTCGACGCGGGCGCCGGCGATCATCTCGTCCATGGACCGGCCGGAAAGCTGGCCGTAGCTTGGGTCGCTCGACACCGAGAACAGCACGTGGCCTTCGGCCTCGTAGGCGTGGCCGCGCTCGATCAGCTTCTGCGTCATCGCGATCATCTGGGCGATGTGCTCTGTCGCGCGCGGCTCGATGGTCGGCCGCAGCGCGCCCAGCGCGTCCATGTCCTCGTGGTAGGCGGCGACGGTGCGCTCGGTGATGGTGCGGATGTCCTCGCCGGATTCCGCGGCGCGCGCGTTGATCTTGTCGTCCACGTCGGTGATGTTGCGGACGTAGGTGACGGCGTCGGCGCCATACAGGTCGCGCAGCACCCGGAACAGCACGTCGAACACCACGACGGGCCGCGCATTGCCGATATGGGCGAAGTCATAGACCGTCGGGCCGCAGACATAGAGCCGCACATTGCCCTCGTCGATCGGCTCGAAGCGCTGCTTTTCCCGCGTGAGGGAATTGTAGATCGTCAGGTCCATGGTTCTGCCAGTGTCGGGAGGAGCGGCTATAGCGCAAGGGGCGGGTGGCGGCAAGTAATGGGTGTTTCAAAACAAATATAACCTTGTCATCCCGGCGAAAGTCGGGACCCAGTCGAGCCGCTGATCTGGGTCCCGGTTTTCGCAGGGATGACAACAATTATTGAGTGAGCAACCGTTCCCGTACGCGCTTCGGGCCGATCAGCGGCAGCAGCAGCTTCATCTCCGGACCCTGCTCGCGGCCCGTCAATGCCAGCCTCAGCGGATGGAACAATTCGCGGCCCTTGCGGCCTGTAGCCTGCTTGACGGCGGCCGTCCATTCGCCCCAGGACTCCTCGCCCCAGGGCAGAGGCGGCAGCAACTCGGCGGCCTGATTCAGGAACGCCGCGTCCTCGATGACCGGCTCCATCGGGCCTTCAACCACCTTCAGCCAGACGAGCGCATCCGAAACCCTGGTCAGGTTGGCCCGAACCGCCTCCCACAGCTCCTCGCTGACGCCGGGGATGCGCCCGGCCACGTTGGCGTAGTGCAGCTGGTGGACGATGCGGGCGTTGAGCACATCCAGTTCGTGCGGATCGAACCGGGCGGCCGAGCGGCCGAACTTCCCGACGTCGAAGCTGTAGACCAGCGGCGCCAGGTCGGCGAACGGCTCGATGGGATCGGAGGTGCCGATGCGCGCCAGCAGGCTGTTGACCGCCATGGGCTCCAGCCCCTGCGCGCGCAGGTCGCGGATGGCGAGCGAACCGGCGCGCTTCGACAGCCCCTCGCCGCCGGCGCCGGTCAGCAACGCGAAATGGGCGAATTGCGGCGGCGTGCCGCCAAGGGCCTCGAACAGCTCGATCTGGACGGCGGTGTTGGTGACGTGGTCCTCGCCGCGGAACACATGGGTGACATGGTGGTCCAGGTCGTCGACGCAGGACGGCAAGGTGTATAGCAGGCTGCCGTCCTCGCGCACCAGCACCGGGTCGGACAGGGTGGCGGTGTCGAACGTCACCTCGCCGCGCACACCATCCTGCCAGGTGACCGGCTGCTGGTTGAGCCGGAAGCGCCAGTGCGGCTTGCGGCCTTCCGCCTCGAACGCGTCCTTCTGCTCCTGCGTCAGCACCAGCGCGCCGCGCTCGTAGACCGGCGGCTTGCCGCGCGACAGCAGCACCTTGCGGCGCAGTTCCAGTTCCTGCGGCCTCTCCCAGCAGGGATAGAGCCGGCCCGACGCCTTGAGATGCACGACGGCGGCATCATAAGCTTCCTGCCGGTGCGACTGGTGCGACGACGTGTTCCATTTCAGGCCCAGCCAGCGCAGGTCCTCCTCGATGGCGTCGGCGAAAGCTTCCGTGGAGCGTTCCGGGTCGGTGTCGTCGAAGCGCAGCATGAAGATGCCGCCCTGCTGGCGCGCATAGAGGAAGTTGACCAGCGCCGTCCGGACATTGCCCACATGCAGGTAGCCGGTCGGACTGGGCGCGAAGCGCAGCCGCACGCTCATGCGTTGAATTCCCGCTTGCGGGTCGCCGAGCGCGCATTGCGGAAGCCGTTGGTGATCGGATAGCGCCGGTCGCGGCCGAAATTGCGGCGGGTGATCTTGACGCCGGGCGGCGCCTGCCGGCGCTTGTACTCGGCGATATAGAGCAGGTGCTCGATGCGCTGGACCACGGCCGGATCGTGGCCGCGGGCCACGATGTCGTCGAACGTCATTTCGTTCTCGATCAGGCACTCCAGGATGTCGTCCAGCACCTCGTAGGGCGGAAGATTGTCCTGGTCGGTCTGATTCTCGCGCAGCTCGGCCGAGGGCGGGCGGGTGATGATGTTCTCGGGGATCACCACCTGTCCCGGTCCCAGCGCGCCTTCCGGCACATGGGCGTTGCGCCAGCGCGACAGCTCGAACACGGTGGTCTTGTAGACGTCCTTCAGCACCGAATAGCCGCCGCACATGTCGCCATAAAGCGTGGCGTAGCCCACCGACATTTCGGACTTGTTACCGGTGGTCAGCACCATGTGGCCGAACTTGTTGGAAAGCGCCATCAGGGTGATGCCGCGAGCGCGGGCCTGCAGGTTTTCCTCGGTGGTGTCGGGCTCGCGGCCCTCGAACGCCGGCGCCAGCATATTAAGGAAGCCGGTCACCGCCGGCTCGATCGGAATGACTTCGTATTTGGCGCCCAGCGCCCGCGAGCACAGCTCGGCATCGCGGACGCTGTCCGAGCTGGTGTAGCGATAGGGCATCATCACGCAGCGCACCCGGTCGGCGCCCAGCGCGTCGACCGCCACAGCCGCCGACAGGGCGCTGTCGATCCCGCCCGACATGCCGAGCACGACGCCCGGGAAGTGGTTCTTGTTCACATAGTCGCGCAGCCCCAGCATCATGGCGTGGTAGATTTCCTCGAGGCCTTCGGGATAGCGGACCTTTTCGCCGTCTTCGCAGCGCCACGCGGCGCCATCGCGACGCCATTTGGTGATGACCACGCTTTCGCGCCAGCCGGGCATGCGGACCGGCACCTTGTGGTCCGTGTTCATCACGAACGAGATGCCGTCGAAGACGATCTCGTCCTGGCCGCCGACCTGGTTGACGTAGATCAGCGGCAGGCCGCTCTCGCTGACCCGCTGCGCGGCGAGCTGCGTGCGGGTGTCGACCTTGCCCAGTTCGTAGGGCGAGCCGTTCGGCACCACCAGGATTTCCGCGCCCGTCTCCTGCAGGCATTCGGTCACGTCCGGGTACCACATGTCCTCGCAGACCATGGCGCCGAGGCGCACGCCGCGGAAATTGATCGGACCCGGCAGCGGGCCGGGCTGGAAGATGCGGATCTCGTCGAACACGCCGTAATTGGGCAAGTGGTGCTTGTAGCGCCGGGCAGCGACCTTGCCGCCGTCGAGCAGGATGGCGGCGTTGAACGGCTTGCCGTCGCCCTCGCGCCAACTCGCGCCGATCAGCATGGCCGGGCCGCCGTCGCCAGTGTCGGCCGCCAGCTCCTCGACCGCCGCCTCGACCGCCGCCTGGAAGGCCGGCTTCAGCATCAGGTCCTCGGGCGGGTAGCCGTTCAGCACCAGCTCGCCATAGACCACGAGGTCCGCACCCGACGACGCCGCTTCCGCCCGCGCCGCGCGGATCTTCGCCACGTTGCCGCTCACGTCTCCCAGGGTGGGATTGAGCTGGGCGAGCGCGATGGTGAGACTGTCGGTCATGGGAGCCTGCGAATGATCTGTGGCAAGTATCCGTCAGGAAACGCGGTTGTCCAGCATCGGTGCCCTGACCCGAGGGGTCCCCCTCACCCTACCCTCTCCCCCGAGGGGAGAGGGGAAGCAATGGAGGCCTGACCTAAAACCCCTCTCCCCGCCCGGGGAGAGGGTCGACGCCCGCAGGGCGGCCGGGTGAGGGTCGCCGCGAAGCGGCCCTTACGACGCCGCCGCGACGCGGGCGATTCCGCCGCGTTCCTTGCGGATGCCTTCAGCGATGATGAAGGCCAGCTCCAGCGCCTGGCTGCCGTTGAGCCGCGGGTCGCAATGGGTGTGGTAGCGGTCCTTCAGGCCCTCGGCCGTGATCGCCTGGGCGCCGCCCATGCACTCGGTCACGTCCTGGCCGGTCATCTCGAAATGGACCCCGCCTGCATAGGTGCCCTCGGCCTGATGCACCGCGAAGAAGCCGCGCACCTCGGCCAGTACCTTGTCGAACGGCCGGGTCTTGTAGCCCGACGTCGAGATCGTGTTGCCATGCATGGGATCGCACGACCACACCACCGTACGGCCTTCCTGCTTCACCTTGCGCACCAGCGCCGGCAGCACGTCCTCGACCTTTTCGGCGCCCATGCGGGCGATGAGGGTCAGGCGGCCGGCCTCGTTCTGCGGGTTGAGCGCGTCGATCAGGCGGATCAGCTCGTCCGGGTTCATGGTCGGGCCGACCTTGCAGCCGATCGGATTCCTGATGCCGCGCATGAATTCCACGTGGGCGTGGTCGAGCTGGCGGGTGCGCTCGCCGATCCACAGCATGTGGGCCGAGGTGTCGTACCAGTCGCCCGTGGTCGAATCGACGCGGGTCATGGCCTGCTCGTAGCCCAGCAGCAGCGCCTCGTGCGAGGTGTAGAAGCTGGTGCCGCGCAGCACCGGGGCGGTTTCCGACGTGACGCCGCAGGCTTCCATGAACGACAGCGCCTCGGAGATGCGCGAGGCCATCTCCTGGTAGCGGCTGCCCGACGGGGAATCGGCGATGAAGCCCTGCATCCAGCCATGGACACGGTGCAGGTCGGCATAGCCGCCCTGGGCGAAGGCGCGGATCAGGTTCAGCGTCGCGGCCGACTGCGAGTACGCGCGCACCAGGCGCTGCGGATCGGGCCGGCGCGCCTCGGGCGTGAACTCCATGCCGTTGATGTTGTCGCCCTTGTAGCTTTCCAGGGTGACGCCATCGATGGTCTCGATGTCGCTGGAGCGCGGCTTGGCGAACTGGCCGGCGATGCGGCCGACCTTGACCACCGGGCACGACGCGGCCCAGGTCAGCGCCACCGCCATCTGCAGCAGCACGCGGAAGGTGTCGCGGATGTTGTCCGGGTGGAACTCGGCGAAGCTCTCCGCGCAATCGCCGCCCTGCAGCAGGAAAGCACGGCCTTCCGCCACGTCGGCGAGGTCCTGCTTCAGGCTGCGCGCCTCGCCCGCGAACACCAGCGGCGGATAGGACTTCAGCGTCTTCTCCACCTCGGCCAGGGCCGCGGGGTCCGGGTAGGCCGGGATATGCTTGGCCGGCAGCGCTCTCCAGCTGTCCGGCGACCACTTCTTGGTCATGGCTTCGCCTTGTCGTTTAAGGTCATTCGAGGGCGCTGATATACGCTCAGCGCCCGGTTTTGGCCAGTTTTTAGAATCGATCCGACCAGCTTTCGTCACGGCTTCCGGACGGCGGGACAGTTCCTGTCCCGCCTGGAAACGCTCTACTCCGCCGCCTGCTTCAGCCGCGGCACCGGCGTGCGCATGGTGACGAATTCCTCGGCCGCCGTCGGATGGATCGCGACGGTCGCGTCGAACTGGGCCTTGGTGGCGCCGCACTTGATGGCGATGCCGATGCCCTGGATGATCTCGCCCGCGTCGTGGCCCACCATGTGCGCGCCCAGCACCCGGTCGGTCTGGGCGTCGACGACCAGCTTCATCAGGGTGCGCTCATTGGAGCCGCCCAGCGTGTGCAGCATGGGGCGGAAGTCGGCCTTGTAGATGTCGATCTCGTCGTAGCGCTCGCGGGCTTCCTCCTCGGTCAGGCCGCAGGTGCCGACCGGCGGCTGGGTGAACACGGCGGTCGGGATGTCGCGGTAGTCCATGCGGGTCACGCGGCCACCGAACTGGGTGGCGGTGAACGCCATGGCCTCGGCGATGGCGACCGGCGTCAGCTGGAACCGGTGGGTGACGTCGCCCAGCGCGAAGATGTTGGGCACGGAGGTGCGGAAATCGTCGTCGATGACGATGGCGCCGATCTCGTCCAGCTTCACGCCCACTTCGGCCAGGCCCATGCCGCCGGATTTCGGGTTGCGGCCCACGGCGTACATCACCGCGTCGGTCTCGATGGTTTCGCCGCTCTCCTGGGTCACCAGCAGGCTGCCGTCTTCCCGCTTGTCGATGCGCGCGATCAGCGAACAGTTCACCCTGATGTCGATGCCCTTCTTGCGCATTTCCGTGGCGACAGCGTCGCGGACATCCCGGTCGAAGCCGCGCAGGATCTGCTCGCCCCGGTAGAGCTGGATCACCTGCGACCCCAGGCCGTTGAAAATGCCGGCGAACTCGACGGCGATGTAGCCGGCGCCGGCGATCAGGATGCGCCTGGGCAGCGCGGGCAGATCGAACGCCTCGTTGGACGAGATGGCATGCTCTGCGCCCGGAACGTCCGGCATGGCCGGCCAGCCACCGGTAGCCACCAGGATCTTGTCGGCGGTGACGCGGCCGATTTCCTCGCCCTCCTTGGTCAACGCGATGGTGTGCGCGTCGACCAGCGTGGCGCGCGCCTCGTGCAGCACGACGTTGTTGTTCTTCAGGGTCTGGAGATAAAGGCCGTTGAGCCGGTCGATCTCCCGGTCCTTGTTGGCGATCAGCGTCGGCCAGTCGAACCGCGCGCCCTCGACCGTCCAGCCATAGCCGTGCGCCCACTCGAAGTCGTCGGCAAAGCCCGACGCGTAGACCAGCAGTTTCTTCGGCACGCAGCCGCGGATGACGCAGGTGCCGCCCACCCGGCTGTCCTCGGCGATGCCGACCCGCGCGCCATAGGACGTCGCCATGCGCGCCGCCCGGACGCCGCCCGAGCCCGCGCCGATGATGAACAGGTCGTAATCGTAGTCAGCCATGGACGTCTCTCCGCAAAGGTCGCGGTAATATGGAGGCGTGTGGCGGATTACTCAACTGGCGCTAGGCACACACGGCCAGTGCCTTACCCTCATTGCCCGGGGTGACAATTCAAAAGAACGAAACGGCCAGAATAACGGGCCGCCCCTCCTACTCAACCGTGACCGACTTGGCCAGATTGCGCGGCTGGTCCACGTCCGTGCCCTTGCTGACGGCGGCGTGGTAGGCCAGCAGCTGCACCGGGATCGCCTGCAGGATCGGGGCGACGAACTCGTGCATGTCAGGCAGGACCAGCGTCCAGGCGGCGCCGTCGCCGGCCGATTTCTCGCCCGCCACGTCGGTGACCAGCAGGATGCGGCCGCCGCGGGCGATGACCTCGTGCATGTTGGACACGGTCTTGGCGAACAGCCGGTCGCTGGGCGCCAGCACCACCACCGGCACAGCCGGGTCGATCAGCGCGATCGGTCCGTGCTTCATCTCGCCGGCGGCGTAGCCCTCGGCGTGGATATAGGAGATTTCCTTCAGCTTCAGCGCGCCTTCCAGAGCGATCGGGTAAAGCGCGCCGCGGCCCAGGTAGAGCACGTCGCGGGCCTTGGCGATGTCGGCGGCGATCTTCTCGATGCGGTCGTCGTGCTTGAGCACCTCGGAGGCCGCCTTGGGCACCTCGACCAGCGCGTGGGTCAACTCGGCCTCGGTGGCGGCGTCGATGGTGCCGCGCGCCCGCGCCGTGGCAATGGCGAGGCACGCCAGCACCACCAGCTGGCAGGTGAACGCCTTGGTGCTGGCGACGCCGATCTCCGGCCCGGCATGCGTCGGCAGCACCACGTCCGATTCCCGGGCGATGGAGCTTTCCGGCACGTTGACCACGCTGAGGATGTGCTGGCCCTGCTCGCGGCAATAACGCAGCGCGGCCAGCGTGTCGGCGGTCTCGCCAGACTGGGAGACGAAGATGGCAAGCCCGCCCGCCGGCAGCGCCGCCTCGCGGTAGCGGAACTCGGACGCCACGTCGATCTCGACGCTGATCCGCGCGATCCGCTCGAACCAGTATTTGGCGACCATGCAGGCATAGAACGCCGTGCCGCAGGCCACCATGGTGATCTTCGGTACCGTGGCGATGTCGAACGGCATGGCCGGCATCACCACCGCGCGGCTGAGTGCGTTGTAATAGGTGCCGAGCGTGTCGCCGATCACCGCAGGCTGCTCGTAGATCTCCTTCAGCATGAAGTGGCGGTAGTTGCCCTTCTCGATCAGGCCGCCAACCAGCTTGGCCAGCTTGATCTCGCGCTGCACCACCGCGCCGGTCTCGTCGTGGATCACGGCGCTGGTCGGCGTCAGCTCCACCCAGTCGCCTTCCGCCAGGTAGCAGATCCGGTTGGACAGCGGCCCGATGGCGAGCGCGTCCGAGCCCAGATACATTTCCCCGTCGCCGTAGCCGACGACCAGCGGGCTCCCTCGACGGGCGCCGATCAGCAAATCTCCGTGTCCGGCGAACAAACTGCCGATGGCGAACGCGCCGTCGAGCCGCTTGAGCGCCGCGGCGGCGGCCTGCTGGGGCGTCAGGCCCTTGTCCAGTCCGGCGGTGACCAGATGGGCGATCACCTCGGAATCGGTCTCGGTCACCATCACGTAACCCTGCGCCGACAGCTCCTCGCGCAGTTCGCGGAAGTTCTCGATGATGCCGTTGTGCACCACCGCCACTTTCTCGGTGGCATGCGGATGGGCGTTGTTTTCGTTCGGCGCGCCGTGCGTCGCCCAGCGCGTGTGAGCGATGCCGATGGTGCCGGACAGCGGGCTGGCGTCCAACGCCTTGCGCAGATTGCCCAGCTTGCCCTCGGCGCGGCGGCGGTCGATGGCGCCGCCGTCCGGCAAGGTCGCGACGCCCGCCGAATCGTAGCCGCGGTATTCCAGCCGCTGCAGCCCCTCGACCAGCCGCGGCGTCACCGCCTCACGGCCAACGATACCGACGATGCCGCACATTCAGCTCTTGACCTTCTGCTTCGTGTTTTTCGCTCGGAACCGGGCCGCGCCCTTGGGAATCGACTTTTGCAGCGCGCGGGTGACGGCGATGGCGTCCTCCGCCACGTCGCTGGTGATGACGCTGCCCGCCCCGACCAGCGCGCCGTCGCCCACCTTCACCGGCGCCACCAGCGCCGTGTTGGAGCCGATGAACGCGCCGGCGCCGATATCGGTGAAATGCTTGGCGAAGCCGTCATAGTTGCAGGTGATGGTGCCGGCACCGATGTTGGCCTGCGCGCCCACCCGCGCGTCGCCGATATAGGACAAATGGTTGGCCTTGGCGCCCTTTTCGATCACCGCCTTCTTGATCTCGACGAAGTTGCCGATATGGGCGTCCTCGCCGATGTCGGCGCCGGGGCGCAGCCGGGCGAACGGGCCGATCCGCGCGCCCGTGGCCACATGCGCGCCCTCGATGTGGCAGAACGCCTCGATCCGCACGCCATCCTCGATGCTGACGCCGGGGCCGAACACCACGCTCGGGCCGATGAACACGTCGCGCCCCAGGATGGTGTCGGCGCTGAAATATGCCGTGTCCGGATCGGCCAGGGTCACGCCCTCGTCCATGAAATGCTCGCGGCGGCGGCGCTGCCAGATCGCCTCGGCCCTGGCCAGCTCGGACCGGGAGTTGACGCCCATGACCTCCTCGGCCGACGCCTCGACCACGGCGGCTTCAAGCCCTCTGTCACGGGCGATGGCGACCACGTCGGGCAGATAATATTCCTTGTTGGCGTTGTCGTTGCCGATCGCCCGCAGCAGGGCGAGGGCGTGCTTGCCGTCGAGCGCCATCAGCCCCGCGTTGCACAGGCCGATGGCCCTTTCGTCGGAGTCCGCGTCCTTGAACTCCACGATCCGTTTCAGCTTGCCCTTCTTCACCACCAGCCTTCCATAGGCGGCCGGATCGTCCGGCGTGAAGCCCAGCACCACCACGGCCGGATCATCGTCTGCCCGGCGGCGCTCGAGCATCAGGCGGTAGGTGGCCGGCGTGACCAGCGGCGTGTCGGCGAAGGCGACGATGACGTCGCCGTGGAAGCCTTCCAACGCATCGGCGGCAGCCAGCACCGCGTGGCCCGTACCCAGTGGCGGATCCTGCACGGCGACGATGGCAGGCGCGACGGCCTTGGCCACCGGATCCATGTCTTTGCCGAGTACGACGATGGTGCGCTCCGGCGCCAGTTCGGCGGCAGCCGCCAGCACGTGATGCACCATGGCGCGTCCGGCGACGGGGTGCAGCACCTTGGGCAGGCTGGATTTCATCCGCGTTCCCTTGCCGGCGGCAAGGACGACGACGGCTGTTTTCCTGGCTGTCATGAAGGGGTTTCTCGCTTCCGCGCGGGTCTTTACTTCCAAGGCCGAAACCTGCCACAAAGGTCGCCGGTTTACCACCGCAGGATGCAGACAGGCCCGCCATGCGCCTTCCCGACACCGTGATATTCGACCTCGACGGCACGCTGGTCGACAGCGCCCCCGACCTGACCGTCGCGCTCAACCACACCATGCGCGGCATCGGCCTGCCCGAGGTGAGCCCCGACGACGTGCGGCAGATGGTGGGCCATGGCGCCCGGGCGCTGATCCAGAAGGCGGTGACGGCGGCGGGCACGACGCTCGACGATGCCACGTTCGAAGCCGCGTTCGTTACCTTCCTCGACTATTACGCCGATCATATCGCCGACGGCACCACGGCCTTCCCCAACGTGATCGAGACGCTGACCCTGCTCAGCGACAACGGCGTCAAGCTGGGCGTATGCACCAACAAGCCCCAGCGCCTTACGGAACTTCTGCTCGACGCGTTGGGCATGAGCCACTGGTTCGGCGCCATCCTGGGCGCCGACGCGGTGACCGACAAGAAGCCGCACGCCGGCCACCTGACCGCCGCCGTCGACCGCATGGGCGGCGACCTGCGGCGCACGGTGATGGTCGGCGACAGCCAGACCGACGTCGACACCGCCCGCAACGCCGGCACGCCGGTGGTGGCGGTGAGTTTCGGCTATTCGACGGTCCCGGCTGTGGATCTGCTGGCGGACGTGCTGATCGACGATTTCAGCGAGTTGCCGCAAGCGCTGGCGGCGCTGATCGCCACCCGAAGCTGACGCTCGGCGCCCCACCCTCCAATTGTCACCCCGGACTTGTTCCGGGGTCTGTCTCGTCGCAGGGGACGAACCCTGCAATTTCCGACGCGACCTCTCTGCGAGGTTACGTGACGGGCCCCATACAGACCCCGGAACAAGTCCGGGGTGACAAGCAGGGGGGAGGTCTCCTCATCGGCTTGACACCCGCGACCGAGGACCGTATTACGGCGCGTCCTCGGCGACGAGGGGCGAATAGCTCAGTTGGTAGAGCGCCACGTTCACATCGTGGATGTCGGGGGTTCGAGTCCCTCTTCGCCCACCATTGTTTTCAATGGGTTAGAGTTGCCCATTAGAATGGTAAAGAGGCCTTAGCAATCACATAGCAATCAATGCGCGTTGTTTCGCGCCGTGTATGGCCATGCGATCTAAGACAAACGCACCATATGACTATCTACGAATTTCTAGAGGTCGCACCGTGTCCCGGCACAACAGGTTCAAAGGTAAACCATGCGCTTACTGCGGCGTTGAGCGTGTCGACATGACAGCAGACCATGTTTTTGCCAAAAGCCTCTTTGCGACCCGCAAACGCGGGGGCCTGCCCATCGTTGCCGCCTGTGAGGCGTGCAACAATGCCAAGTCGAAATTAGAGCATTATGCAGCCACTGTCTTGCCGATGGGCAGCGGCGATCCGGCCGCGCTCGAGGTATGGGACGAGCGTGGTATCGAGCGCGTCAAAAAGAACAGGATCGTTCGAGATCACTTGAAAAACGCCTCAACGGTTTGGGTGACTCACTCTAAAGTTCTGATGCCCAGGATGGGCATTCCCTTTGAGCCCGATCAAATCACCGGGCTGTTCGAATTCATCGCAAAGGGGCTGGTTAATCACCACTGGAATGCCGTGGTCCCAGCCGACTACTTTGTCGGCGCAAAGTTCGCTAAGGCCGGCGACGAACGCCCATTTATGGATAGGCTCGTCGGACACGCTGCTGACGAGGTGCGTGGCGTGGCCGGTGATGACGCGGTGCTCTACCAAGGGTGGCGGTTCCTAGACGACCCATGGTCAAGTTTTTGGCGTGCCCGCATTTATGGCGGCCTCACCTTAGGCCAAGGTGGCCGTTCGGGAGATAGTGCTCCCTTTGACATCAACATGCTTGTTATGCCCCGAAGCGTCGATGAGACCTGAACTCTTGGCTAGTTCCTACCGTTGCCGCCTTCTGTGATCCCGGCTGATCTCATGCGGTCACCCAGCGACACTCCACCGAGCTGACACCGGGCAACGATCCGGTCATAGCTCTGGTGATCTGCAACGCACTCGATCTTCTTGTTCATGGTGATCTGCTCCAATGCAGCTTTAGCCGCAGGCCCTTCGGCCGACTTCAACTCGGGCGCGTAGAAATCAGCCAGGCGAACCTCCACCCATTTTTCAGGTCCCGCGCCAACTCCCACGCACAAGCTGTCGCCATCGCCCACGTACACTACCGGGCCGGAGAACTTGGACCCGTTGGCCAGGTACGAAGGCATGGGGCCTGTGTCCGGAATGGCCTTACAGGGATCGGCCAATGCGGACGGTGCAACCGCAATGATGATCAGCGCCGTACAGGCCGACAGCAGCCTCATGATTTGTACTCCACGCCAACACGTTCAACCTTACCCAGCATGAGGAACATAACGCCGACATCCTCTAGCGTCGCCTGAAGCTTCGCCCGCGTGGCCTCGTACGTGAGCGCCGCACTGGCATCCAAGCGTCGCCGCCTGCCACTCAAATGGGTGGGGGATCAGGGCGCATCGGCCACGCCTATGGAGCCCCGCTGGAGCGATCTGGCGGGGTGCTCTCTTCCCCGCCAATCCATTGTCCGGGCAGTTCTATTGCGTTACTCGATTGCGGGCCGCGCCTCTTGCCCTACCATGGGTTAGCTGCGGCAGAGAGGGTTCGGGGCAATGAGTGATCGGCTATCAGCGGCCAACGGGCGCTATACGTTGGCACTGTATTGCACCAGATCCTCGCCGATCTGCCACCACGGCGCGTCGCTCGACATCGGGGCGACTCTCAGCCTCCATGGCGACATGACATTCCAGTCATTGAGGGAGCGTGCCCGCTGCCGGAAATGCGGGCACCTGGGAGCAACCATCAGGATCGCGCCCGTCTGGACAGGGCCGGCTGATCTCGACCCCGCGGTAGGCTGAAGCTTTCCGTCATCAGCCTGAACCTTGACCACAGGCAAAAGTGCAGATGCGGCCTTTGGCCTGCTAAAGCTGCTAAAGCTGCTAATCCGAGCACTCGGTTGCCGCTGCCAGTAGAGCCTCAACGACATGCCCGCGCCGCCGCACCTTGCATGGCCGACCCTGTCGTTTTTGCGTGCTTTGGTAATATTGTTGCACATGGACGCGCACCGCCCGCCCTATCCTGAAAGCCTGAAAAGGGACCCGCCCCCTGTTTCACGATGGACCGGGGGGATACCTTCGAGAGCGAAGGGCGATCCAGGCCAATGTGCGCCCACTGGATAAGCCCCAATTTATAGAGCCCCCCCCGGCACGCGGCTTTGCTCACCCAATGCTCATGAGGAGTGGGCGTCTTGCCAGCGCGTATCGCAGCCAGCATGTTCGCTTCCACCCTAAGCAGTCAGGCTGAATCCGACCCCGAGTGATCGTAGATCGGCGTTGGTGCTGTTCCCGAAAGCTACCGCCCAGACTTCGCGGAGGATACTTCTTCGCCGCAAGGTACCCTAAATTGCGAATGCCCCTGTAACGGAGGCGCTGCCGGTGCCAAGCTAGCCGCCTCTTTACCGTGGAGAACAGCAATGCTGCGTAACACCCTCGCCCTAGTGATCGCCGTCTCATTGGCGTTCGGCGCTCTCGCCAATGTCGCTAATGCCGAGCAATGCCGCGACGCCAAGGGCAAGTTTATCGCCTGCCCGAAGCCCCCCGAGAACACGAAGTGTCGGGATATCACCACGAAGAAATTCGCCAAGTGCGGTGCACCGAACACCGAGCCAGTGCCTCTGGTTAAATCGAAAAGCAACATCACCAACAATTGAGCGTTGGATGCTAAGTGAGCAAAGCGATGGATTTCAAGCTGGACGGCTAGCGTTCGGTTGCCGCCGGACTGCTGTCCTACCAATGCAAATGGGCCGCCTTACTCGCCCGGATAGGGAATTGTTATTCCGGGACGCGCCCCAGCTGGAGCCATTGGTGCTGGCCCAACCGGCGCTTCCGACCAGCCCTCAGAGACCGGGCTGGGACTGCTCCTCGCCGCATTTGTCGTCAAGCTTGCCGCCGGGACAACCGGTCGAGGCTGATCGTCTCTTGTCACAATGAACTGAACTATGTGCTTATCGTTGGCAAAAGTAATCTCCGCAGATATCGACTGTGGAGGCTTGCCTTTCGGCATGTCTATAACGATAACGCCGCCAACTGCAGCTCCCGGATCAACGGTTGTCGTTTGCAACATTTCACCGCTAAGTCTGGATAGTGTCTGATCAAGCGAATTCTGGATCGAGTTTAAGCTATAAGCCGTAGAGGCCGCCGCAATGGCCGTGCCTAATTGAGCAGCATAAGGGTCGTATGAAGTGGCAGAGAAACTTGCGCCGCCGTATGGAGTGGCAATGTAACCATGGGTCGTATGGTAAGCATTTTCGTTAGCGGCATACGCAGCGGCCGCACCGGCAAGAACGGTACCTACCGCTTGCCAAGTTGCTTTCACCTTAGCTTCGTGTGCAAGAGCTTCCTTGGTGTAAACCGTTAGAGCTCCTTTCTGCGAACCTGCGGTAATATTTTCAGTTCCAAAGTTGACTGGATGACCCAGCTTGTTGAATGCCGCCACGCCAAAAACGAGACGGTTATCGTCCTCGTTGTACCCGGCTGACGTGATCTGGATCGAACCTGTTGCCAAGTCAGAGAATATAGTCGGGGCACCTCGATCAAACCGAACCTGTTGACCTGATGAGGGCATCGGTGTCGCTACATAGCTAGTGGCACAGCCGCACAAAGTTATCGCGCTGATGACAACATATAATGTCCGAAAATTCATGTGGCCCCCTACTGCCCCTGATACCATTGAAGCCAGCATGATCCCATTTTGAGCGCGATACTACGATCGTGTCCCACCGCGTGGTGTAACTGCGGCGATGTGGTCACCGCGCTCTCCGGCGGGGCCGGGTTGATCAGACGGCCACGGCGGGCAGGCTGACGAGGGGATCATCGCTCAACGGCGCGAGCGTTTCCACTGTCATGTAGCGCGAC
>CALQFM020000064.1 GCA_943329845.2 Candidatus Kuenenia stuttgartensis | reverse complement strand
AGTGCCGTTGAAACTCAGGCAGCGACCGCGGAAATCCCAGATCGTCGCGCTGAAAAATGTCCATCGCCGTCATGATACGATTCGCCCGTCCCGATCATCGGGAGAGACTACATCTAGCGGGTGTCTGGCTCAAGCGGATAGGCACGGTTTCTCTTTGCCGGTATAGTCTTTACGCGGCTCTCGATGAGAAAATGCTTCTCTGAGCGCGGTAAACGCGGAGAGCCAAGGATTCTCGGCGCTAAAAGAGGCGCCGCAGATGACTATGCTGCCATCTTGGTCCAGGCTGCTGTGAGCGAGAGTTTGAAGCTTGTCCCGTTCGATCCAGTGTATGGCGCGTCCGATGACAAAATGATTGAAAGTTGAAGAGGAAATAGACGCTGGTGCTGGCGTATTCGAATTGATGTCGTAGTGAAGATACTCAATACGGTCGTGCTTAACCGCTCTGGAAATCATCTGCTCGGAGAAATCAACCGCAACAGCCCGTCCAATATGACCGCAAAGGCCCACGGACAACTGACCTAGGCCACAGCAGATATCGAGCACGGTCGTGTCGGAATGGCAGTTCAGCGCTGCCGATACGTCCGTGAAAAACCGGGGGTGGTATGGAACCCGGTAGCCATAGAAATCCGAAGCGGTTTGAAAGGAATCTCTGATGTCTCGTGCCATATTTTCCCGGTACGAACCTGACGATGACGGCATGCTTAACCAGCGACGCTTGCTTCACCGCACCCGCGCCGCATAATCTCAACCCAACAGATGAGGCCGGTCCTCCGCTAATCCAAGCCGAGATCTGCGCCAAATGTTCTGACGACGGACAGGCGGCCACCACCAGCGCGAGCGCTGCGCCGAAGACCAGCGCCCCGCCATCATAGCCCAGACCGGAGTCCGCAGCCCAGTCGCCGAGCGCGGTACCGAGGGTTTGGGAGAACGTGATCGTCGACCAATAGAATACCTCCACCTTCGGTGTGTTCACGCTATTGACCGAGACGCTTCCCTGGGACCAGTACCATACGGCAAGCGAGGCCAGCACACAGGCCAGCAGGAGCAAAGACCCGCCAGGATAGCCGATTCCCAGCGAACGGTCGGCGAAATCGGCCATGGTCGTGCCGGCGGTCGTCGAAGCGATGATCGTCGCCCAGTAAAGCCAGGGGTGGAACTTCCTGGCCAGCGTCTGCGCCATGACCAGCGCGACCAGGATCGAGAAGAAGATCGCGGTGCCGACCAGATAGCCCAGATCCATGGTCATGGAGACGGTGTCGCCAGCGGTCTCGCCCAGCGTCGTGGCGAGGATCTTGATGATCCAGAAGCCGAGGGTAACCGCCGGCACCTTGCTGACCGCGCCGGCAGCCGTCGACTTCAGTTGGTTCATGGACCTACGCCCGCGCTTTTGTGTGTCCGTAATCGTCCCCTTGGAAGTAGGGACGCCGCCGGACGGCGCCAGCCGCCATGTTCGACCGAATTTTCCGCCGGTCTTCAGGCCGCCTTGCGCCAGCCCCGCACTTCGGGCAGCACCTTTTCGGCGAACAGGCGCATGCTGCTCTCCGCATTCTCCAGGCTCATGCCGCCATAGCTCACCTGCACGGTCAGGTCGAAATCGCCCAGCGATTCCTTGCGCTTCTCGAGCTTGTCGAGAATCTGCTGCGGCGTGCCCCAGGTGTTGATGTCGACGAAGCCATTGGCCGCGTCCGCCATGCCGGTGTCGCGCAGGATTTCGGCGTTGGTGGCGTAGTCGCCATAGCCCTTCATGTTCTTGAAGTGGTCGCCGGCCATGTCGTAGTGCTCCATGACCGTCAGGTAGTAGTTGGCCATGTGCTCGCGGGCCAGTTCCTCGGCGCGGTCGCCGCTTTCGTCGCAGCACATGAAGTCGACGCAGACCGGCGATGGCGCGGGCCGGCCATGGAAGTCCTGGAACATGGTGCGATAGGTATTGAAATGCCCGGCCATCTGTTCCCACGGCTTCTGGGCGAAGCTCATCATCTTGCCGCCCAGGCGCGCGCAGACCGGCACCGAGTCCGACGACATGGCGACGCAGTAGAAGCGGTCCTTGAAGGTGGCGTGCGGACGCGGGCGCACTTCGGTGCGCATCTGCTTGTAGTAGGCACCGTCCCCTTCGACGACGCCGCTCTCGAGGCTGCGCAGGATCAGCTCGGCCGATTCGTCGAAGCGGTCGCGGGCCTCGTTCATGGAGATGCCGAAGCGGTCGTATTCGCGCTTGGCCAGGCCGCGGCCGATGCCGAACAGTGCCCGGCCATTGCTGAGGTGGTCGAGCATGATCATCTTCTCGACGACGCGCAGCGGGTTGTTCCACGGCAGGATCACGGCGCCGGTCAGCAGGCCGATGCGGCTGGTCTTCGCCGCCATGTAGCTGAGGAACTGCATGTTGTCGGGCGCCATGGCGTAGTTGAAGAAGTGGTGCTCCACCGCGCCCAGCGTGTCGAAGCCGAGTGGTTCGGCGAGACTCGCCAGGTGAATGTCGCGCTCATAGACCTCGTGGTCGGTTGCCCGGTCCATGAAGTTCTGGAAGACCATCAGCAGGCCTACTTCCATCGTCCGCTCCTGATTCCCGTTTCTGCACCCTCCCCAGGGCGCCCGCGGACAGGCTAGGACGTTTGTTCCGTTCTAGCAAATGGACTCCTGTTTGTGTTCTCATCCCCGCAGCGTTGGGGAGGACATGATGGGACGGCTTGACGGCAAGGTGGCGCTCGTATCGGGTGGTGCGAGCGGAATCGGCGCGGCGCATGTGCGGTTATTCGCGCGCGAAGGCGCCAGGGTGGTTTCCGGCGACATCCAGAAGGACCTGGGCGCGCGTGTCGCGGCCGAGGCGAATGAAGCCGGCGGCGAGGTGATCTTCGTCCGGCTCGACGTTACCAGTGGGGAAAGCTGGGCGGCGGCGGTGGCCGCGGCGGTCTCGCGCTTCGGCACACTGACCACGCTGGTCAACAATGCGGGCATCTATCATCCCGGCGGCGTCACTGATGAAACCGAGGAGGGCTGGCAGCGGATGATCGCCATCAACCAGACCGGCGTCTGGTACGGCATGCGCGCCGCGATGCCCGAACTCGCGAAGTCCGGCAACGGCGCGGTTGTTAATATTTCGTCGCTCTACGGGATGGTCGGCAGCCCGGGCTCGCTTTCCTACCATGCGACCAAGGCGGCGGTCCGGCTGATGTCCAAATCGGCGGCGCTGGAGTTCGTCACGCAGGGCGTGCGGGTGAACACCATCCTGCCCGGGCAGATCCGCACCCCGATTCTGGGTGACCTGACGCCGGAGATGGACGCCGCCATCAAGGCCGCCATCCCCATGGGCCGCATGGGCGATCCCGAAGACATCGCCTACGGCTCGGTCTATCTGTGCTCCGACGAAGCCAAATACGTCACCGGCGCCGAACTGGTGATCGATGCCGGCTGGAGCATTCCCTGATGGCCTATCTGGAGACCGAGCCGGGACGGCGCATCTACTACGAATACTACCCCGGCGTCGGACTGCCGGTGGCGCTGATCCATGGCTGGGGCATGAGCTGCCGGTTGTGGGATACGGTGCTGCCGCTGCTGACCGGTGCGGGCCATGCGGTACTGAGCTTCGACCAGCGCGGCTGCGGCAAGTCGGACAAGGATTTCACGGACGTCTCGATCAAAAGCGCGGCCATGGACCTGGTGTCGCTCGCGAACCATTTGCGGCTGGATCGGCTGGCGGTCAATGGCTGGTCGTTGGGTGGGCCGGTCGCCGTCGAGGCGGCTGTCAGGCTGGGCGCGCGGTGCCGCGGCGTGGTCTCGACCGCGGGCGCGACGCCGCGCTACGTGCAGGCGCCGGATTTTCCCCATGGCGGCGCGCCGGGGTCGGTCGCCGAAACCGTCACCCTGCTGCGGCAGGACCGGGCGACCTTTCTGGAGGGGCTGGCACACGCCATCTGCGCCCGGCCGGTGAGCGACGCGCTGAAAACCTGGATGTGGTCGGTGTTCATGGAGAACGCGCCGTCGGCGGATGCCGCGCTGCTCGACCTGGACAGCCTTGACCAGCGAGATGCGTTGCGCGGCCTATCCGTACCGTTTCTGTCGGTGGTGGGCGGACAGGACGTTATCGCGCCGCCGGGAATCGGCCGGAGCGCCGCTGAACTGGCGCCGCTGGGAAGGCTGGTGGAATTCCCCGAAAGCGGGCACGCTCCCTTCATCGAGGAGAGGGCGCGCTACGGCGAGGTGCTGCTCGAGTTCCTCGCGGAACTGACCTGACGGGGGAGGCGGGCATGGTTAATTTCGGCCTTTGGTACGACTTCCGCAATCCGGAGCCCTGGGCAATGCCGTCCGAGCGCTTCCACGCCCAGGCGCTGGAGCAGATCGTCGCGGCCGAGGCGGCGGGCTGGGATTCGGTGTGGCTGACCGAGCATCATTTCATCGATGACGGCTACACGCCGTCGCCGCTGGTGATCGCCGCGGCCATCGGCGCGAAAACGACGCGGATGCGGATCGGCACCAACCTGATGGTGCTGCCGCTGCACGATCCGATCCGCATCGCCGAGGATGCGGCGACGGTGTCGCTGCTGACCGGCGGCCGCTTCGACCTGGGCGTCGGCGGCGGCTACCGCGAGGTGGAATTCAAGCAGTTCGGCCGCGACGTGCGCCACCGGCCCAGCCTGATGGAGGAGGCCGTCGCGGTGATCCGCCAGGCGTGGTCGGGCGAGCGATTCGAGTTCCACGGCAAGCGGTTCGACGTGAACAATCTGCGCGTCACGCCCGCGCCGGAGCATGTACCGAACCTGCTGATGGGCGGCCTGAGCCCGCCGGCCATGGCGCGTGCGGCGGCGATCGGCGACGGCTTCCTGTCGACGGGCGGCATCGGTCACGACGTCTATGTGGACGCGCTGAAGGCGCAGGGGCGCCAGGACGGCGCGATCTATGCCGGCAACTGGGCCATCGTCGCCGACGACCCGGAGCGCGAGGCGGCCAAGGTGGCGCCGCACGTGCTCTACCAGACCAACGCCTATATCGGCTGGGGCGCGTTCGGCCCGCCCGAGACCACGCCGTTGTTCCCCGACGGCCGCGCTGCCATCGAAGGCGGGCTTTACGAGCTGTGGGATCCGGAAACGGCGGTGCGCGAGCTGACCGGCATGCTCAAGGCCTGGCCGCAGATCCGGGACGTCCATTTCTGGGCCAAGTTCCCCGGCGAAAGCTTCGAGAGCGGCTGGGCGCGCGTGGAGTTGCTGATGAACAGGGTTCTGCCCAGGGTGAAAGCCGCGCTGGCCTAGTGCCTGTGCTCCTCGACGGCAGCGGCCTCGTTGACCGCGACCACCGTCTGTTCGTCCTCGGTGAGGCGGACGTAGCGCCAGTCGCCTTTCCAGTACCAGATCACGGTGATGGTGGTGATGGCGACGTTGGCGATGGGGAACGCCCAGAAGATGCCCTCGGCGCCGAGCGTCGTGTGCTTGGAAAGCACATAGGCCAGCGGGAACATCAGCACCCATTGGGACACCAGGGCGATGATCATGGTGGCCATCATGTTGCCGGTGGCGCGCAGGACGCCGACCAGGCAGAACTGCAGGCCGACAAAGCCCCAGATCAGGCTCTGGATGCGCACGAAAGAGGAGCCATCGGCGATCACACCCGGGTCGCCGGGGATGAAGAAGCGGACGATGTGCGGCGCGAAGATGAACGCGATCACACCCAGAACGGTGAGCGCGCCGAAGCCGAGCATGGCGCCGGTGCGGGCGATCAGGCCGGCGCGTTCGGGATTGCGGGCGCCGATGTTCTGGCCCACCAGCACCGAGATCGCCATGGCAAGACCCATGGCCGGTATGACCACAACCTGGAGGATCGTGGTGCCGACGCCATAGGCCGCGATGGTCCGCGTGCCGAAGCTGGCGACCAGGAACGACAGGATGATGACGCCGAGCGCCCGGGTCGACATTTCGATCGACGACGGAAAGCCGAGCAGGAAGGCCCGCTTCATGTAGGTCATGTCGGGCTTGAAGTCGGACCACGACACCTTGATGCCGTGACGGCCGCCGAACAGGACCAGCATGGCGATGACGGCGGCGACGCCCTGGGTGAAGAAGCTCGACATGGCGGCGCCGGTGACGCCGTGGCCGGGGATCGGTCCCCAGCCGAAGATCAGCAGCGGGCTGAGGCCGCCATTCAGGACCACGGTGCCGAGGATCACGTACATGGGCAGCTTGGCCTCGCCGACG
Organism: Candidatus Kuenenia stuttgartensis; assembly: GCA_943329845.2. GTDB lineage: Bacteria > Pseudomonadota > Alphaproteobacteria > SMXS01 > SMXS01 > RI-34. The sequence goes on along the minus strand of CALQFM020000064.1, from coordinate 14,803 downwards.
CCGCGCATCACCGCCTGGAACACGGCGAAGCTGAAGGCGAAGATCAGGCTGAGGAAGGCGATCCTCATGTAGCTGAGCGCGCCGGGATAGACGTCGGCGGCGATGCCCATGGCCCGCAGGTAGCCCGGCGCGATGGCGTAGCCGATCAGGCCCAGGACCAGCGATATGCAGGCCACCAGCAGCATGGTCTGCGCCGCTACCCGGTTGACCATGCCCTGGTTGCGGGCGCCGACATACTGGGCGATCAGGGTCGAGCCGGCGATGGAGAAGCCTGCGCCCAGCGCGAACATCATGAAGGTGATCGGAAAGGTGATCTGGACGGCGGCAACGGCCGCGGCGCCCAGCCTGCCCACCCAGAACGCATCGAGCAACTGGTAGGCGGACTGCAGCATGTTGCCCGCCACGATCGGGATCGCGAGGGTCAGCAGCGCGGTGAGGATCGGTCCCTCATAGGCCGATCCCGTGCGCTGGCTGGGAAGTCGGGTGTCCGGGCCGGTCATGCGATGATCGTCCGCTCGCGGGCCAGGACCTTCGGCGCTGCATGGACGGCCCCGCATCCGGTACGAAGATCCCGCCGCGCGAAGCGGTCGCTGCCGTTCGTGAACGGGGCAGAGGGATTCCGCGCGGGCCCGGTGGCCGCGCTGGCAGTATAGGCCTGATAAAGCATGAGTGTTTCTTCCCTGAAGCCGGAGTCTAACGGCATGCGGGTGTCTTGGGAAGCGCCGCCACGGCGTGAGGAGCAGGGCGGCTAAGCGGCGACAGCGCGGTTGCGGCCTGCGTTCTTGGCGGCGTAGAGCGCACGGTCGGCCTGCTGGAGCAGAGCATCCCAGCCCTGCTCGTCGGTCGCCGTGGCGATGCCGATGCTGATGCTGAGGCCGCGGCGGAGGCCTGGCGGCGGCGTGATTGCCTCGACCGCGCGCAGCAGTCGTTCCCCCAGGTGCATGGCTTCCTCGGCGGTGGTGTCGGCACAGACGATGCAGAACTCCTCGCCGCCATGCCGGCCGATGATGTCGGAACGCCGGCAGGCGGCGGAGAGGGTCGTGGCGACGGCAGAAAGCGCGCGGTCGCCTGCCTCGTGGCCCAGGGTGTCGTTCACCGATTTGAAGTGGTCGATGTCGATCAGCAGGATGGAGACGGCCCGGTTACTCCGGGCGGCCGCGGCCAGCGTCTGCATGCCCCGCTCGATGACGGCGCGGCGGTTGTAGAGCCGGGTCAGTTCGTCATGGTTGGCGATGTAGTCCTTCTCGGCGATGGTGCGCTCGAAATACATCAGCAGCGTGCCTACCGAACTGAGCAGGCCGCCGGCCATTGGCAGCAGGTAGAGCATGATCACGTTGAAGGTGCTGTCGGTCAGCGGCGTCATGCGGGTGCCGGTGCCGAGCAGGATCGCCGCCCTGACGATGATCGGGGCCAGGGTAACCGCATAGGCGAACACCACCAGCCGCCGTGCCACCGTCAATGGAGTACCGCTGCCCCGCCAGACCTCCACCACGATCAGGGCGACCGAAACCGCCACGGCCACCGCGAAGCTGATAACCCGAAAATGCGTTTCGGCGACGAAGGCGTAGATGCCGCCGAACATGACGGCGTGGCCGCCGATCAGCCACCATCCGAAGGCTTTCGGCGCGCGGCCGAAGAAGACCCGCATGCCCCACCACATCCACACCAGTCCGGCGACGATGGCGGTGGTGCCAAACGCCATGGATGAAAGGCGCAGCGGGGTGCCGATGAAGGGAAAGGGCGCAATGACGCCAATGGCGACGAGCGCGCTGGCGATAGCCCAATAGCGGGTACACGCGTCTCGCCGGGCCGCGCGTAAAGCCCGATCATGAACAGCGCCACCGCCGTCTGCGTGACGGCGAACGCCACGCTGCCGGTGAGGGCCTGAAATTCCACCTGGTTCCCCCCGATAAAGTCCACCTAGGATAGCTTGGGCAGCGGACCGCGTCACGAAATCCCCGACACGAAGGCCATCCCAACGCGGTACGATGGCGCCAGTGTTCGATTTCGCCGCAACGGAGGCCGGTTTGACGGATATTTTGAAACTGGTTCGCCGGCTCCTGCCCGGCGACCGCATCGAGCTGGGCGTGCTGGCGGCGATTTTCGTCGGGGCAGCGGCAGCGCTGTGCTTCGGCTTGCTGACCTCCGAGATGGTCGAGGGCGAAACGCAGGCCTTTGACAAGGCGGTGCTGCTGGCCTTCCGCAATCCGGCGAATCTCGCCGATCCGGTCGGGCCACCCTGGCTTGTCGACGCGGTACGTGACGTAACCAGCCTGGGCAGCACGGCCTTGTTGACGCTGATCGTGATTGCCTCGGCGGGTTACCTGCTGCTGGACGACAAGCGGGCCTCGGCGTTGCTGTTGCTGGTCTCGGTGATCGGGGGCTCGTTGCTGAGCCAGGCGATGAAGGCGGCGTTCGGCCGTACACGGCCGGACATCGTGCCGCACCTGATGACCGAGACCTCGCTGAGCTTCCCCAGCGGCCACGCCATGAACTCGGCGGTTCTGTACCTGACGCTCGGCGCGTTGCTGGCGCGGGCCCAGGACGGGCGGCGGCAGCAGGCCTATGTGTTCGGCGTGGCGCTGTTCGTGGCTTTCGTCGTGGGACTGAGCCGGGTGTATCTGGGCGTGCACTGGCCTACCGACGTGCTGGCCGGCTGGAGCGTGGGAGCGGCGTGGGCGATGGGCTGCGTGCTGGCGGCGACCTGGCTGGAGCGGCGGCGCGGCTGAGCCTTATTCGGCCGCCTCGGCTTCCGGTTCGGCTGGCCCGGGCCGCTCGGCCTTGCGCCTGCGGCGGCGCTCGGCCAGGTGCTCGAACGCCAGGTAGATGACCGGCGTGGTGAACAGGGTCAGTGCCTGGCTGACGATCATGCCGCCGACCATGGCGATACCGAGGGGCTGGCGCAGCTCCGAGCCCGTGCCCGAGCCCAGCATCAGCGGCAAGCCGGCCATCATGGCGGCGGCCGTCGTCATCATGATCGGGCGGAAGCGCAGCAGGCTGGCCTGCCGGATCGCCGCCTCGGGCCGCAGCCCCTGCTCGCGCTGGGCGCGGATGGCGAAATCGACGATCATGATGCCGTTCTTCTTGACGATGCCGATCAGCAGCAGGATGCCGATCAGCGCGATGATCGAGAAATCCTTGCCGAACAGCATCAGGAACAGCAGCGCGCCGGCGCCCGCCGACGGCAGCGTGGAGATGATGGTCAGCGGGTGGATGTAGCTCTCGTAGAGGATGCCGAGGATGATGTAGACGGCGACCAGCGCGGCCAATATCAGCAGTGGCATCGTCGACAGCGACTGCTGGAACGCCTCGGCTGTGCCCTGGAACGTGCCGACCAGCGCGGCCGGCTTCTGCATCCCGGCTTCCATCTTCTCGATGGCCTTGACCGCCTCGCCGAGCGCCACGCCCGGCGCCAGGTTGAACGACAGCGTGACTGCGGGGAACTGGCTCTGGTGGTTGACCGACAGCAGGCTGACCGGCGTCGGGTCGTACCGCACGAAGCTGGATACCGGCACCTGCTGGCCGCTGGGGGATTTGACGTAGAGACGGTCCAGCGTCAGCGGGTCGCTCTGCATGCCGGGCAGCACCTCGAGCACGACCTTGTAGGTGCTGGTCTGGGTGAAATACTGGGCGACCTGGCGCTGGCCGAAGGCGTCATACAGGGTGTCGTCGATAAGCTGGGGCTGGATGCCGAAGCGCGCGGCGGCGTCGCGGTCGATGGTCAGGCTCATCGTCGCGCCCTCGATCTGCTGGTCGCTGCCCACGTCGCGCAGCTCCGGCAGTTCGCGCATCTTCGCCAGCATCCTCGGCGCCCAGGTGTTGAGCTCGGCAAGGTCGGCGTCCTGCAGCGTGTACTGGTACTGGGTGCGGCTGATGCGGCCGCCCACGTTCACGTCCTGCGGCACCTGCATGTAGAGCACGATGCCCACGACCGACGACACCTTCTCGCGCAGCCGGGCGATGATCTCATCGCCCGAGGCGTCGCGCTCTCTGCGCGGTTTGAGGTTGATGAACAGCCGCCCGCTATTGAGGGTCTGACTGCCCGAGGTGCCGACCGACGACACCACGGCGACCACGTCGGGATCCGCGGCGACAATCCGTGCGACCTTGGCCTGGCGCTTGGCCATGTCCTCGAACGAGATGTCCTGGGCGGCTTCCGAGATGCCCAGGATGATGCCGACGTCCTGCTGCGGCACGAAGCCTTTGGGAATGGCGATGTAGAGCGCGACAGTGGCGACCACCGTGGCCATGAACACGCCGAGCATCAGAGGCTGTCGTTTCAACACCCAGTCGAGGCCGCGGGCATAGGATGCGGTGATCGCGGCGAAGGCGTTCTCGAACGCCATGTAGAGCCGGCCATGGCGCATCCTGTGCTCGTCCTTCAACACCCGCGAGCAGAGCATGGGCGTGAGCGTCAGCGACACGATCAGCGACACCAGGATGGTCATGGATACCGTCAGCGCGAACTCCTGCAGCAGCCGGCCGATGATGCCGCTCATCAGCAGCACCGGAATGAACACGGCGACCAGCGAGATGCCGATGGAGATGACGGTGAAGCCGACTTCGGACGACCCCTTGATCGCCGCCTGCATGGGGCTGAGGCCGGCCTCGAGGTGGCGGTAGATGTTCTCGAGCATGACGATGGCGTCGTCGACGACGAAGCCGACGGCGATGGTCAGCGCCATCAGCGACAGGTTGTCGAGGCTGAATCCGGCCACGTACATCATCGCCGCCGTGCCGAGCAGCGACAGCGGCACTGCGGCCGCCGGAATGAGCGTTGTCGACAGGTTTCGTAGGAACAGGAAAATCACCAGCACGACGAGCACGATGGTCAGAAGCAGCGTGTGCTGCACCTCCTCGACCGAGGCGCGGATGGTCATGGTGCGGTCGATCAGCGGCTCGACGTCGATCGCCGCCGGGATCGAGGCCCGAAGCAGCGGCAGCGCCGCCTTTACCCGCTCGACGGTGTCGATGACGTTGGCGGAAGGCTGCTTGAAGACCAGCAGGTAGACGCCCTCGCGGCCGTTGTTCCACGCCTTGGACCTGGCGTTCTCCGGACCGTCGATGGCCTGCCCGATGTCGCGGATGCGGATCGGCGAGCCATTGCGGTAGGCGACGATCACGTCGTTCCACGGCCGCGCATCGACGATCTGGTCGTTGGTGTAGATCGTCAGGTTCCTGCTGGCGCCGTCGATGGATCCCTTGGGCGAGTTGACCGAGGCGGTGGCGATGATCGCCCGAACCTCCTCGAGGCTCAGGCCCAGCGAGGCGATCTTCGCCGGATCGATCTGGATGCGCACGGACGGCTTCTGTTCGCCGCCGATCTGTACCTGGCCGACACCGGTGATGTGGCTGAGCTGCTGGGCGATCACCGTGTCGGCGTAGTCGTCGACGGTGGTGAGCGGCAGCGTGTCCGAGGTCACCGAGATCAGCACGATGGGCGTGTCGGCCGGATTGACCTTCCTGAAGGTCGGCGGCGACGGCAGGTTCTTCGGGAGTTGGCCGGTGGCGGCGTTGATCGCCGCCTGCACGTCGACGGCGGCGTCGTCCACGTCGCGGTCCAGATCGAACACCAGAGTGATCGACGAATAGCCCAGCACGCTGGTTGACGTCACCTGGCTGACGCCGGGAATCTGCGCGAACTGGCGCTCCAGCGGCGTGGTGACCGACGAGGCCATGGTCTGCGGGTTCGCGCCAGGCAGCGAGGTTGACACCGCGATGGTCGGGAAGTCGATCTGCGGCAGCTTGGCGACCGGCAGCATGGGATAGGCGACAAGTCCGGCAAGCAGGATGGCGGCCATCAACAGCGTGGTCGCGATGGGGCGCTTGATGAACGGCGTCGAGATATTCAACGGACTGCCTGCTTGCCGTAGCCGGGCGCCACGTTATTCCCAACGGTCGTTATTGCCAAGGCACCTGTCCCGAAGGGTACGACGACAGGACACATCGCCCGAGGTCCCGCCGCTCGCGGGTGGCGCGAAGGATCGATCAGGCTCTATATTGACTTCATGACGGGGGCAACCGCGCAGACCAGAAGCAGAACCGGCCTGTTGCTGGCGGGCGGCGGTGCGCGTGGCGCGTACCAGGTCGGCGTTCTGAAAGCGGTGGCCGAGCTGTGGGGCGACGGCCCCAATCCGTTCCCGGTGATCTGCGGCGTGTCGGTCGGTTCGATCAACGCCGCCTATCTGGCGAGCCGCACTGACCGGTTCAGCGTGGGCGTCGCCGACCTGGAGAAGATGTGGGCCAACCTGCGGACATCCCGGATATACAGAACCGACGTTCCGACCGTGACGGCGACTGCCCTGCACTGGCTGGCGACCCTGACCGTCGGTGGCTTCGGCAAGGGCAATCCCCTGTCGCTGCTGCGCAACGGGCCGCTGGTCGAGATGCTGAACGAGACGATCGATTTCGAGCGGATCGCGCAGTGCCTCACGGATGGTACGCTCGAGGCCCTGGCGATCACGGCCTCGAGCTATGCGAACGGCCGGGCAATGACGTTTTTCCAGGGGCCGGCCGACTTGCCGGAATGGCGGCGGGCGCGGCGTGACGGCGTGCATTGCCAGGTGACCGCCGAGCATGTGCTCGCCTCGGCGGCCTTGCCGGTGATCTTTCCGCCGCAAAAGGTGGGAGAGGACTATTATGGCGACGGGTCGCTGCGGCTGACGGCGCCACTCAGCCCGGCGATCCATCTGGGCGCCGAGCGTATCCTGGTCGTCGGCACGCGGGACCGCGGCGTGGAGACGGGAGAGGTCGAGGCGCGCCGCCACAGGGTGCCGACCCTGGGCGACATCGCCGGGCACATGCTGGACCTGCTGTTCAACGACAATCTGAACGAGGATGTGGAACGGCTGCGCCGGATCAACCACACGCTGTCGCTGCTCTCGCCGGAGAAGGCGGCGGAAAGTCCCCTGCGCACCATCGATGTGCTGATCGTGCAGCCGTCGCAGGATATCGGCCAGATCGCCAGGAAGCACGTCAAGGAAATCCCGTGGACCATCAAAGGCCTGCTGCGCGGCGCCGGCGCCTGGGGCTCGGGATGGCGGGTGCCGAGCTACCTGCTGTTCGAGCCCGGCTTTTGCGGCGAACTGATCGACCTGGGATATCAGGACGCATTGATGCGCAAGGGCGAGATCGCCGACTTCCTCGGGGTGAGGACCGTTCTGGCCTAGGGAAGAAAGCCTTGGCCCTTTGCCTCCAGCAGCGCGGCAAGCGCGGCGCCAAGCGCCCGGATTTCCTCGATTTTTCCATGTAGAACCGACCAGTCGTCGGCTTCGGCGATGGGCGACCACGTCGATTCCATCTCGTCGATGAGAATGGTGCAAGGCGCAGCCGCGGCGAAATAGGGGTGGGCCAACGCCGCGGCGGCAGAGGGCGCCGGCTGCGCGGTCCGAAGCATGGCGACAACGCCCTTCCAGTGCTCGCCCTCATAGGCGTCGCGGTGCGGGCTGGCAGCGATGCGTTGCGGCAAGGCGCCGCCGACGAGATCGAAATAGGCGCGCTCGTAGGGAACCTGGCTTTTGTGCAGGGCTTCGTAGAAGTCCTGGACCAGCTCGCGGGCGCCGTCGCGGGGAACGAGGCCCAGCTTGGCGTGGGTGCGCGCTTCGAGGCGGTTCCAGAACGCGGGCTGGAAGGCTTCGAGGCCTTTCACCAGTTCGGCCTGGCTCGAAAGGTCGAGCAGGCAGCCGGCGAGGCGTTCGCAGTTCCAGAACAGCTGCGGCGCCTGCCGGCCGAACGCGTAGAGGCTGGAATGGTCGAAATAGGCGGCGGTGAACGCTGGATCCAGGGTCGGCAGGAAGCGCCACGGGCCATAGTCGAAGCTCTCGCCGGTGATGGTCGTGTTGTCGGTGTTGAGCACGCCGTGGACGAAGCCCGCGACCCACCAGTCGGCACCCATGCGGGCGATCGCCTGGACGGCGAGGGCGAAGAACGCGGCGACCGGATCGGCCGCGCCAGCGGCCGAGGGCCAATAGTGTTCGATGCAGTAGTCGACGAGGCGCCGGAGGTCGGCGGTCTGCTCGAGCGCGGCGAGGCGCTGGAAGGTGCCGATGCGGACGTGGCTGTGGCTGAGCCGCACCATGACCGCCGAACGGGTGGGCGAGGGCTCGTCGTGGCGGATCAGATCCTCGCCGGTCTCTATCAGGCTGAAGGTCTTCGAGGTGTAGACGCCCTGCGCCTCCAGCATCTCCGTGGCGAGGATCTCGCGCACGCCGCCCTTGAGGGTGAGGCGGCCGTCGGCGGTGCGCGACCAGGGCGTCCTGCCCGAGCCTTTGGTACCTAGATCGAGCAGGCGGCCATCCACATGGTCGCGCATCTGGGCGAACAGGAAGCCGCGGCCGTCACCAAGGTCGGGGTTGTAGCTGCGGAACTGGTGGCCGTGATAGCGCAGGGCGAGCGGCTGGGGAATGTTGCCGGGGAGCGGTTCGAACCGGCCGAAATGGGCGATCCATTCGACGTCGGTCAGGGTATCGAGCCCGACGCGGGCGGCCCAGCGGTCATTGCGGAACCGGAGGACCGCCTTGGGGAAGTCGGCGGGCGCGACCACGTCGTAGAATTCGCCGCCCAGGGAGGGGTGACGCGGGTCGGGATGGTAGGCGTTCGAGACCGGCACGGCGGTTCCTTCCAGTGGACGCCCTGTGTGGCGGACACGGGGCCGTGCTGTCAACGGCGCGAGGCAATCTTGTGCGGGAACGCCGGACTATCTAGGCTCGGACGCTGGGCCTGGGGCGTGCGGATGGGCAGATATTCAGGCGTGAAGGGCGGGCTGCGCTGGGTGCTGGACATCATGTCCATGGACCGCGTTGAGATCTGCATGCATGGCGACGCGGCGGCCTGGTCGATGTTCCAGGACGTGACGGCGCGCCATCCCAGGCTGAAGGTCTCCATCGGGTCGTACGGCCCGTCGCTCGTCCGGCTGTCGGGCTGGGATGGCGGCTACCTGCGGGGCGGCGAGTTCGCCGACGCCCGGCGCAAGGCGCGCCGGGCGGAAAAGGCCGGCTACACGGTCCAGCCGATCAGTGCGGAACGCTACCGCGGCGAGATGCTGGAAATCCATCGCTCGACGCCGGCCCGGCAGGGCATTCCCATGAAACTGGACGTGCTGACCGAGGAGGGCGTCGCGCGCGCCTTCGCCGACCGGCAGGGCAACGGCGTGTTCGACGCCGGAGGACGGCTTCGCGGCTACATGCTGTGGATCGACGCCGGCGAGGTGATCGTGCTGCGGGGCGTCATGGGCCACGCGGACTTCCTGCGCGACGGGATCATGTACCTGCTGTTCAGCGAGACCATCCGCCAGGCAATCGAGAAGGGCGAGCGCGGCGGCGCCGCGTGGCTGGAATACACCTGGCACCACCGGCAGGGTGACGGCATGCGGCGGTTCAAGCAGGAGCTGGGATTCCGGCCTTATCGGGTGGCGTGGCGCTGGCGGCAAGAGTAGGCGGCGAAACGAAAAGTTCACGCAGCCGCCCCTCGCAGGCCATGGATCGCGGTCTATATCCTGAGGAGCAACCGACCAGTTCAACCGGCACAGGGAGTGGTGGAATGACGACGCTCTATCATCTCACGGCGCGTAAGAATTTGCGCCGAATCCTCAGCGAAGGCTTCCGCGACAGCCTGGCGGGTCACCGGACGCGTTCCGGCTACGCAGGCGTGCGCTTCTCTGACCGGCCGGTCCCGGACGACGTGGACGGTCCGTTCGCCGCGGTGGAGATCGAGGTGATGCTGAGCGACCAGGAACTCAGCGACTTCGAGTGGGTCGGCGCTGGCGCCGGCCGGCGCGAGTTCCTGATCCCGGCCGACCGGGTGAACGACCATTGCCTGCTGCACGTGATTAGCGAGGCCGAAGCCCACGCCCTGGCAGGCCGCGCCTCTCTCTGACAAGCCGCTCGCTTACGGGCTAATGCCTTCCTGCGGGGCGGTTCCGGTGACAGGCGCGTTCCGAGTGACGTTCGGGTCGAGGGCCGTATCGCGATTTCGGGCGGGAACGGGCACGGCTTGTGGCCGCTTTTTCCTGGACAGGCCGATGGCGACGGCGATGCCCGTGAGGGCGGCGATTAGACCCAGCTTCATTTGAGTTCCCCATGGTTGGATGACTGGGGACTGAACCGCCGCAAGGGCGAATGGTTCCCTATTCGGCGGCCGCCAGGCTCGCATGATGATCGGCCTGCAGCTTCAGCAGGATGGGGTGATGATCGGACGAGCCTCGATCAAGAATGGATCCTTGCAGGCAGCGCACGCCGCGAGCGAGGCAGCGATCGAGGCGCAGCGGTATCATGGTCCCGCACATATGGGTTCGGCCGCGCGGACCGATGTCGCGGAAGCCTGGCAGCATGGTCGGGCCGACGGCATTGTAGTCGCCGATCACCGCCGCCGGACCGTGCAGGGTCGCCGCGAGGCGCATGAGCTGCCAGCGGTTGAGCCACTGGCCATGCGACAGGTGGACGTTCGCGAAGGTGATCTCGCCGACATGCAGCAGTTGCGCGATGCGGGGCGGCAGACGACCGGGCATTCGCGATGCGGGTAGGGTCATTGCCTTGCGCGGCGTGACGTCATGCGGGCTCCAGGCGGCGAGGCCGTAAAGACGCAATGGCATGGGCTCGTGAAACAGGGTGCCGCCAACCATGTCGGGCAACTTGGCAACGGCCGGAAACGCCTCCTGCAGCAGGACAAGATCGGGCTTCTGCTCCTCGATCAGCGCCGCGATGTCCTTCACCGTCGCGCCGCCCTGATCGAGGCGCAGGAGATTCCAGCTGATTACCTTCACGTCGGCTTCCTTAAGGCGGGATCTTCACAAGGTTAATCGCAAATGGGGAGTGAAGTTCCCGCTCACAAGGCAATCGGCGCCGGGCAGGCTCACAGATAAGGCAGCATAAGCCTGGTGGCGGCGTCGCGGAAGCGGATCGGCGCGCGGCGGCTGGAAAGCTCCCGGGCCGAAAGCGTCTTCGACCGCGCGATCTTGCTGTCGATCAGGCGGTCGATGACCGCCGCGGTTTCCTCGCCGTAGCATTCCACGTTGAACTCGAAATTGAGCCGCAGGCTCCGGACGTCCCAGTTGGCGCTGCCCAGCAGGCTCCAGGCGCCGTCGACCGTGATCAGCTTGGAATGGTCGAATGGCGGCGGGGTCAGGTGGCAGGCGATGCCGACCTGCAGAAACTCCTCCAGGTGGGACCGCATGGCCCAATCGAGGACCGGATGGTCGGATCGCTCGGGGATGACCAGCTGGACCTCGACGCCGCGGAGAGCCGCGAGCAGCAACGCGGACGCCAGCCGCTGGTCGGGCAGGAAGTAGGGCGAGACGATGCGGATGCGGTGCCTGGCCTCGCAGACCGCCACGGCCATCACCGATTCCAGCTCGCCGAGCCGGTCGTCGGGGCCGGAGCTGACGCCACGCGCCATGACGTTGCCGGCGGACGGAATGTCCGGCCACCACATGGGATCGTCGAGCACCTCCCTGCGGGTGAAGAACCAGTCCTCGGCGAAGGTCAGCATGAGCTGGCTCACCGCCGGCCCTTCGATGCGGAAATGCACGTCCCTGACCTGTCGGCGCCGGTGCAGAATGCGGGTGTTCTCGTTGCCAAGGTTCAGGCCGCCGGTGAAGCCCAGCGCGCCGTCGATCACCAGCACCTTCTTGTGGGACCGCATGTTGAGGAAGGGCATTCGCCAAGGCAGCACGAAATGCATGAAGCGGCCGACCGGGATGCCGGCCGCATGCAGCCGCCTGACCGCCGGGGACCAGAGATAGCCGCCGCCAATGCCGTCGACGATGGCGCGGACCTCGACGCCCCGCGCCCTGGCGCGGGCCAGCGCGTCGATGAACGCGGCGCCGACCTCGTCGGCGCGGAAGATGTAGGACATGACGGCGATGCAGGTGCGGGCGTTCTCGATCGCCTCCAGCATGACAGGGTAGGCGCGGTCGCCGCTTTCCAGCAGGTCGACGCGGTTGCCGGGGAGCAGGGGCAGCTCGGTCACCTTGGCGGCCACGGCGGCGATGGTGGCGATCTGATCGGGCAACCGCTCACCGACCATTTCCCGATCGGCCGCGCTGGTGTCCGGCCCGCGGTGCTGGCCGCGCGCCCCGCGCCGGGGCGAGGGCATGGGCAGGCGCAGCGCCCGGCGGGTCACACGGTTGATGCCGAAGGCGTAGTATAGAAACGGCCCGATCGCCGGAGACAGCCAGGCGACGCCGATCCAGCCGATTGCCGCCCGCACGTCGCGATTGTGGAGGAGCACGTGCGCGGTGACCAACAGGGAGGCGATGACATGGGCCAGCGCGAGAAAGGCGTTCAAGGACGTCACGGTAATTCCCTACCGGGGCCGATCTACGACTAACGTGACGTTAGGGTATAGAACCGGTGGGGTACAGGTGCGATGCAGGGGGCCGATCAGGCTTTGACGCTCTGGCCGGAGGCTGCGACGGGATCGCCGGCGTCACGCTCCTGCGGCGCGCGCCGTGCCTCGGCGCCGTGGGTGTAGAATTCCACCCGGTTGCGGCCGTTCTGCTTGGCGACATAGACCGCGGCGTCGGCATGGTTGAGCAGGTCCGAGATGCTGTCGGTCTCGCCCGCGAGCACCACGCCGATGCTGGCGGTAAACGGCGGCGACTCCGTCTGGCGGTCTTCCTCGAACGCGCGCCGGAGCTTCTCGGCGACGATGCGCGCCGCGTGCCGGTCGACACCCGGCAGCACGATGGCGAACTCCTCGCCGCCCATGCGGCCGATCAGGTCGCTGCGCCGCACGGTGTTGCGCACGATCTCGGAAAAGCGCCGCAGCGCCGCGTCGCCGGCCCGGTGGCCAAGGCTGTCGTTGATGCGCTTGAAGTGGTCGAGGTCGAGCACCATGACGGCGGTGGGCGACGTGCCGCGGCGCGACATCAGCAGCATCTGCTGGGCGATTTCGAGAAAGTAACGGCGGTTGTGAAGCCCGGTCAGACCGTCCCGCGTGGCGAGCTCGGTCAGGCTGGAAATATAGCCGCCGAGCCTCAGCACCAACGGGCGGAATATCAGGATGGCCTCGGCCGCGAGCGTCGCGAACAGTACGCCCAGGATCATGCGCTGGCTCCATTGCAGCCACTTGATCCGGTTGTTCGCCTGGCCCTCGAACACCGAGACGGCCGAGTCGAGGCGCGGCAGCAGGGTTTCGCGCGCGGCCAGGCGGACGCTGCGTAGCGCGAGCTCGGCATCCTGCCCGTGCTGGTACCGGGCGACGACTCGCGCCTGGGCAAGAAACTGGCGGACCGCCGGATCGAGCGGCGCTTCGCCCTGGAAATAGAAGGCGTAAGTCTCCGGCGAGAGCGGGTTGACGATTTTCAGGTCGCCGCCATGGATCAGCGCGTTCTGCGACCGCTCCATCAGGTCGATGGCGTCTACCAGCGGCGCGCGGGCCGACTTGTCGCCGGCCGACAGGTCGCTCGCCAGCAGGGCGATGCGCTGCGACAGCATGCGCTGGCGCCCGGCGATGTTGATGACCGTGGCGGAATCCTTCTGCGCGGAGATGACGTTGTCGAGCACGCCGTGGGAGATTGCCGACAGCAGCGCGATCGAGGCGAGCGCCAGCACATAGGCAAGCGTGAAACGCCGCGCGACCCTCCTTTCGGCGTCGCCTCTGATGCCACGGTCGAAGCTGATCATGTCGCTATAGTGCCGACTGCAATATTCATACGCGCCTGCCCCCGCAGGCCACTTCATCAAATCAGGGGCGCATCCTGTCGCATTTGATGGTCCCGATGGAGTCAAAAATTTGCCATGGGTCCCGAAGTCCGCGGGAATGCCGCGTTGACCGGCCGCGCATCCTCGGCAACCATTGGCGCCGACTGGCGGATTCTCGAAAACGGGGAGGTTTGCGATGGCCGAGGTCGAGACCCGGGAATACACCGATCCCGTGACGGTTGATGCGGTCCAGCCCGGCTGGGCCGACTGGCGAGGGCTGATCACGCCGGAGATTCGCGAGCAATACAAGCGCGATGGCGTCGTGTTCCTGCGCCAGGCGCTGCATCCGGAATGGCTGCTGCTGATCGAGCTGGGCCTTCAGCGGGTGCTGGGAAGCGGCGCGCAGTTCAAGCACAAGTTCTTCCCCGGCGAGTCGGGTGAGTTCACCGAAACGGTACGGAATTTCGAGCACAGCTTCGAACTGCAGCGTCTGATGTACGATTCCCCCATCGCCGACATGATGTCTCTGCTGCTGGGGTCGGAGCGCATCTGGTACTACTCGGACGAGTTCTTCATCAAGGAAGGCAAGGGCAACCGCACGCCCTGGCACCAGGACATGCCCTATTGGCCGCTGGAGGGCGAACAGATTGCCTCCATGTGGATCAGCCTGGATCCGCTGCCGAAGGAGCTGTGCCTGGAGATGATCCCCGGCACGCACCGCACCACGCGATATGACGGATTCAGCCCGCGGGAGGTCTCGATCGACCCGACCCTGCCCTACTACGGCGAGGAGTTGCCGCCGCTGCCGGACATCGAGGCCGAGCGCGACAAGTGGAACATCGTCTCGTTCGACATCGAGCCCGGTGACGTCATCCTGCTGCATCCCGGTGTGCTGCACGGCGGCGGCTGGACGCCCGAGGGCGGAAGGCGCCGGGCGATCACCATCCGCTGCTATGGCGAGGACATCGTCTATGCGAAGCGGCCATCGACGCGGCCGACCGTGCCGCTGACGCCCCATGCCGTTCGGCTAATGCCAACCAGATGCGACTGATACTCCACACCGCCGCCTATTGGCTGATGTGGAGCCTGCGCCAGGCGCTGCCGCAAACCGCAGCACTCAGGGCCGCCGAGTTCGCTACCATCCGCTTGCGGTTGATCAAGGT
>CALQFM020000063.1 GCA_943329845.2 Candidatus Kuenenia stuttgartensis | reverse complement strand
TGTGACACTCGGGGATGTCGGTGTTGGTTCGCGGCGCGGTGCCAAATCCGGTCGCGCCCGAACCCTTCGCGCCCATGCTCGGGCTGTGACACTCGGGGATGTCGGTGTTGGTTCGCGGCGCGGTGCCAAATCCGGTCGCGCCCGAACCCTTCGCGCCCATGCTCGGGCTGTGACACTCGGGGATGTCGGTGTTGGTCCGCGGCGCCGTGTCAACGCCCGTCGCGCCGGCTCCCTTCACGCCCACATTGGAACCTTGGCATTCGGGAATATTGGTGTTGGTACGTAGAGGGGCTGCAGCGTCCGCATAATAGGCGCCACCGCCTTTCAACACGCTATGCGCGCCGGCCCGGCTGGAGCTCTCATCAAAAGAGCTTCCCAAACGATCTCCCGCGATCGCCAGCTTCTCGGCTGGGCTGAGGCCGAGCATCTCGGCCTTGAGCGCCACGATGGTCCGGTCTGTTGCCACACCTGGCGCTGTCGCGCCCTGAATGGCGCGCGGATCGACGTCGTTCTGCATCGCCGGCGCCATGCTTGCGGTCAGCGAAGGGGTCGCCAGAACCGCACCCAGAAATGAAAATAGTCGATTGTTCGACATGCGGACCTCCGAACGTTGACCCTGTTTATATTCAGACTACACTATTTCCGTGATCGACCATAAGTGGCGTCTGAACTTCGGTGGGATTTGGGCTCGACGCCGTCTACAGGTGCATGCGGCGCCATGACGGTCGATTCAATTTCCCGCAGATTTTGGCGCCGTGGTTTGACAACAGCCGAACGGCGTCACCTGTTCTTGAAAGCCCCTGCATGGGCGCGCCGGTTTGAGGCTGCATATGCCGAAGGGCGCCAGCCTCTGCCATGGCCTTCGGGCCTGTTGAACGCGATCCTGCCGTTGGTCGACGACCCGCGCCACGGCGTCCGTGCCGCGTTGGCAAACTCGGCCGTCACGCCCGCGGGATCGGATGAGCGTGCTGGGTTAGTTGAGACGCTGGAGCGCGCACTCTTCAACCGTCTGTTCGCGGCCTGTTCGCGCACCCTCGTGCTGGAGCTTGGCGCCGCCAGCGAGCGCCAACTCCTGTCCGGCGACAGCCCCGAGGATCGATACAGGTTCTTTTGCGATTGTCTCACCGACGTGCGGTTCTCCTACGGGGTTCTGGGGCAGTATCCCGCGCTTGTCCGGCGGCTCGCCTCGATCGGGACATTATGGGAAACAGCGACGCTTGAAACTCTGGCGCGCCTGACGGCCGACCAGGATCTCCTGCGCCAAGGCATGTTTGGTGGCGAAGATCCGGGCCCCTGGATCGGGACCGAACCGCTCGGCGACTATCATCGAGGTGGGCGCGCCGTGCATCGACTTGACTTCGCCTCGGGCGCACGACTGATCTACAAGCCCCGGCCCGTCGCTATGGAAACCGGTTTCCTCGAGCTTACGGCTTGGCTTAACGAGGCGGGACTGAACCCGGACCTGCGTGCCGTGGAAGTGTTCGATCGCGGATCCTATGGATGGGCGCGTTATATCAAGAATGCATCATGCGGCGACGCCGGCGGGGTCGATCGGTTCTTCCGACGCCAGGGCGCTAATCTTGCGCTCGCCTATCTCCTGGGCGCCGTCGACCTCCATTTCGAGAACGTCATCGCCGCAGGAGAATACCCGGTGATCGTTGATCTGGAAGCCCTGTTCGAAACCACCTCGCCGCCCGCCGGCATGGGGGGCGCTAGTGCCGCGGCCTCGGAGGTACTGAACGATTCGGTCATGCGTACTCTGCTGCTCCCGGTTCGCATCAGGGGCGACGCAGACGCGAACGGCGCGCGCGCCAGCGCGGACGTGAGCGCGCTCGGCTATGTCGGCGATGAGGAAGCGATCTACTTCGCTTCCGGCTGGGAGGGAAAGGGCTCGGACGCCATGCGCATGGCCAAGGTCCGCGCCACCATGCCAGCGGCGACCTGCTTGCCCGAGTTCGACGGCCGGCGAATACCCGCCGCTGACCACGTAGAGGAGATTGTCGGGGGCTTTGAAGCAACATACGAGTTGCTGGTGAAACGGCGCCAGGTGCTCGGCTCCATGGAGACCGGACCGCTTGGCCGCTTCAGGGGGCACCTTGCGCGCCGGGTCCTGCGCCCGACCCCGAGTTACGTCCGCCTACTAGATATGAGCTGGCACCCCAGCCTGGGAGAGGACGCCGCGGAACTGAACTCGCATCTCCACGAACGCCTGCGCGCGCTGACGCCAGGTGCATCTCCCGGCCCCGCAATAGAAGCAGCCGATGCAGCGGATCTGTTTCTGGGCGACATTCCCTATTTCTCAAGCCAGGTCGGGAAACGATCGCTTGTCCAGCACCTCGTTCCAGCTCTTGGCAGGAGGAGAGGGACGCTTCGTCCGAACGGTGGTTGGGAGGCTTGCCGGCAGCGCGTCGAGCGCCTGTCTTCAGTCGACCAGGACCGGCAGGTGTGGATGGCGCGCCTGTCGTTAGTCACCTTCGACACGCCGTTGGAAAAGCCGGCGGTCACTGCGCGGGAGTTGCCCGATCCGAGCGCGGTCGAAACCGCGGCGCGGGGGATCGGCGATCGGCTCTGCACGCTGGCCATCATCCGGCGGGGCCGAGCGAGCTGGTTGTTCCCGACGCTCGATGACCGGGTTCGCCTGAGCCCTGCCGTGGTTGGGTTCGACCTTTATGATGGCCTCGCCGGCATCGCACTTTTCCTGGGTGCACTTTGGCTCAGGACCGGAGAGCAACGCTACCGGCGGGTGGCGGAGGCCGCGCTGGAGGAGGCGTTGGCGATCCATCGGTCCATGCCCCGCGAGCGCATTTCGATCGGCGCGTACGACGGAGCCGGCGGATTGGCGTGGGCCTTGGCCGTGGTCGGGCGCTGGTTCGGCCGCACCGCGCTGACGCTCCAAGCGATCGAGATCGTTCGCCGTCACGCTCCCTTCGCGGCCGAGGAGCCCACGGTCGATCTGATTGGCGGTCGCGCCGGGTTCCTGGCGGCCGGGATCGCGGTAGCGACCATGGCCGGGGACAGCAAAATGATCGAGGCGCTTGGACCGTGTGCCAATAGCCTTGGCACCCTAGCGCCCGAGGCCCTTCCCGACGAGGCGGAGGCGGGCCTGGCCCATGGCCGGGCTGGGGTCGGGCTGGCCCTCGCGCGCTGGGCCCGCCTTCGCCAGAACGATCAGGACTTCGACGCCGCTTATGGTTTACTGGTGGGCGACCTGGACGCCGCCGGCGCTGTGAGGCGGGGCGAACGACCCGCCGAACGCGAGCACGATGGACGCACGATGATTGCATGGTGCCGGGGCGGCATGGGCGTTGGTCTAGCCACGATCCGGCTCGGCCGGCCACACGCCTCAGGGACGCGCGATCTGGTCGAGGCAATTGCCGGCACCCTGGCGAGTACAGAGGGCGCGGCCCTTTGCCCCTGCCATGGCGCCTTGGGGTCGATCGAGTTCCTGGAAGCCGCGCGCACCGTAGGCGTCGAAGGCTCTGCGGCGCTCGCCGACCGGCTCGCGGGCGAGATAATGACCCGTGTCCTGGGCGGGGAACTTTGTGCAGACCACTACCACCGCATCGAGGCGCCGGGCTTGATGCGGGGCCTGGCGGGAACAGGCTACGCGTTACTCAGAATGCTTGATCCTGATCGCTTCCCGTCAGTCTTGACCCTTGAGTTTTGCTGATAGCAGGTAAAGGTCTGGCTACTCAGGGTCGGAAGCAGAAATGACATTGTCGACCGGCGAATGTCTACTTTGCGCTAGTGCAGCCCGAAAGCGGCTAGGCCGCTTTCGGCCAGACCCGGTCTTGGGCCGAATGTCCGATCTCTCACTTACTGGCTTGCAAGCGGACAGGCCGCTTTCCACCCAACATTGCCGTTCAGAGAGGTTGCGGGTGTTTCCGAAAGCGGACGTCACCGGGAGTCGGCGCGAATGTCCGCTTTGGAGCAAGGGCCAAGGTCGACCGTATGACTGAAGTGGGCGCTCTGCCGTCGGCACCGGAACCAAGAGAACGACCGCTTCGGAGAATTGGCATCAGTCTCCGCACGACTTGGACGGGTCGATGGCGGACACGCGATTCCACTCGAAGACCATCGGCCAGCAAGGAGGCCGCATGGCCGATCATCCCAACATCAGTACGACGATGCGTGCGTGGCTCGTGCGGCACAGGGGTGATCCGTCCTCGTTCGTGCGGGACATGCTCGGCGTGGCGCCCGATCCGTGGCAGGCGGCGCTGATGCGGGCGGTGGCGTCGGGTGAGCGGCGGGTTTCGGTGCGGTCGGGGCATGGGGTGGGGAAGTCGAGCGTCGCGTCGTGGCTGGCGCTGTGGCACATCCTGACGCGGTATCCGCAGAAGACCATCATCACGGCGCCGACCGGTAGCCAGCTTTATGACGCGCTGTTCGCCGAGCTGAAGCGGTGGGCGCGGGAGCTGCCGCCGCTGCTGGCGCCGCTGCTCGACGTGAAGTCGGACCGGATCGAGCTGGCGGCGGCGCCGGCGGAAAGCTTCATCTCGGCGCGCACCAGCCGGGCGCAGACGCCGGAGGCGCTGCAGGGGGTGCATGCCGAGCATGTGCTGCTGATCGCCGACGAGGCCTCGGGCATTCCGGAGGCGGTGTTCGAGGCGGCGGCGGGCTCCATGTCGGGGCATTCGGCCTGCACCATCCTGCTGGGCAATCCGACGCGCGGGAGCGGGTTCTTCTTCGATACGCACCACCGGCTGAAGGCGGGGTGGTGGACGCTGAAGGTGTCGTGCGCCGACTGCTCGCGGGTGTCGGCGGCGTTCCTGGACGAGATGGCGGGCCGCTACGGGGCGGAGTCCAACGCGTTCCGGGTGCGGGTGCTTGGCGAGTTCCCGCTGCGTGACGACGACACGGTGATCCCGCTGGAGCTGGTGGAAGCGGCGATGCACCGGGACGTGGAAGGGTCGGCTTCGGCGCCGGCGGTCTGGGGGCTGGACGTGGCGCGGTTCGGCGCGGATGCGAGCGCGCTGGCCAAAAGGCGCGGCAATCTGGTGAGCGAGGTGCGGACCTGGCGCGGGCTGGATTTGATGCAGACCTGCGGCGTGGTGAAGCACGAGTGCGATAGCCTGCCGCGCGAGGAGCGGCCGGCGGAGATCCTGGTGGACAGCATCGGCCTGGGCGCGGGCGTGTGCGACCGGCTGCGCGAGCTGGGGCTGCCGGCGCGGGGGATCAACGTGGCCGAGAGCCCGTCGCTGGGGGCGACCTACGCCAATCTGCGGGCGGAGCTGTGGTTCCGGCTGAAGGGCTGGCTGGAGGCGCGGGACTGCCGGATTCCGAAGGACGAGGCGCTGTTCGGCGAGCTGGTGGCGCCGCGCTATGCCTTCACCTCGTCGGGCCGGATGAAGGTGGAGGCCAAGGAGGACCTGAAGCGGCGGGGGCTGCCGTCGTCCGACCGGGCCGACGCGCTCTGCCTGACGCTGGCGACGGAGGCGGCCACGGCGCTCTATGGGACAGCGGCCGGGCGCGGCTGGAACGCGCCGGTGCGGCGGCAAATCAAGGGGCTGGTCTGACCGCCGGAACAGCAAAAAACATTCCGCTTTTTCGCCTTCCGGTGCATATAGGGCAAAGTCAAAAGGAGCGGCTTCGTCTATTAAACCGCTCCAGATTTATCAGCCGCGGCTTTCGGGCGGCAAGGCGATCCGCCGAGCCCGAAAGCGCCAAAGCCTGGAACGACCATGCCCGCTTATCGCTCACGCACCACCACCCACGGACGCAACATGGCAGGCGCGCGCGGCCTCTGGCGCGCGACCGGCATGAAGGACAGCGATTTCGGCAAGCCGATCATCGCCGTGGTGAACTCGTTCACCCAATTCGTGCCCGGGCATGTGCACCTGAAGGACCTGGGGCAGCTGGTGGCGCGCGAGATCGAGGCGGCGGGCGGCGTGGCGAAGGAATTCAACACCATCGCGGTCGACGACGGTATCGCCATGGGCCATGACGGCATGCTGTATTCGCTGCCGTCGCGGGAGCTGATCGCCGACAGCGTCGAGTACATGGTGAATGCGCACTGCGCCGACGCCATGGTGTGCATCTCGAACTGCGACAAGATCACGCCCGGCATGCTGATGGCGGCGCTGCGGCTGAACATCCCCTGCGTGTTCGTGTCGGGCGGGCCGATGGAAGCGGGCAAGGTGCTGCTGGCCGGCAAGATGCAGGCCATGGACCTGGTCGACGCGATGGTGGCCGCCGCCGACGATGCGGTGAGCGACGAGGACGTGGCGAAGATCGAACGCTCGGCTTGCCCGACCTGCGGCTCGTGCTCGGGCATGTTCACCGCCAACTCGATGAACTGCCTGACCGAGGCGCTGGGGCTGTCGCTGCCGGGGAACGGCTCGACCCTGGCGACGCACGCCGACCGCAAGGGGCTGTTCCTGGAGGCCGGTCACCTGGTGGTGGACCTGGCGCGCCGGTACTACGAGCAGGACGACGAGACGGCGCTGCCGCGGGTGATCGCGTCGAAGGGCGCGTTCGAGAACGCCATGGCGCTCGACATCGCCATGGGCGGATCGACCAACACGGTGCTGCACATCCTGGCCGCGGCGCACGAGGCCGAGCTGGACTTCACCATGGAGGACATCGACCGGCTGTCGCGCAAGGTGCCGGTGTTGTGCAAGGTGGCGCCGGCCAAGTCGGACGTGCACATGGAAGACGTACACCGGGCGGGCGGCATCATGTCGATCCTGGGCGAGCTGGACCGGGCGGGGCTGATCAACCGCGAACTGCCGACGGTGCACACGAGCACCATCGGCGACGCGATCGACCATTGGGACATCACCCGCACCAGCAGCCAGAAGGTGAAGGACCTGTTCCTCGCGGCGCCGGGCGGCGTGCCGACGCAGGTGGCGTTCAGCCAGGCGCGGCGCTGGGAAGAGCTGGACGTGGATCGCCGCGACGGCGTGATCCGCAGCGCCGAGCATCCGTTCTCGAAGGATGGCGGCCTCGCCGTGCTGAAGGGCAACCTGGCGCCGGACGGCTGCATCGTGAAGACCGCGGGCGTTGACGAGAGCATCCTGAAATTCTCCGGCCCGGCGCGGGTGTTCGAGAGCCAGGATTCGACGGTGAACGCCATCCTGACCAACAAGATCAAGGCGGGCGACGTGGTGGTGATCCGCTACGAGGGGCCGCGCGGCGGGCCGGGCATGCAGGAGATGCTGTACCCGACCAGCTACCTGAAGTCGAAGGGCATGGGCAAGGCGTGCGCGCTGATCACCGACGGGCGGTTCTCGGGCGGCACCTCGGGATTGTCGATCGGGCATGTGTCGCCGGAAGCGGCGGATGGCGGGCTGATCGGGCTGGTGCGCGAGGGCGACCGGATCGAGATCGACATTCCGAACCGGACCATTCACCTGGCGGTGGACGAGGCCGAACTGGCGAGCCGCCGGGCGGCGCAGGACGAGGCCGGATGGAAGCCGGCCGAGGTGCGCAAGCGCAAGGTGACGATGGCGCTCAAGGCCTATGCGGCGTTCGCGACCAGCGCGGCGCAGGGCGCGGTGCGCAAGCTGCCGGAGTAGGGGACGCAAACGCGCACCCCGGTCGGGCTCACTCGATGTGGGGACCTGGAGCAGACTACGGCCGCCGCCCAGTGGTGAAAATCTGACGCCTGGTGCCGTTTTAGAATGGCCGGAGGCGACCCTGCACCGCCATACAGGGCCGCGCCTTCCATTCCCTGCCGAGTAGAGCGAGAGGCCCCGGCAAGTAGCCGGGACCCCAGGCGTCACTTAATGCGGTTTAGCGGTCGGGGCGTGAATTATCCCAATCGCGCTGTCCGCCGTCGCGCGGTTCCCAACCACGAGGATCGCCGCCACGGGGGCCGGCATCGCGCGGGTCGTTGTCATTGCCATCGGGATCGTCGTGATCGTGCCGCTCCCAGCGGTCGCGGTCGCGATAGAACTGCTGGCCACGGTAATTCTTGTCCCAGTAGGTATCGAAGTTGAACGAGAACTGCGGAACGCCCCACGGTGCGCCAAACTCGACCCGGCGACCTTCTCTCTGGGCCTGGATGTTCCGGCCATGAACCCAGCCCCGGCCGCGCCGGGTGGTGACGTCGCACCAGGACCAGTTGCGCAGGCAACCATTGATTTCGAGTGGCGAGTCATATCGGACGGTCGCGACGGTCGGATAGTCGTCGTCGGGGCCAGCCTTTATTTCCAACCGGGGCGCGGCATATCCCGGCATCGCGCTCGCAGGAGCGGCCGCCACCACGGACGCCCCGAGAGCGACGGCCGCAACAGCAAGTGCATTCTTCAGCATTTCAGTCTCCAGTTCCTGGTTAGCCTGAACCGAGATCAATTGGATCGGGTCGGTCAGAGGCAGCAACGCCTTGCCGAAGCCCAGGCCGCGAACCGAAACAACAAATTCGCCGGCGATTTCATTCGCTTGCTGTTTTCCGGTTTCGCTCGGTCGCGCTGAGCCCGCGAGCAGGGCAAATCTATTCGTCCTCGTCATATCCATCGTCATCGTCGCGCCACCCGGACTGGGCTCGACCCTCATCATCGGACCGATCAAAATCCTGCGTATCATTTCCGCCGTCCGGGTCGTCACTGTCCTGGTATCCGCCATAGTAGGATGGCTCGCTGTCGAAGCCGGCCTGGCCTCCGCCATAGTAGGCGGGCGCCGGGTAAGCGCGGCTGTACACACTTCTGCCGTACGGGTAGGCGGATTGACGGGGGTAATCGGCGCGGCCTTCATAACGGCCCGGCACAGGTTGCCAATCATCGCCGAGACGGCCGTGGCTGCCGCCATAGGTCTGCGCGGACGCAGCCGCCATGGATCCGCCAACCGTGACCAACGCCACCAGCGCCAAGAGCGCGGGACGGCGAAGTCGCCCAGGGATCGAAACCATGCTTGTCTCCTTGTGGCTGGGGCATCCCAGTCATCGAGGAGTATCTGCCTGCCCGGGTGAACCGGCGGTTAACGAACTCACGCCTCTGTATGCGGGTCCGAACGACTTATGCATCAAGAGGCTGCTGCGTGTAATTGGGAGGGGCATTCGGTCGCCCATTACCGATCACCGGAAGGTTACTCGAGCAGCGTGGAGTCCGGCGTCCAGCTGCGGCCTCTACGTCATGTGGCGTAGTGCCAATGCAATGGACCATGGTTAGGCTGCTTGTTGACGTAGGGTCGAGGGCAACGCCAGTGTCACCAGAGAGCTTTGTTGAGCTATGGCTGGATCAGAACGTTGGGGCTGGACCGCCATTGGATAAATATTCGGCTGAAGCGCTCGAACTTGCCCGGGAGTTGACCCGGGATGCGCTTCACGCCGGTTACAGTCTGGATGACCTCGTCGGTACAGAGAGCCTCGCGCACATGGTCGCAGATATGCGGAGGCGTTTGACGAGTCCCGGTTTGCGGGGAGCGTCCCCACTTGCGGCACCAACTTCAGACGGTGCGCAATGTCAGGGCCCGGCAAAAAAGAAGATTGGAGCCGCCAGGATTACCGGCGGCCCCAATCAACCAAATGTCGGATCGCGAAGCTACTGCCCGAACCCCGTTGGTTCCGGGCGACCCTCATCGGGTCAAGACAGACCTAGGCCCAGTATGGGGCAACCCCGTAGTAGCCGTGAACTTCCTTGCCCCAAGTCTGGTCATCCCAGTCCGGCGCTTCTTTCGGGTCATAGGAGGGGGCGTTTTCGAGCTTTTCCTTGTCGAGACTGACAACATAGCCGTCCTTGTCCGTGCTGTAGGTCAGCACGCTCCAGGGCAGCGCATGGTGCTTGTCGCCCATGCCCAAGAAGCCGCCGAACGTCATGTCAGCATACGCGACCTTGCCGCTCAGCTTGTCGATCATCACGTTTGCGACGGTGCCGACCTTGTCGCCAGTCTGGTTGTATACCGTTGTGCCTTCGACCTTGTCCGCCGAAATCAAGCGCGCATGAGTGGTGGTTTGCATCGGTCTTCCCTTTGATTGGAGGATAGGGCAGCCGAGCGACACTGGCTGATCGCCAACAGCTACATCACACCAACGCTACCTCCCCCAATGGGTTCCGGCCGGCACGGGCGTTAGCCGATAATCACGTCATGCTGGCACGGCGTCCAAGGCATGGACTCGCCCTTGCTGGCCTGGGTGGTACAGACACGACCATTGGCGCGGGTAAGTCTCCCGCTCGGCCACCAGAGGCCACCGACCATCGCCCGTGTCAGCATGGCGATATGGACGGCCAACGAAAAGCCCCACCGGGTGCTCCCGGCAGGGCCAGTCGAAGAGATCGTTCCGCGTCCAGACGGCGCTTACGCGGATGGCGGCAAACGCTTAGTTGTGGTGGACCTCGAAGGTGACCCACTTGCCGTCGTCGTAATATCCCCTGTCATCATCGCGATCGTCGCGCCACGTGTAACGCTTCTCGTGGCGATGCCCTTCGTACCACTTGTCGTCGTAGAACTGCACGCCGAGGGTCGCCGGGTAGGTGTCATACCGCTTTTTCACCTTCCAGCATTCGTTGCGGTGGTTGCAGACGACATCCGCAGACGCCGTTGCCGTCATCGCTATCACCGCACCAATGCCAAGAATGGCAGTCAGCATAGTGGTCTTGACCAAGCTGCTCATGGATTTTCCTTTGGGGACACAGTGTCCCTTATAGTTAACCGCTGCAATCTCGGTGTGGTTCCATCTTACTTTACGGGTCGTCGTACTAACGTCAGCTGACACTCAATTTCCAAATTATCCAAGAGGTTATCTGATGTGGCTCACCTTGGTGCGCTGGATCGGCGCACATCGGATTCTGCTGTTTGCAGTGGTCGTCGGCTTGCTGTTGGGCGGACTCGCCTGGGGCGTCTGGGCGATCCGGCAGGATGGCTACGAGACGGGCAAGGCCGAGGTGCAGGCCCGCTGGGACGAGACGGTCCGCGATGCGGAACGGCGGGCGAGGGCGGAGGAGCGGCTGGTGCAGCGCGCGGTCGATGCCATCGGCGCGCGGCTGAGCGCCGATCTTTCCCGGCTTCGGATCGAACACAGGACCATCAACAGGAGGATCGTCGATGAGGTGCATAGTTTTCCTGTTTACGGCGAGTGCCGCCTTACTGAGCGGGTGTGGCACGACCTCAACAAGCTGCGTGCGGCCACTGGTGCCGGTGTTGCCGCCGGAAGCAGCGCAGCCGTGTCCGACGCTGCCGCCGATCGCTGATCGGTCCATGGGTGCGCTGGCCATCGCCGACGGCGAGGCGGTGGCGGCATACGAGGCTTCGAGAGCGACCATCAATGGGGAAAATCGATGATTGGAGAGCCACTTAAGTGGTCCAACTTCAAGTATGTGGCGAAGTTCGCGGAGTTCTGGACGGCGCTGGCGGTGATGGCCGTCGCGGCGTTCCTGCTGGGCCTTGCCGCCGCATAGAACAGGGCCTTCCTCTTGACTCCCGGGCAATCGCGGACTAGAACAAAAAGAGAACAAATGCGATGACCAACGATGCCAGGGACCATGAACAGCAGTGCGGTGGCGGTGTTGCGGGACCGGATCCGCCGGATCGAAGGGGTCGGCCAGGCGGCCGGCCATCCGGTGCTGCCGCTCGGCATGGCGCCGGTCGACCGGGCGCTGCCGGAAGGCGGGCTGCCGCTGGCCGGCGTGCACGAAGTACGCGGCGACGGGGCAGCGACCGGGTTCTGCGCGGCGCTGCTCGCGCGGCTCCAGGACACGGACGGCAGGCCGGTGCTGTGGCTGGAACGGGGCAATGATCTCTACATGCCGGGGCTGACCCGTTTCGGGCTGAAGCCGGGGACGGTGCTGACCGTCTCGGGGATCAGCCGGGACGCGGACATGCTGTGGGCCATCGAGGAGGCGCTGAACTGCGGCGCCCTGTCGGCGGTGGTGGGCGAGATCCGCGCCGCCGACTTCACCGCCAGCCGGCGGCTGCAGCTGGCGGCGGAGACGGGTGGTGTGACCTGCCTGCTGCTGGGCGAGGCCGCACGCGGCGGCGCGGCGACGGCGCTGAGCCGCTGGCAGGTGACGGCCATGCCCAGCCTGCCGGACGGTGCTGGTGTGGGATGGCCGTGCTGGCGGGTGGAACTGGCCAGGTGCCGGGGCGGACGCCCGGCTGCGTGGACGGTGGTATGGAGCCCGAAGGGCTGGACGGCGATCACCGAGGTGGGGGAGATAGAATCTCTGCCAGATGACATCAGGATCGACGGGTAAGATCATGAAGAAAAGCCACAAAAGACGGATCATGAATGTCTGGTTCCCGTGGCTGGTCAGCGAGCGGCTGGTGCGGCGGGAACCGGAGCTGGCCAAGCAGGTGCTGGCGGCCATCGAGGAACGTCGCGGCCGGCTGGTGCTGGCGGCGGTCAATCGCCGGGCGCTGCATGGCGGCCTGAAACCGGGCATGGTGCTGGCGGACGCGCGGGCGGTGCAGCCGACGCTGCAGACCCGCTTCGTCAACGCAGCGGCCGACCGGGCGGCGCTGGTGCGGCTGGCCAACTGGGCGACGCGCTACACGCCCTGGGCGGGGCTGGCGGAAGGCGACAGCCTGTTCCTCGACATTTCCGGCTGTGCGCACCTGTTCGGCGGCGAGGCGGCGCTGGCGGCCGATCTGGTGGCGCGGCTGAAGGGCTTCGGCCTGACACCACTGACGGCGATCGCCGATACGCCGGGCGCGGCCTGGGCGGCGTGCCGGGCGCGGCAGCAGGAGACGACCATCCTGCCGCCGTTCGACAGCCTGACTGACGCCATGACGGCGCTGAAGGAATTCCCGCTGCCGGCCCTGCGGCTGTCGGCCGATACGCTCGACAGCCTGACCTCGTTCGGGCTGAGGACGCTGGGGGCGCTGTATCCGCTGGAGCGGCGGGCGCTGGCCGAGCGGTTCGCGGCCGAGCCGGTGCGACGGCTGGACCAGGCGCTGGGCGTCGTGGATGAGCCGATCTCGCCGATCACACCGGTGCCGCCGCACGAGGTACGGGTCGCCTGCCTGGAGCCGCTGACGACGCGGGAGGGCATCGAGACCGGCCTGAGGACGCTGCTGGGCGAGCTGTGCCGGAGCCTGACCCAGTCGGGCGAGGGCGCGCGGCAACTGACGCTGGCCTGCCACCGGGTGGACGGGACGACGGCGCGCATCCGTGTCGGTACCAGCCGGCCGTCGCGCTGGGCGGAGCCGCTGTTCCGGCTGTTCGCCGAGAAACTGGATGAAATCGATGCGGGGTTCGGGATCGAGGTGGTGACGGTCTCGGCGACCCGCGTGGAGGCGCTGAAGCCGGCGCAGGAGAACTGGCAGGTGAAGGGCGGCGGCGGGGCGGGGCTCGCCGAGCTGGTCGACCGGCTGGGCAACCGCTTCGGCTTCGGTCGCATCGCCCGGCCCGCGCCGCGCCAGAGCTGGCTGCCGGAGCGGGCGGTGGAGGATGCCGCGCCGTTCTCATCCTCCGACACGGCGGAATGGCCGGTGGGACGCGAGCGGCCGCTGCGGCTGTTGCAGACACCTGAGCCGGTGGAGGCCATGGCGCTGGTGCCCGACGATCCGCCCATGCAGTTCATCCGGCACGGCAGGTCCTACCGGGTGAAGGCGGCTGACGGGCCGGAGCGGCTGGAAGGCGAATGGTGGCTGAAGGACGAGCCTCCGCGGGACTACTACCAGGTGGAGGACGAGGCAGGGCATCGCTACTGGCTGTACCGGCAGGGGCTGTATGGCGGCGGCGAGAAGCCACGCTGGTTCCTGCATGGGGTGTTCGCGTGACGGCTTATGCCGAATTGCAGATCACCAGCAATTTCAGTTTCTTGCGGGGTGGATCTCACCCTGAGGAACTGGTTCAGCAGGCGATTCTTCTTGGCATGGCAGGGGTATCCATCGCCGACCGGAACACGCTGGCAGGGGTGGTCCGGGCGCACCGGGCGGCGCGGGAAATCCAGAAGGATACGGGTGCGACGATCAAGCTGGCTGTGGGCGCCCGGCTTGATCTGACGGACGCTTCCAGCGTGCTGTGCTATCCGTGCAATCGGGAAGGCTATGCCCGACTGTCGAGGTTGATCACCAAGGGGAGGCGGGCTGCGCCGAAGGGCGAATGCCGGCTGACGCGCGCGGATGTGTGCGCGGCCGCTGAGGACAATCTGTTCATCGCGATCCCGCCGGTGGTGCTGGACGAGGTTTACGAAACCGAACTTAAACTGTGGCGGGACGGGCTGGAGGCGCCGCTCTACCTAGCCGCGACCCATTACTACCGGGGCGACGACGCCAAGCGGCTGGGGCGGCTGGAAGCGCTTGCCCTGAAGATGCGCACGCCCACGGTGGCGACCGGTGACGTGCACTATCACCATCCCGGCCGGCGGCGGTTGCAGGACGTGCTGACCTGCATAAGGGAGAAATGCACCATCACCAATGCGGGGTGGCGGCTGGCAGCCAATGCCGAGAGGCACCTGAAGCCGCCCGGCGAGATGGCGCGGTTGTTCCGCCAGCACCCGGACGCGATCCGGCGGACCATGGAAGTGCTGGACCAGTGCCGGTTCTCGCTGGCCGAACTGCGCTACGAGTATCCCGACGAGATCACAGAGAATGGCCGCAACCCACAGGAAGAACTGGAGTTTCTTGCATGGAGTGGTGCGGCCTGGCGGTATCCGCACGGCATTCCGGACAAGGTGAGAGACAGCATCAACAACGAGTTGAAGCTGATCGCCCTCAAGGAATATGCGCCCTATTTCCTGACCGTTTACGACGTGGTTCGCTTCGCCCGCGGCAAGGATATCCTGTGCCAGGGCCGCGGATCGGCCGCCAATTCCACCGTCTGCTATTGCCTGGGCATCACCTCGGTCAATCCGGTCGAGGTCGAGCTGCTGTTCGAACGCTTCGTGTCGGCGGACCGCAACGAGCCGCCCGACATCGACGTGGACTTCGAGCACGAGCGGCGCGAAGAGGTGATGCAGTACATCTACGAGAAGTACGGCCGGGAGCGGGCCGGCATCGTCGCCACGGTGATCTGCTATCGCAGCAAGGGCGCGATCCGCGACGTGGCCAAGGCGATGGGGCTGAGCACGGACCTGATCGACAGGCTGTCGCGGACCATCACCTGGTGGTCGGGGCCGCTGGACGAGGACAGGGCGCGGGAGGAAGGGCTCGACCCCGCCGACAAGACGCTGATGCTGGCGCTGGAGTTGGCCTCGGAACTGCGCAACTTTCCCCGGCATCTTTCGCAGCACACCGGCGGCTTCGTGATCTCGCGGGGGCCGCTGTGCGAGGTGGTGCCGATCGAGAACGCGGCCATGGAAGGCCGCACGGTCATCGAATGGAACAAGGATGACCTTGATGAGCTGGGCCTGATCAAGGTCGACGTGCTCGCGCTCGGCATGCTGACGGCGATCCGAAAGACGTTCGAGTTCATTCGCAATAACTACGGACAAAGCCTTGAGCTGGCGACGATTCCGCAGGGGGACCAGGACGTCTATGGGATGATACAGAAGGCCGACACCGTCGGTGTCTTCCAGATCGAGAGCCGGGCGCAGATGGCCATGCTGCCCAGGCTGAAACCGGCCTGCTATTACGACCTGGTGATCGAGGTGGCGATCGTCCGGCCCGGACCGATCCAGGGTGACATGGTGCATCCCTATCTGCGGCGGCGGAAGGGATTGGAGCCAGTGGAGTTCCCCAAGCCGGAACTGGAAGAGGTGCTGAGGCGCACCCTGGGCGTGCCGCTGTTCCAGGAACAGGCCATGAAGATCGCCATCGTCGCGGCCGGCTTCAGCCCGTCGCGGGCCGACAGGCTGCGGCGGGCCATGGCGACGTTCAGGCATCTGGGTACCATCAACGAGTTCCGCGGTGAGTTCATCGACGGCATGGTGGCGCGAGGATATGAGGAAGAGTTCGCGAAGCGCTGCTTCAGCCAGATCGAGGGGTTCGGCGACTACGGCTTTCCGGAAAGCCACGCGGCCAGCTTCGCGCTGCTGGCCTATGTGTCATCCTGGCTGAAATACCATTATCCGGAGGCGTTCACGGCGGGCCTGCTGAATTCCTATCCGATGGGGTTCTATGCGCCGGCACAGCTGGTGCGCGACCTGCGCGAGCACAAGGGCGAGGTTCGTCCGGCGGACGTTAATCTGTCCGACTGGGATTGTACGCTGGAGCCTATGGAGGGGGCGCGGCCCGCGCTGCGGTTGGGGTTGCGCCAGATCAAGGGGTTGGCAAAAGACCAGGCCGAGACGCTGGTGGAATGCCGGGGGGCCGGCTATCGGTCGCCGCTGGACCTGTGGCAGAAGGCCGGGCTGATGCCAAAGACGCTGGTGCGGCTGGCCGAGGCGGATGCGTTCCAGTCGCTGGGGCTGGACCGGCGGCAGGCGGCGTGGGCGGTGAAGCGGCTGACCGAGACCAAACCACTGCCGCTGTTCGAGGCGCTGGATTACGGCGCCAGGGTGGAGAAGGAGCCGCATCTGCCGGGGATGGGGCCGGGCGAGCATGTGATCGCCGACTACCAAACCACCCAGCTTTCGCTGAAGCAACATCCGGTGGCGCTGTTGCGGGACCGGCTGACCAGGGCCGGCGCGCGGCCGGCGCGGGATTTGCTGACGGCGCGCAATGGCAGCAGGATCGTGGTGGCGGGCATCGTGCTGGCGCGGCAGCGTCCGGGTACGGCCAAGGACGTGATGTTCATCACCCTGGAAGATGAGACGGGTGTGGCTAATCTCGTCGTTTTCCCAAGTGGTTATGAGAAAAACAGAAGAAATACGCTGACGGCGCGGCTGATGGCCTGCAAGGGCAAGGTGGAGAGCGCCGAAGGCGTCATCCACGTGATCGTCGAGCAGGTGGCGGAAATCAACAACTGGCTGAGCCTGCTTACCGACACGCCGGCCGAGCGGCCCGAAACCTTCCTGGACAAGGGCCGGTTCTTCCACTGACTCTTGCCAGTATCAGGCACTGAGGCCATGCTGCGGCTCGTTTCATGACAGGAGCCGCCGATGAAAGTCCATGCCTCGCCCGCATCGCCTTATGTGCGCAAGGTCCGCGCGGCCGCCATCGAACTCGGCGTGCCGCTCGAAATGGTGATCGCCGACGCCGCCGCGGCGGATTCGAGCTATGGCAGGATCAATCCGATCCACCGGGTGCCGGCGCTGGAACTGGATAATGGCGAGGTGCTGTTCGACAGCCCGCTGATCTGCGAGTACCTGGACGCCAACCACGGCGGCGGGCTCTTTCCGCCAAGCGGGCCGGAGCGCTGGCGGGTGCTGAAGCTGCAGGCGCTGGGCGACGGGATCATGGACGCGGCGGTGCCACGGCGCGGCGAGGTGCTACGGCCCGAGCAGCAGCAGTCGCCCGGGCGGCTGGCCGCCTATGAGCGGTCGATCCGGCAGATCCTGGACGTGCTGGAAAAGGACGTCGCGGAACTGGACGGCGTCAATATCGGCACCATCGCTATCGCCTGCGCGCTGGGCTACCTGGATTTCCGGTTTCCGGACGACGCCTGGCAAAAAGGCCGGCCGGCGCTGAAGGCGTGGTACGACGCCTTCGCCCAACGGCCGTCGATGACCCAGACCGCTCCCTACTGACGGCAGCTATAAAGCCGTCATGATGTGCACGGCTTCCTCCTGACCTTCCAGGCTGAAGCCGATCGCAACCTCGACCTGGTAGCTGTCGATCTTGCCGTCGGCAATCTGGCCCCGAACGTGTTTGATCTCGAACCAGGACAGGTGCCTCAACGATTTCGAAGCTGTCGCGACCGCGTTCTGGACGGCGCCCTCGATGCTCTGCCGAGAGGTGCCGACGAGCGTGATCTTCTTGTAGACCGGCGATGGCATGGCTCTTCCCCGTTTCAGGCGTAGCACCCTGACATGGCGCGAATGGGGGCAGAGGCGAGTGATTTGGTGCGGTCAGCGCCAATCTATCGGCGTCATCAGGCCGGCATCGATCAGCGACCGGGAATCCTGGTAGCGTCGCGAGCCTTCGAAGGCAGCCGACAGCCCGGGTTCCTGGTCGAGCCTCGCCATATACTGGCGGTATTCGATAGAGCCCGCGTAGTGGTTGAGTTGGCTTACAGCATCCCTGGCGCGGTCGTGGAAATCCTTCATCAGCTTGAAGTGCAGAAGACTTCCGGTCGGCGCGCCGAAATTGAGGTCGAAGGGATAGACTGAGTGACCGTGAATGTAGGTCGCCCCGGGATCCCAACGTACCAGCGGGGTCTTCGCCAACTCGCAGTGAAAAGTCCTGCGGGAGTCGCTGAACAGGCGCTCGCGGGGGCCGCCCGCATAGTGACGGAGGCGCGGCACTTCCCAGCGTCGGGACTTCTCCAGCAGCCGATAGCCATCGGCGTCGAACAGGGGGCAGATGTCGACCAGCCGGTCGTCCGGCCCGGGCGCCGCGTCGCTGATCGGTCCGAGCGGATACATGTCCAGCATCATCGTGGGCAGCGACCGACGACCGGAATCTTCGAGGAGCCGGACGAGATCGGCGAGGCCGAGGCGCTCGCAGCCGTCATAGACGAGATGCTCGTCGGCATCGACCTGCAGCACCCAGCCGCGTATGCCCAAGCGGCGCAGCAGGCCGGTGGACCAGTAGATGCCGAAATGGGAATTCGGATATGGGGCCAGGCAGGAATACAGGTCGACGTCCGGCTGATCGAGGAGGAATTCCCGCGTGCCGTCGGTCGACCCGTTGTCGATGACGATGAACTTCTCGAGACCGAGCGCGCGGTAGTGGCGGAAGAAGTCGGGAAGCCGCAGCATCTCGTTGCGCATCACGGAGACACTCACGATCTCGCCGTCGCCAACCGGACGTCCGGCACGGATTTCGGCGATGTCCTTGACGCTCCTTGAAGAGCGGAAGCGCCGGTGGGCGACGAGCAAGGGCGATGCCAGAGCAGAACGCTTCAATGTGCCGATCAGTGTGCTCATGGCCTTGTGAATGCGGGCGAAAAGTGCGTGGCACAGGGTAGTTACTCGTGTCCGGTCACGCAACACGGCTCGGCCGACTGCACCATTGCGGGACACAGGTCGATGCAGTAGTGTTCGCCGCATCCACTGGGGAGTAGCCGCCTCCATCTCAGGAGGGGATGCGTCAACAGACTTGGCTCCGGCCATGGCGCATCCGGCCCACGGGCATGGCGAGACTATTGGTTCGGCGCGCCGATCATGGGTCGGGCGGAACGCCGGATCATGGTTCGCGTCCCCGGCCCACGGAACAGTCATGGAATCCTTCCTCGTCTCCGCCGGCATCGTCGCGATCGCAGAAATTGGCGACAAGACCCAGCTTCTCGCCCTGCTGCTTGCGGCCCGCTTCCGCAAGCCGGTGCCGATCATCCTGGGTATCCTCGGGGCGACGCTGGCCAATCACGCCATCGCGGCGCTGGTTGGGATGGCCCTGTCGAACTGGCTGCAGGGCGACACCTTCCAATGGGTGCTTGGCGCCTCGTTCATCGTCATGGGACTGTGGGCGTTGAAGCCGGACACGCTGGAGGACAGCGAGCGACAGCGGATCACCGGCGCCAGTGCGTTCCTGGTGACGCTGGTGGCATTCTTCTTCGTCGAGATCGGCGACAAGACGCAGGTGGCGACCATGGCACTCGCCGCGAAATACCAGAGCGTGATCTGGGTCACCGC
Source organism: Candidatus Kuenenia stuttgartensis (assembly GCA_943329845.2). GTDB lineage: Bacteria > Pseudomonadota > Alphaproteobacteria > SMXS01 > SMXS01 > RI-34. The sequence goes on along the minus strand of CALQFM020000063.1, from coordinate 1,767 downwards.
CGGCACGACGCTGGGCATGATGCTGGCCAACGTGCCGGTGGTGCTGGTGGGTGAGGCGGCGGCATCGCGGCTGCCGCTCAAGGCGATCAGGATCGCCGCCGCAGGGATCTTCATCGTGCTGGGCATCATGGTGCTGCTGAAGGCCGGACATGTCATCGGCTGACTGTCAGTGGGGTCGGTTTCGCGTTAGCCTTATCCGGAGGGAAACGGGAGCCGCTTCATGGAATTGCCGGCACTGAACTTCGGCCATGGCGAAGAGATCGACATGCTGCGCGACAGCGTCAGGCGCTTCGCCGCGCAGGAACTGGCGCCGCGCGCGGCTGCCATAGATGCATGCAACGCGTTTCCGGCCGACATCTGGGCCAAGCTCGGGGCGCTCGGCGTGCTGGGGATTACCGCGCCGGAGGCGGACGGCGGTGCCGGGATGGGCTATCTGGCGCATGTGATCGCCATGGAGGAAATCTCGCGGGCGTCGGCCAGCGTCGGGCTGTCCTACGGCGCCCATTCCAATCTGTGCGTCAACCAGATCGTGCGTAACGGCACGGCCGAGCAGAAGCGCCGGTTCCTGCCGGGCCTGATCGACGGCAGCGTCGTCGGCGCGCTGGCGATGAGCGAGCAGGGATCGGGATCCGACGTGGTGTCCATGCGGCTGCGCGCCGACAAATGCAACGACCGCTACGTGCTCAACGGCGGCAAGATGTGGATCACCAACGGACCGGACGCGGGGGTGCTGGTGGTCTATGCCAAGACCGATCCGTCGGCCGGACCGAAGGGCATCACGGCGTTCCTGATCGAGCGTGACATGGCAGGATTCTCCAGTGGCGCCAAGCTCGACAAGCTCGGCATGCGCGGCTCCAACACCTGCGAACTGATCTTCGACGACTGCGAGGTGCCGTTCGAGAACGTGCTGGGCGAGGAGGGGCGGGGCGCACGAGTACTCATGTCGGGGCTGGACTATGAGCGCGTGGTGCTGTCGGGCGGTCCGCTCGGCATCATGGCGGCCTGCATGGACGCGGTGCTGCCCTATGTGCACCAGCGCGAGCAGTTCGGCCAGCAGATCGGCATGTTCCAGCTGATGCAAGGGAAGCTCGCCGACATGTACAGCACGTGGAGCGCCTGCCGGGCCTATGTCTACGCCGTCGCGCAGGCCTGCGACCGGGGCGAGGCGACACGCAAGGATGCGGCCGGCTGCATCCTCTATGCCGCCGAGAAGGCGACCTGGATGGCGCTCGAAGCGATCCAGGCGCTGGGCGGCAACGGCTACATCAACGACTATCCCACCGGCAGGCTGCTGCGCGACGCCAAGCTCTACGAGATCGGCGCCGGCACCAGCGAGATCCGCCGCATGCTGATCGGACGCGAGCTGTTCGAGGAAACGGCCTGAGCGGAGTGGGCGCTGAAACCAGAACGCTACCCGAAAAGGTCTAGAAGGCCTGCACCAATACAACGCTGGATAAAATCAGGGCCGACAGGACAATAGTAACGACTGCGAGAGACCGGAACAGCGCCCACATTTCACGACAACATGGTTGGAGGGTGGATTTTGAGATCAGGACGGCCGCTTGGCCGGCCCTGGTTCCTGGCTCCTGACCTGCCACTGGCGCTTCATCAGCCACAGTTTGACGCCCGTCTCGTCGAGGAAGACGAGGCTCTCAGGGTCGATGAACGGCTGCGCCGCTCGCCACAGCTTGCGCTGCGCGGCGACGTCAGGGCGGTCCTGCTCGGCCGCACGCAGGGCTTTTTTTGAACGACAGGCCAAGGCGATGC
>CALQFM020000062.1 GCA_943329845.2 Candidatus Kuenenia stuttgartensis | reverse complement strand
GTGCCGTTGAAACTCAGGCAGCGACCGCGGAAATCCCAGATCGTCGCGCTGAAAAATGTCCATCGCCGTCATGATACGATTCGCCCGTCCCGATCATCGGGAGAGACTACATCTAGCGGGTGTCTGGCTCAAGCGGATAGGCACGCAATCATCGACCCGACGTTCAGGCGAATAAATACATCGTCTTCTACGACAAGAATGACGGCCATTAGAAGTGCGGCCAGCGTAGACTCGGCATTGTTATAAATCCCCGCAGCACCGCATGACTCTTTGCGACGCTGCACTCATAACACGCGCTGCAGGAAACAGTTCCAAGGATAATCGGTTTCACCCAAAATAATCTACGGCCGCTTTCAAGTAGAGCATCATGCGGCAGTTCAAATCGCAGCGCGACCCACTTCCGCCATGCGACGTAGGTCTGCACGGCGAATCTTGACGCCGTTTGCACTCTCGGTCACCGGGAACGCGTCGAGGGTTACGAACCGCACTGGCTGCTTGTAGCGGGCGAGGCTGCCGCAATGGGCGAGCAGCGCCGCCTCGTCGCAGGCGTGGCCATCGCGCGGGATGACGAACGCCACCGCCCGCATGCCCTGCGGCGTGCCCACCGCGACGACCTGCGCGGCGTGGACGGATGGATGGGTCTGCAGGTGCTCCTCGATCTCGGCCGGGTTCACCAGAAAGCCGCCGAGGCGCAGCACGTCGCCCATGCGGCCGAGGAACTCGAATCCACCGTCCGGCTCCAGCCGGGCCAGGTCGCCGGTGCGGAAGAAGCCGTCTTCGGTGAAGGCGGCTTCGGTCGCTTCCGGGTTGCCGTCGTAGCGGTCGAACAGGCTGGGGCCGGCCACTTCCAGCGCGCCGGCCTCGCCGATGGGCAGCACCGCGGCGGTTTCGGGGTCGACAACCCGCACGCGCGCGTAGGGCGACACCGGCGTGCCGCCGCCCTTCTTGCGCTCGGCTATGGGCGCGTCGATGGGGCGGACGCTGTAGAGCGCCATGCATTCGCTCATGCCGTAGAGGCCGCGCAGGGTCACGCCGCGCGCCTGCGCCCGTTCGACGATGTCGTCGAGGGCGCTGTTGAAGGCGGCGTAGCCGATGAATTTCAGGCTGGGGAAGGGCGCGGCATCCACGTCGAGGATGCGCTGGATCATGTCGTCGCTGGCGGCGAAGCTGTCCACGCCCCATTGCCGGATCAGCCCGGCGGCCTGCGCGCCGTCGAACTTCGCCAGCATCACCAGCCTGCCGCCCGACGCCAGCACCGCCATGGCTTGGGCGAAGCCAAACACGCCGCACAGCGGCAGCGCCTGCAGCGAGACCGTCTCCGGCCCGAAGCCAAATCCGGCGGCCACGTCGAGCGCGTGCCGGGCGATGGAACCATGGGCCTGCACCACGATCTTCGGCGCGCTGGTGGTGCCCGAGGTGGTGAAGGTGGCGCAGTCCATGCCCGGTGCGGCCAGCGACGCGTCCATCGGCGGGTCGTCCAGCAGCGCCTCGAAGCGGATGCGCGGCGCGTTCTCCCAGCCGGGCGCGACGACCGCGCCGCCGCCCATCTCGATCAGCATCTCCAGCTTCGGCACGGCCAGCGGGTCGATGCGTGCCAGGATATCCTGGCTGGCGATGCCGTCGAAGCCGGGCCACAGCGCCAGCGCCTTCGCGCCCGCGCGGCCGACAATGTCGGCCACTTCGCCCGCGCCGAAGCGGGTGTTCACCGCCACCGCCGCCACGCCCAGCCGGGCGCAGGCGAGCAGCAGGATCACATAGGCCGGCACGTTGGGCAGCCAGAAGGCGATGCGGTCGCCCGGCATGAAGCCCAGGCTTTTCAGGCCGCCCGCCACGTTCGCCGCCTGCTTCACCATCTGGCGATAGGTGATAAGCTCGTCGTCCCATATCAGGGACACGCGGTCGGGATGCCGTTGGGCAGCCGCGTCCAGCACTTCGGGGAGGGTATCGAGCCGTGTCATCCGTAACAGTTAACGAACGCCTGCAGCAGATCACAAGCGCCGAAAGCAGGCTGCTCGAAGGAAAGGTCGCCATCATCACCGGCGCGGCCTCGGGCATCGGCCGCGCCACCGCCCAGCTCTTCGCCGTGCACGGCGCGAAAGTGCTGGCCGTCGATCTGCCGGACCACGGGCTGGTCGACGCGCACGCCGACTATGACGACGTCATTGGCCTGGAGCACGACATCACCGGCGCCGACGCCCCGGAGAGGATCGTCGACACCGCCATCGCCACCTGGGGCCGGCTCGACATCCTGTTCAACAACGCCGGCGTCAGCGGCCGGGCCAACACCGTCGACATGCCCGACAGCCACTGGGACAAGGTGATGAGCGTCAACGTCACCGCCCAGTTCCGGCTGGCGAAGGCCGCGATCCCGCATCTGCGCGAGTCCGGCGCGGGCCGGATCATCAACACCGCCTCGGTGATGGCCCAGGGCACCGATTACGGCCTCGCCGCCTATTGCGCGTCGAAGGCCGGTGTCGCCGGACTGACCCGCACCATCGCGCTGGAGGAAGGCCGCTACGGCATCACCGCCAACTACATCGAGCCGGGCGCCATCGTCACCGGCATGACCACGGCCATGCACCAGGACGAGAACGTGGCGGCGATCTGGGCCAAGAAGTCGCCGCTGAAGCGCCTTGGCCAGCCCATCGACATCGCCAAGGGCGCGCTGTTCCTGGCGTCCGACCTGGGCGGCTTCGTCACCGGGCATGGCCTGCGGGTCGATGGCGGACTGATGCTGCGGGTCTAGCGGCGACCATCAGGGCGGCGCGGTACTGACCGGGCCCGACTTGTTCTGCGCGGGAGTTTTGGCGCCGGGGCCCGGCGTCATCTCCCTGTAGTCGGTGAAGGCGCCGCCGAAGATACGGCATCCCTTGATCTTGTCGGTCGGTCCCGATACCGACACGCCGATCTTGTCGGCCAGGGCCTGCAGCGCCTCCGTGCCCTTCCTGCCGGTGCCGGCCTTGCACTGGTTGATCACCACCTTGCCGCCGATGCACATCAGCGCGCCGATGCCGGCAAGGTTCTCGTCCACATTGGCGCCCATGGCCGTGGTGCCGATCTGCGCGTCGTCGGGGCCGAAGCTGATATAGCCGCCGCCCGTATCGCCGTGGCCCCACACATCGAGCTGCTCGATGCACCTGCCGCATTTGCCCGTGGGATCGTAGTGCGGCGCAACCTTGGCCTTCAGCTGGGCCAGCATGTCGGCCAGGCCGGTGAAGGTGTCGCTGGTGCCGTAGAGCAGTGCGGAATACACCTCGGCGTCGACCATGTGCGAACTGATCTTGCCCGATGGCCACGGGCATTCCCCGCCGGTCGTCACGCTGCTGGTGACCGGCGCGATGCCGTCCCGCGTCACGGTGTTTCCGCCCGGCGAGACCGGTGTCATGGGCGTGGCGGGCGTCGGCGGCCGGGTCGTGGTCGTGCCGCCGGTGACCGGGGCGATGCCGTCATCGCGCACCGGTTCCGGCTGCTCGCCCGTGCACACATGCGGCGGCGCAGGCGAGATGGTGAACCCGTCCTGGCCCCGGTTCAGCAGCAGGTCGAACGGTTGCGAGATCACCGGGTTCTGGCCGGGCCGGGTGACATGGATCACCAGATGCTCGCCGTCGGCCGGCACCGGATAGCGCATGGCGATCATCCGGGCGCCGTGGGAGGCGTTGGAGAAGCCGAGCTGCCGCCACAGTCCCTCGGGCGCCGCATCCGACGACAGGGTGCCGGGGATGTGGAAATCGCCGGCGCGGGAATAGCCGCCGGATTCGCGGCTGACGACCTGGTCGTTGACATAGGTGGTCTTGGTCCACGACACGCTCAGCGACCATTCGCCCCACAATTCGCAGATGTCGACCTTGTCGGGCGTCCGCGCGTTGCCGTCCGGGTCCTCCATGAACGCGGTCTGGAAGGTGCCGCTGTCCGGCGACTTGTCGATATTGGCGAAGACGAACAGGGTGTCGCCGTCCTGTTTCGCGCCCACCTTCAGCGCGATGCCGGTGCCCGGATCGGTGAACACCGTCATCTGCTTGTCCTTGATCTTGCACTTGGCCAGCCTGGGGCCGTCCTTGGCGCCGCCACCGCCGCCGCCACCGAGCAGGCCGCCGGCGATGCCCGCCAGCGTCGATACCGCCTTGTCCTTGGCCCGGGCGCCCGATCCGATTTTTGCATTGGAGCCGATGGTGACCTGCGCCCGGCCCTTGCCGGGCGGGCACGGCTTGCCCTGGACCGGCCTGGGCGTCACCCTCGGCCCATCGGAAGGCGGCTTGGGTGCGTCCGCCGCGCGCGGGGCCGGCGGCGTGCAATTCTCGATCGGCTTCGCCGCCGCCTCGGCCCATTTATCGGCCAGTGCCTGGGCGAACCGGACCCGCTCGCCATAAATGGCCCTGTAGCGTTCCACCTCTGCCATCATCGCATTGAACTCGGCCGCGCCCACGTTCACCCGGTTTGTTGCGACGAAGCTGTAGAGGTAGGCGACGTAGTCACCTGCCAGTTTGGAGTTGCGATTGGCCCGCTCCACCATGGGGCTGAGTTCCTTCGACAGATAGTCGTTCCTCTGGCCCGGTGTGCAGAACCGCGGGATGGGTCCGGATTCGATCGGATCGTCGAACACCGGCGGCGCCGGAAGGGCGATCTTCGGCGTAACCGGCGTTGGCTGAGGTGTCGGTTGAGGCTGAGGTTGGGGTGGTGGCGTCGGCTGAGGCGCGGGTGCTGGTTGAGGCGCCGCTCGAGGTTGCTCGCAGGGATCGGGCTTACGCTGCTTGATCAGGGCGGCGAGGATGCTCCAGTATTCGGCGCCCCCTTCATACGACGTCTCCAGCTTGGCAAAGCGATCAAGCTCGTCTTTCAGCAATTTTCTCAGAATGACTGGCGCCCCGATGATGACAGGGGTCTTGTCCGTCTCCGGACCTAGCAGTTCGTAGTTTCTGGCCAAGAACGCGCGATATCTCATCGCCTTCTCCCGGTTCAGATCGGACAGTTCCGCGTTTCCCAGCGCGCGGGTTGCCAGGTCGTCGATCTCCTTCTGGGTGCACAGTTTGGCCGGTTCCTCCCATGGGCCAACCGCCGTGAATCTGGGTCTTTGTCCCGCGAGGGCGGTCTCCGTGCTGCAATCGACAACCGGCGTTCCCTCAATCGCGGCGACCAGTTCTTGTGCCATCGCGGGATCGGTCTTGGTCATCTGTTTGGCCGCCGTTTCTTGGAAGCGCGCAAGATCGGCTTCGTCGAAGCGCAAGGCGTAGGCGTTTCCCTGTTTACGGTCCTTTTCAATGCGAATGCGCATTTCGGCCATGTATTGCAGCGCTGCACCGGCGCCTGTGACTATGCGGGCCTGTTCAGCCTGAGCCGCGGTGAACTGCTTTCGCTTCGCGCTCTCAAGGCAGAACCTGGATGGGGGAAAATCGGTTAGCGGCGGGCCGACGCGTTTTGGCGCCACGGGAGGGTCGCCGCCGCCTTGTGCGAAGGCGGTTGGACTCCCAATGACCAGGAAGAGAACAAGCAGGCCCGACAGACCACCCCGAAGCATGGCATTCCCCCACCGCTAGGCCTCAAGACTCTCAGGGTGCCTGAATTTTCGCCTGCACGATAGAAGATCGCAACGGCGCCGGATGCCGGCGGGGCAGGATGCAAGTAATCAGGTCGAAAAAATCCGCCCGTTCCGGCGCTTTGTATTTGATGAGATGGGCAGGACGGGACAGTCCGCGCCGAAGTTTTTCAGCCGGTAGGCCCATGTTGGTGAACCCGCGGAAATGAATGTCCCTATAGAACAAGATGTTGGGGCGTCTGAGGCGCTTCAGCCCAGCTCGAACGACGTGATCCCGAACACCTCACCCAGCGGCAGCAGAGGCTTTGGGCCGAAATACATGCGGGCTGTCTCGAACACCGGCGTCAAGCCCTTCTTCTCGGCAAGCGCAGCGGCCGACTTGTTGGGCTCGGGCACGTCGAGGAAGACTGGGCCCGCGGCGTCCCGAGTCGCCGCGTCGAACAGACGCTCGCCGACCTCCGGCGAGACCGCGAACAGCGGACCGATCTTGGTGCCTTCGCGGCACGGGCGCGTGACGGCATAGCCGTCGAGCCGGGTGCCGTGAAAGTAGCCCAGCGCCCGGTGGCCCTGGGCGTTCAGCCAGGCATCGAGGAAGGCGGGACGGGCATAGCCGAAGCAGGCCAGGTCCATGGCGTCCACATGACGCTGGTCGCCTTCGGTCAGCAGCCGGACGGCGGGATCGGCCGGGACAGAGGATGGCGCGCCGCCGAAGCGGATATTGCGGTGGTCCAGCACGAAACCGGACTTGGCGTAGTTGTCCTGCTGCGCGACGACGCCGTCGAGGCCGATGGTCCTGACCTTCTCCAGCCGGGCCATGCCGGCTTCCCAGGTCCTGATGCCGTAGCCCTTGCCCCTGTGCTCGGGCACGCACAGGTAGAAGCCCAGAAACCCGAAGGAAGTGCCATAGGACACCGCCGAGATGGCGGTAACGGGCTCGCCGTCGAGCAGGCCGATCAGGAAGCCGTCCGGGTCGGCGGCGTGGAAGCAGTCGGCGTCGCGCGAGCCCGGGTTCCAGCCCTCCTTCGCCGCCCAGCCGACGATCATGTCGAGTTCCGGGCGGGTCGCGGTGCGGACGATGAAATCGGCCATCGCCTCAGCCCAGGTCGATGACGTCGGGGTCGGGCGTCTTCTCGAACAGCCTGGCTTCCAGATCGGTGCGGCGCTCCAGCGCGGCGCGCTGGTTGACGTAGCCCTTCTCGGTGATTTCGTGGTTCTCCATGGACGGCGGCTCCACCATCAGCAGCGCCCGCTGGATGCGGGTGGACGAGCCGGGCCTGGTCTTGTTGTGCGCCTTCAGGCCGTCGCTGATGTGCTGGACGACCTTGGGGTGGCGGATCAGTTCGGCGACCGCCACCTCCTCGCCGACGCCCGCGATCTTGCGGCAGGCGGCCACGTTGGGCCACAGCAGGCTGCCGACGAAATCCTTGTCGTGGCCGGCGATCAGATTGTCGGCCACGGCGGGCGCGCAGGCGTCGTTCACCTGGACCCGCAAGGTGCCCACCGACACGAAGGTGCCCGAGGTCAGCTTGAAGTCCTCGACCACCCGGCCGTTGAAGCGCAGGCCCTGGTTGATGTCATCTTCGTCAACCAGCGCCAGCGCGTCGCCGATCTTGTAGAAGCCTTCCTCGTCGAACGCCTCGGCGGTCTTCTCGGGCTGGCGGTAATAGCCGGTGAAGATGTTCGGGCCCTTCACCCGCACCTCCAGCTTGTCGCCGTTGGGCACCAGCTTCAGCGTGGTGCCGGGCATGGGCAGGCCGACGTTGCCGGTGCCCTCGATGGGCCAGTGCAGCGTCGACGACACCGGGCCGGTCTCGGTCGAGCCCCAGCCGGTGCGGAACAGCAGTCGCTGGCCGGTTTCGCGCACCGCCAGGTCCTGGTAGCGCTGCCAGATCTCGTGCGGCAGGCTGGCCCCGCCATAGCCCAGCTTGCGCACGCTGGAGAAGAAGTGGCGGGCGAGCGCCTTGTCTTCCTCCAGCGCATGCACGACCAGCGCATGGCCGGCGGCGACGGACAGATACTCGGTCGGCGCGACCTCGCGCAGATTCTCCACCGTGCGGCCGAGGAACTCGGGCAGCGGCTTGCCGTCGTCGATGTAGAACGAGCCGCCCTGGCTCAGCACGCCGTTGAAGTTGGAGTTGCCGCCATAGCAGTGGTTCCAGGGCAGCCAGTCGACCAGCACCGGCGCGTAGTCGGGATCGCGCGGGAAGATGATCTCGTTGGCCTTCTGGTTCGAGCACATCATCCGCTGGGTCTGCGCCACGCCCTTGGGCATCCCGGTCGAGCCCGAGGTGAACAGGTACTTGCCGACCGTATCGGGGCCGGTGCGGTCATAGGCCGCCTTCACCGCGCTGGTCGGCGTCGTAGACGTCAGGTCGCCGAACGGGGTCGCCCTGAAGCCCCGCGGCGGATCCTCGTGGGCCACCAGCTCGACGCCGTCCAGGTTCAGCGAGGCCAGCGCGCCCTCGAACGGCGTGCCCTGCTCGACGAAGATCAGCTTCGGCTCGATCAGGTTGAACACGTGGTGCAGCTTGGAGTGCGCGCCGGGCATGGTCGAATAGGCGGTGGCGACCGGCGAGGCGGGGATGCCCACCTGCATGGCGCCCATCACCAGCAGCGCCTGGTTGATCGAATTGCCGGACAGGATCATCACCGGTTTAGATGCGTCGAGGCCACGGTCGAGCAGGGCCTGCGAGATGGCGTTCACCTTGCTCAGGCCATCGCCATAGGTGATGCTTTCCCAGGTCCGGTCCTTCGCGCGCTGGGCAATCCACAGCCGGTCCGGCGCCTTCGCGGCCCATTTGTGCAGGAACGCGACCACGTTGTGTTCGTAGTCGCCCAGCTCCAGCAGGGTGTCGATGACGATGCTTCCGTCCGGGCGGCGCACCATCTTGCCCTGCGGCGCGGCGTGCGGGATCGGCAGGAACGGGGCGAGGTTGGTCTTCTGGTCCATGGGTGGCCTCAGCGTCCTTTGAAACTCATCGTCCGGTGAATTGGGGCGGGCGCTTCTCGAGGAAGCTGGCGACGCCCTCCTTGTGGTCTTCGGTCTGGAACAGGATGCCCAGGATGTGGGCGATCCAGCTGCCGATCTCGCGGTGGTCGCCATAGGTGGTCTTGCGCAGACCTTCCTTCAGATGCTGCACGGCGAGCGGCGGATTGGCGGCGATCTTCGCCGCCAGCGCGTAGGTCGCCGGCATCAGCTCGGCGTGCGGCACCGTCTTCAGCACCAGGCCGATGCGCTCGGCCTCGGCGGCGTCAATAACGTCGCCGGTGAACAGCAGCTCGGCCGCCTTCTGCACGCCAACGATCAGCGGCAGCCTGGTCAGGCCGCCCAGGTCGGTGATCAGGCCGCGCTTGACGAACAGCTCGGCGAACCTGGCCTTGTCCGAGGCGATCCGGATGTCGGCCATCAGCGCCACGTCCATGCCCCAGCCCATGGCCGCACCGTTGACCGCGGCGATGATCGGCTTGCCGCAATCCATGATCGCGGTGGCGGCGGGCGTCGGCACCGGCTTGACGCGGGTCAGGCGGTGGACGCTGCCCTCGCGCTCGCTGCCCGCCATGATGGCGCGCACGTCGTCGCCCGAGCAGAAGCCCGGGTCGGCGCCCGTCAGCACCACGACCCGCACGTCGGCATCGTCATGAGCAAGCAGGAACGATGTTTCCAGCTCGTCATAGGCGCGGCGGTTGAGCGCGTTATAGATTTCCGGACGGTTCAAGGTGACCGTCGCCACATGATCCTTCACGTCATAAATGACGTGGACGAAGTCCTCAGGTTTCAGCATCCCGTTTCCCCAGCAACGCGCCAGTCTATGCGGCCCGGGAAGCACTTGGCAACGCGCCGATGACGGCAGCGGCGGCCCGGCAGCGAAAGTCACGGGTGAACTTTGGAGCATGATCCAGATATTAAGTTGACTTGAATTAAATCCGTGGAGATATAGTAATGGAGGCGGTAGCACGGCTCTCTAAAATTGGACGGCCGTGTAATATATAAATAAACCGCAGTGTAAAAATAACAGTCCAACTGTACTGTGTTGGGGAGTGCGACTATGACAGGCAGATCGACCATCCGTGCCAGAGCGTCGCTGGCGCTTGCGGCGACGATAGTGGCGGGCGCCGCCTCCGTCGCGCCCGCGCAGGCGCAGGACGCACCGCCGCCGGCGGTGCACCGGACCGAAACCATCACCGTGACCGCGCGCAAGCAGGAAGAGACGCTGCAGGAGGTCCCGGTTGCGGTGACCGCCATCGGCGGCACCGACGTTGAGCGCTTCAATTACTCAAAGGTGGAAGATGTGGTCACGCGCATTCCCACCCTCAACGTCCAGATCGGTGGCTCCGGCTCCGGCGCCCAGATCAGTTTGCGCGGCGTCGGCTCGTCCAATATTTCTGCGGCCTTCGATTCCGCCGTGGCGCTGGATTTCGACGGTGTGCAGGTCAGCACCATGCGTATCCTGCAGTCCGGATTCATGGACGTGCAGCAGATCGAGGTGCTGAAGGGTCCGCAATCGCTGTATTTCGGCAAGAGCGCGTCGGCCGGCGTGCTGTCCATCAAGTCGAAGAATCCCACGCCCGACTGGGAGTTCGGTGGCAAGGCGGCCTACGAGTTCGAGGCCAAGGGCTATACCGTGGAAGCCTATGCCTCGGGCCCGATCAACGACAAGTTCGGCATCCGCGTGGCGGCCCGCTTCAACGATATCTCGGAACTCAACTTCAACACCGCGCCGGTCGCCGATCCAAAGCGCGGCGAACAGAATTTCAATGGCCGGGTTACCCTGCAGTTCGATCCGACTGACAGCTTCTCCGCCAACCTGAAGGTCAACTACGTCAAGCATGAAGCCGATGGCGCGGTTAACTTCGCGGTGAATGATTGTGGCGCGAACGGCCGGCCGGACGAGGTCTGGCTGCTCAGCGGCGGCATCGTCCTTCCTCCCGGTTACGGCTGTGACTCATCGGGCAAGACGTTCTACCAGCCGGATATCGCTCCGCCGCTCGCGATCAAGGGCTATGAAGGCGCGCACAAGCCCGGCAACAACGGCGGTATCCCCTACGGCATCGCAGAGACGTTGTTTGCCATATTGAAGATGGACTGGGACGTCACCGACAGCCTGACGGTCTCGTCTGTGAGCGGCTACGTGACCCAGTCCGCCCAGGATATGGACGCTTACAGCTATGCCGGCGAGGTGAACGGCGTTTCTTATGGTGTTGGCACCGGCGAGACTGATCACCAGCTCAGGCAGTTCAGCCAGGAATTGCGCCTGGCCAGCGACTTCGACGGGTTCTTCAACTTCATGCTCGGAGCGTTTTACGAATCCCGTCATGTGGAGTTCAATACCGGGCAGCAGGCGGTCAACATCTCATTGCTCGCTCCCGACCCGGTCACCGGCATCTCCTATGACTGGTACAAGCGCCACATCACCAACGGCGATGCCTTCTCGGTGTTCGGCAGCGTGTCGTTTGACATCACCGATGAACTCGAACTGTCGGGCGGCGTGCGCTGGACCCACGAAAAGAAGACCAACACCATCCTCGTGCCGTATGTGCACACCTTCCTGTCCTCTGGGCCGGCATTCATCGACAGCGGTTTCGATTCCGGTCCAATCCAGTTCAAGGACAACAACATCTCGCCGGAAGTGACCCTGAGCTACGAGATCACCCCTGACCTGAAGGTCTATGGGTCCTACAAGACCGGCTTCAAGTCGGGCGGCATCGACAACAGCGCGCTGCCCTCGTCGAACCTGCTCGGTTTCGGCAGCGATGATCCTGCCGTACGGCAGGCGACGGCTGACGGACTGATCTATGAATCCGAAACAGCCAAAGGCGGCGAGATCGGCGTGAAATCCCAGTGGGCCGATGGGACGGTGACCCTGAACGCCACCGGCTTCTACTATGTATTCAAGAACCTGCAGGTGCAGAACTTCGATGCGGTCGCGATCCAGTTCTCAACCTCCAATGCGGGCGAGGTAACGACCAAAGGCTTCGACGTCGACCTGAACTGGTTGACGCCGATCGACGGGCTGCGGCTCTACGGCTCCATTGCCTATACCGATGCCAAGTACACGGCGCCCTTCGATCCCAATCCGAACGACGCCGTGATCGACAACCTGCAGGGCCGTGCCGTCGCCCGCGCGCCGAAGTTCGCCGGAAACCTGGGTGTGGATATGCGTTTCCCGCTTGGAAATGCTCTGGAATGGGGCGTGACCGGCAACATGCAGTACAGCGGCAAGTATTTCACCAACGAAGACTCACTCGACGACATCGTCCAGGATTCTTTCGTGACGTTCGACCTGGCCGTGTCGATCGGCGATCCGGACGGAAAGTGGCAGCTTGCCTTCATCGGCAGCAACCTCGGGGACAAGCGGTACATCACGACCAGCGGCGGCCGGCCCTTTCTCTCGCCGCCAGGCAATTTCCGCGGCTTGCCGGCGGGCGACGATCAGGTCCTCAACCTGAATCGCGGCCGTCAGCTCTCGGTCGAGGCCTCGTTCAAGTTCTAGGATGGCTCAGGCTGCCCGGGTGCGCCGTCGCGCCCGGGCAGCCTGCTCCGGTTTCCCGGTACATCCTGAAGTTGTATGGAGCGGGTGCTCACCGTCAGAAATCACGCCCCTATCGCGGTGCGGCGACGGCGGTGTAAACTTGGTTTCCGCCGCGGTATTCCAGCAGTGCTTGATAAATATTGCCCAAATTGGGGGGCATAAACAACCTGTGGCGTTAAATAGATGATTTCGCAAATGCGAAATGTACTTGATTCAGGTTTAGTTTTGCCACAATTTGCCTTAATATCACAACCTATACGCAACCAATTCCGACCATCGGAGAGAAACCGTGCTGAAGGCTTTGAAGAATCTCGTGTCGGACGCCCGGGGCGTGACGCTGATCGAATACGGCCTGATCGCCGCGCTCATCGCCGTCGCGCTCGCGACCATCCTGGGAACCGTCGGCAACAACCTGAAGACGGTCTTCACCACGATCTCGACCAAGGTCTGACGCTGGTTACTCCGCGGCCTTCCAGTAGGGTTCGCGCAGCGAATATTTCCGCACCTTGCCTGCGCCCGTCAGCGGCAGCGGCTCGGTCCTGAACTCGTAGCTCTTGGGACATTTGTAGGCAGCGATCAGCGACCGGCAATGCTGGTCGAGCGCCGCTTGGGATATGTCCTCGCCGAAGCGCGGCACGATCACCGCATGCACCGCCTCGCCCCATTTCTCGCTGGGAATGCCGATCACGGCGCATTGGGCCACGGCGGGATGGCGGTAGAGCGCGTTTTCCACCTCGCCCGAATAGATGTTCTCGCCCCCCGAGATGATCATGTCCTTCAGCCGGTCGGCGACGAAGACGAAGCCGTCCTCGTCCATATGGGCCAGGTCGCCGGTGAACATGCGCCCGCCGCGGATCGCCTGGGCGGTCTCCTCCGGCCGGCGCCAGTAGCCCAGCATGAGAGTCGGACCCGACACGGCGACCTCGCCGACGGCGCCGCGCGGCACCTCGTCGCCGTTCTCGTCGACGATACGGACGTCCATGCCGTGGATCGGCTGGCCGGCCGAACGCAGCTTGGCGCCGCCGACAAACTGATATTGCGGTTTCAACAGGCAGAAGAAGCCGGTGGTCTCGGTCATGCCGTAGCGCTGCATGAAGCCCGCCGTCGGGATCTTCTCCAGCGCCCGCACCAGCAGCGCCTCGGCGATCGGCGAGGCGCCGTAGATCATGCTGCGGAGCGAACGCAGGTCGTACTGATCGAAATTCGGGTGGTCGAGCACGGCGCGCAGCATTGTCGACACCAGATAGACCTCGGTGACGCCGTGGTCCTGGATCGCCTTGAGCGTCGCTTCGGGCTCGAAGCGCGGCAGGCAGACATGGCTGCCGCCCGACATGGTCACGCCCATCACCGTGCCCACATCGGCCAGATGGAACATGGGCGCCACGTGCAGGCCGACGGAATCCGGATAGAACATGTCCTCGGTGATCATCATCAGCGAGTGCATGTAGAGATTGCGCTGGCTCAGCATCACGCCCTTCGACCGGCCGGTGGTGCCGCCCGTGTAGAAGATGCCGGCGAGCTGGTCGTGCGGGACCGGCTCGGGCGGCATGGGCCGCGCCTGGGCGATCAGCGTCTCCAGGTCATGGGCGCCATCGGGCGTCGCGCCCGTCGAGATGACGATCTCGATGGACGGCGCGCCCGCCAGCACGCCGGGCAGCAGGTCCAGATGGGCGTCGTCGACGATCATCACCCGGGGTTCGCAGTCGTTCAGCCCGTCGACGATCTCGGGCAGCGCCCAGCGGGTATTGACGGGCGCGATGGCGGCGCCCGCCCACGGAATGGCGAAATAGGCCTCGATGTGCCAGCCGGCATTGTCGGCCATCACCGCGACCCGGTCGCCGGTCCGCACCCCCAGAACGCGCAAGGCCGAGGCGAACCGGGAAACCCGGTCCTCGACCTCGGCCCAGCTCAGCCGCCTGCCCGGTTCGATGATCGCCGTGTGATGTCCGCGAAGCTGTGCGGTACGGCGCAGGCCGAGCGAAAGCAGCATGGGTTCCCGTCTACTCGGCGGCCTTCAGGCGGGCCTGCTTCTTCGGACCCTGGAAGCCGAACAGATAGCCGGCCACCTTGCGGATCTGGATCTCTTCCGAACCCTCGGTGATGCGGTAGCGGCGGTGATGGCGATAGATGTGCTCGAACGGCTTGTGGCGCGAATAGCCCATGCCGCCATGGGTCTGGATCGCCTGGTCGGCCGCCTCGCAGGCCAGCCGGTTGCCGCGGTAGTTGCACATGGACACGGCGTCCGACACTTCCATGTGGTTGTGACGGTCCAGCTCCCAGGCGGTCTTGCGCACCAGCCAGCGGACCATCTCGCACTCGGTCTGCAGCTCGGCCAGCGGCCACTGGATCGCCTGGTTGGCCGAGATCGGCTTGCCGAAGACGATGCGGTTGTTGGCGTACTCGACCGATTCATTGATGCAGTACTGGCCGACGCCGACGCCAGAAGCGGCCTGACGGATGCGGTTCTCGTGCAGGAAGGTCTGCGCCACCTGCAGGCCCAGGCCCTCTTCGCCGAAGATCGACGAGTGCGGCACCTTCACGTTGCGCAGGGTCACGTGGGCGTGATCCGTCGGCATGTTGAAGGTCCACATGAACTTCTCGACCTTGAAGCCCGGCGAGTTGGTCGGCACGAAGAAGCAGGTGATGCCCTTGGCGTCGCCGGCCTTGCCGGAGGTGCGGGCATAGATCATGTCGTGGGTGGCGTGATGCAGGCCGGTGTTCCACATCTTCTCGCCGTTGATGATCCAGTCGTCGCCCTGGCGGACGGCGTTGGTCTCCATCCAGGTGGCGTCGGAACCGTGGGCCGGCTCGGTCAGGCCGAAAGCGACCCGCGCCTTGCCGGTGATCGACGGCTCGAGGAACTGCTCCTTCTGCTCCTTGTTGCCGAACGCCATCATCATGTGGACGAACGGGAAGTTGCCGACGATGGAGCTTTCGTTCTGCAGGTCGTTGTGCAGGCCCAGGCCCTTCTTCGCCAGGTGCTCGCGGATGATCGCCATGCCCAGGTTGGAACCGCCGTCGCCGCCCACTTCCTTGGGCAGCGCATAGCGCAGATGGCCGGCCTTGTCGGCGCGGCGGCGCATCTCGCGCAGCAGTTCTTCCCAGTCTTCCTTGGGCTGGCCGTCATTGTCCCAGTCGGTCCGCGAATGCTCGCGGCGATGGTCGAAGAAGCGGATGTTGTCGTCCTGGTTCTCGAGCGGCTTGATCTCCTTCTCGATGAAGGCGTCGAGCGCATCGAGCTTGGCCTGGATGTCGGCCGGAATCGTGAAATCCATGATCGTCTCCCCTGTCGGACGGTGGCGGCGCTAAGGCCCGGTCGTCGGGCACTATAGGCGCTCGGTTACCGGCTGTTAACGGGAAAAGGGCACGGATGAAGGCCGGCACGATACTGGTGAATCTGTCAGTATCCGCACGTCTACTTAGCCCGCCAGTGCCTTCGCGATGTCGTAGGCCGCCTTCGACTGCGGCCAGGCGCGCTTGCCCATCATCATGGCGTGCTCGCTCGAGGCGGTGCCCTTCTGGGCGCGGGCCAGGATGCCCAGCGAGATCTGGGCGTGGCGGAACAGCATGGCGGCCAGGTAGTACTCCCAGTGCGGCACGCTTTCGCGGCCGGCATATTTGCAGTATGTGGCCAGCATCTCCTCCTCGGTGGGGATGCCCATTTCCTTCAGCGGCAGGTGCCGCAGGCCGCCGGGCACATCCTCGCCCTGGCGGTAGTAGAGCGCGTACACGGCCAGGTCGGCGAGCGGTTGGCCGATGGTCGACAGCTCCCAGTCCAGGATGGCGATCACCTTCGGCTCGGTGGGGTGCAGCACCAGGTTGGCCAGTTTGTAGTCGCCGTGGACGATGGTGGCCGGCTCCTCCGGCGGGATGTTCTCGGGCAGCCAGTCGGCGAGCCAGTCCATCTCCGGGATCTTGGTGGTTTCCTCCAGCCGGTACTGGCCGACAAAGCGGCTGAGCGTCCGGGCGATATAGTCGGTGGGCTTGCCGTAGTCGGAAAGGCCGACGGCCTGGTAGTCCACCGCGTGCAGCCGGGCGAAGGTTTCGATCATGGACTCGTGGATGGCGGCGCGCTCCTCGGGGTTCGAGTCCGGCACGTCGTTGCCCCAGATGATGCGGCCTTCCACGTGGTCCATGATGTAGAACCATGTGCCGATGACGCTCTCGTCGGTGCACAGCGCATAGGTCTTGGGCACCGGGACATCTGTCGGGCCGAGCGCCGACATCACCTTGTATTCGCGGTCGACCGCATGGGCCGACTTCAGCAGCTGCCCCGGCGGCTTGCGCCGCATGACGTAGCGCTTGCCGCCCGCGGTCAGGCGGTAGGTGGGATTGGACTGGCCGCCCTTGAACTCGCGCGCGTCCAGATTGCCGCTGAAGCCGGCGACATGCTGTTCCATGAACGCCTGCAGCTTGCCGATGTCGAAGGCGCGGCCCGGCGAGACCGGCTGGGTGCCGGTGAACAGGTCCTGGTCAGACATGCTCGGCCTGCTTGGTCCCGGACTGCTCGGTCATCGTGTTCTCCCGCTCGATCATGGTCTGCTCGCCGATGCGCATGGCGCGCGCGGCGATGGTCCAGAGCCCCCCGAGAACCTGTATCCCCAGCACCGCGGCGAAGGCAAGCCGGTAGCTGTCGGGCGCCGCGTCGGTGCCGACGCGCGGATAGAAATCCAGCAGGCTGCCGACGACCACCTGGATGATCGAGGTCATCAGGAAGCTCATCTGGTTAAAGCCCGTATAGACCCGGCCCGCCAGGTGCACCGGAAACGCCCGCGCCAGGCTGGCCACGGTCAGGCTGGCCCAGCCGATCGACAGCGCCCAGAAGACCCACAGCAGGGTCAGCTGGGGAAAGGCGACGATCAGCGCCATCGCCACCATGCTGAGGAACACGCCAGTATAGGGGATCGACATGGGACCGAAGCCGCGCTTGCCCAGCCATTCCATCAGGTAGCCGACGAGCAGGTAGTTGAAGATCGACACGAAGGCGATCAGGAACAGGATGTCGGTGGCGCCGGACAGGCTCAATCCGCCGGCGCCTTTCAACCACGAGATCACGTAGAGGGTGCCGATGCCCTGCGAAATGCCGATGGAGGTGAACGCCCAGGGCGTCGTACGCCAGAAATATCCGTCGCCATAGACCTTGCCGATGCCCTTGATCTGGCTCAGCAGGCTCTCGCCCGACGATTTCGATCCATGCTTCGGCGCGATCGTCAGCAGCAGGATGGCGGCCAGCAGCGCCAGCGCCGCCATGGTCAGGTTGATGCCGCGCCAGTCGGTCACCTCCAGAAGCCACTGGGTCGGCTTGGTGGCCGAGATCGAGCCCAGGATGCCGACCGAGAACTGGATGCCGTTGATGGTGGGCAGCTTGTTTACCGGAAACCACAGGGAATAGGTCTTCAGCGCCGACATCATGCAGGCGGCGAAGCCTATGCCCATCAGCGCCCGCCCCGCCGCCATGTGCCCGCCGGTGTGGGAAAAGGCGAAGACCAGCGTGCCCGTGGCGGCGACCAGCAGCATGCCCGCGCAGACCTTGCGCGGATCGTAGCGGTCGAGCAGCACCCCGATGGGCAGCTGCGCCAGGCCGAAGGCGATGAAGAAGGCGGTGCCGAAGGTCAGGCCCATGGTCGCCTCGGACAGCCCAAGGTCGGCCTGGACCGGCCCCTTCAGCAGGTTGCCGCTGGAGCGGCAGAACATGGACAGGAAAAAACCGAATCCGAACGCGGTCAGGATGCGCAGGGCAAGGCCCGCGGGCAGGGTGGCGATCTTCAAGGGCGTCGGTCCGGTTCAGCGCGTTTCGTGCCGCAGCCTAGCCGCAATCCCGGACGCCGCCTAGACCGGATTCAGCACGCGCGCTTGTAAGGGCTCAAGTCCAGCTATGGCATTACGAGGTGCCCGAGAACTTCTCCGTTGTTGAGGATATAGACCGTATCCCCAGCTTGCAGGCGGTTGGCTATCGTGACTTCGGCTGTCCCCCAACATTCGCTGTATCTGTGGAACGTGGCTTTGGATGGCGAATCTTTCAGAACTAGCGTGGCCTTATGGTCTATGCCGTCCGTCAGATAGGGTGGCGCCAAGCTATCCGATGTGCAGTCAGAGACGACCCCGGTTCTGACTAGGTAGCCATCGGGCACCTTCTGCACCGAATAACTGAGATCAACCTCACTACCCTCTAGTTTCTCCGACATATAGCTTTGCAGCGTGATTCCAGTTTCAAAGGTGAATGAGTTGCTCGTGTCCTTGTGGTTTTCCTCACACCCTCCCAAAGTCGCCACAAGTGTGCATGAGACGAGATGGCGAAAAAAACATCGATTTTTCAGAATGCGGCTCATCCCCATTATTCCCTTCGGCAGGGAGCACGCAGTGTAATCAATAATGAAAGTTGCACGTCCCTAGTGCGCATTGTAACGCGCCTGCGACCGGGACCCAATGCGCTCGCAGTGGTGCGCAGGATCAGTCCGTGCGCTTTTCCGCGTAGAACAGGTGGCTGCCGAGATGGGCGGTCTGCACCATCTTGCGGGTCCAGTCTGGCTTGCCGACGGCGACCGAGTGGAAATACTTGGAATCGCCGATCGGGTCAGGCAGCCAGTTTTCGCGCACCATGTAGGCGATGCGGTTGGCCGTTTCCCACGCCGCCGGATCGTGCGGACGGTCGGACAGGCCGTCGCAGGCGAAGTGGAACTGGCACTGGTTCATGCTCTTCTGGTTCTGGAACACCACGCCGCAGATGGTCCTCGGATAGCGCTCGTCGCTTACCCGGTTGAGGATCACCCGGGCAACCGCGGCCTGGCCTTCGGCCGGTTCGCCGCGCGCTTCGAAATACACGGCCTGCGCCAGGCAATATTGCTGGCTGTCGGCCGCCTGGGGGACGCTGGCGAACTCGATGAGTTCGTGCAGCGAGGTCGGCAGCGGCGCGCCGACGGACGCCTCCAGCGCCGCGAACCGGTGCTGGGCCCAGGACTGTACGGGAGGTTGGTGGTGAAGCCCCGCGCTGGCGGGGATCGTCATGATGCCGGCGCACAATACGAACGCGACGGCAACATGCCAGATGCTGTCAAAGAACTTCACTACTGAGTTTTGCCCTGCGTAGTTACCGCATGAACGGCGACTCATGCCGTGCCCGCAAACACCGAAACGCCCTAGCCCGGTGCCACACGAACAGGCGGGAGGTAGTCGTTCAGGAGGCAGGGTGCAAGCATTTTTGGCCGAAAGTGGGTCCAAAAATGGGGTAATTAGTGACCTCTGGTATGTTCAGAGGCGGCAAAGCACAACCACTAGTAGGGTTTACCAATTATTTCTTGGACAGCTGTTCCAACTGCTTTTGCAGGGCGTCAAGCTGGGCTTTCACCTGCTCCAGCGATTCGTCGGAACTTTCCCTGTCCGGTTTCGCCGGCGCCGGTTCTGCCGCGTCGGCCTGCCCGGAGAACGGCGAGAACATATTGAACATGCGTTCGAACAGGGCGATGTTCTGGCGCGCCATGTCCTCGAAACGCGCGAGCGGTGCTTTCGGCGTGAAGGTATTCACCAGGTATTCGCGCATTTTCTCCTGGTCGCGCGTGAACCGGTCCATGCTCATGTCGAGATATTTGGGCAGTGCCGCCTGCAGCGTGTCGTCGTAGAAGCGGATGAGCTGGCGCAGGAAGTTGATGGGCAGCAGGTTCTCGCCCTTGGACTCCTGCTCGAAGATGATCTGGGCCAGCACCGAGCGGGTGATGTCCTCGCCGTTCTTGGCGTCGAAGACGACGAAGTTGTCGCCCTTCTTCACCATCTCGCGGAGATAATCGAGCGTCACGTAGCTGCTCGTCGCCGTATTGTAGAGCCGCCGGTTGGCGTATTTCTTGATGACAATGGGCGCCTTTTCAGCGCCCTGGTCGGTGGCGGACGACGTCTCCGGTGCCTTTGCTATCTTACGCTCCTTCAACGACTCTTTCCCCCGAACCCGGCTTTTCATCGCGCCTAACTTTTGAGCATCTTGCGCGTTCATGTTGCAACGCGCAAGGTCATACTTCCCGAAAACCGCTTGATTCTACCGCGCTGCACTATAAGGTCCGCCGCATCCGCCGGCGCCCCGAATCGCGGCCAGTTCCGGCGTGGCAGCTTCAGGGAGATGCATGATGACCGAGGTGTTTATCGTCAGTGCCGCGCGCACGCCGGTGGGTTCTTTCAACGGTTCCCTGAGCAGCGTTCCGGCCCACTATCTCGGCCAGGTGGCGATGACCGAGGCGCTCAAGCGCGCCGGCGTCGACGGCGCCGATGTGGAAGAGGTGATCTTCGGCCAGATCCTCACCGCCGGCCAGGGCCAGAACCCGGCCCGCCAGGCATCGATGAACGCCGGCATCCCGAAAGAGGTTTCGGCCTGGGTCGTCAACCAGATGTGCGGCTCGGGCCTGCGCACGGTCGCCCTCGCCACCCAGGCGATCAAGAACGGCGACGGCAACATCATCATCGCCGGCGGCCAGGAGAGCATGAGCCAGGCCCAGCACGCGGCCTATCTGCGGTCGGGCGTGAAGATGGGCGATTTGAACTTCATCGACACCATGATCAAGGACGGCCTGTGGGACGCCTTCAACGGCTATCACATGGGCACCACGGCCGAGAACGTGGCCAGGCAGTGGCAGATCACCCGCGAGCAGCAGGACGAGTTCGCCCTCGCCTCGCAGACCAAGGCGTCCGCCGCCCAGAAGGCCGGCAAGTTCGCCGACGAGATCGTTCCCGTCACCATCAAGGGCCGCAAGGGCGACGTGGTCGTGGCCGAGGACGAGTACATCCGCCATGACGCCACCCTCGACAAGATGGTCGGCATGCGCCCGGCGTTCAGCAAGGACGGCACCGTGACCGCCGCCAACGCCAGCGGCATCAATGACGGCGCCGCCGCGCTGGTGCTGATGTCGGGCGAGGAAGTGAAGCGCCGGGGCCTGACGCCGCTCGCCCGTGTCGCCTCGTGGGCCCAGGCGGGCGTCGATCCGGCGATCATGGGCAGCGGGCCGATCCCGGCCAGCCGCAAGGCGCTGGAGAAGGCCGGCTGGAAGGTCGGCGACCTGGACCTGGTGGAAGCGAACGAGGCCTTCGCCGCCCAGGCCTGCGCGGTCAACAAGGACATGGGCTGGGATACGTCCAAGGTAAACGTCAACGGCGGCGCCATCGCCATCGGCCACCCGATCGGCGCCTCGGGCGCCCGCGTGCTCACCACGCTGCTGCACGAGATGGGCAAGCGCGATGCCAAGAAGGGTCTCGCGACCCTGTGCATCGGCGGCGGCATGGGCATTGCGCTCTGCGTCGAACGCGACTGATCCGGATACCACCAAGAAACCTATAAAAGACCAAAAACCCGAAGAACTCAGGGAGACGACAGATGGCACGTGTTGCGCTGGTTACCGGCGGCACCCGCGGTATTGGCGAAGCGGTTTCGATCGCGCTGAAGAACGCCGGCTACAAGGTCGCCGCGAACTACGCCGGCAACG
>CALQFM020000061.1 GCA_943329845.2 Candidatus Kuenenia stuttgartensis | reverse complement strand
GAAGGCACCGAGATGGTGATGCCGGGCGACAACATCTCGATGGAAGTCGAGCTGATCGTGCCGATCGCCATGGACGAGGGCCTGCGCTTCGCCATCCGCGAAGGCGGCCGCACCGTCGGCGCCGGCGTCGTCGCCAAGATCCTGAAGTAAGAAACGAACAGGGCCGGTCCGGCCTAATCCGGACCGGCCCAATTATTTGGTGAGAGTGGCATGGACAATCAAAATATCCGCATTCGCCTGAAGGCGTTTGACCACCGGATTCTCGACCAGTCGACTGGCGAGATCGTGGGTACGGCCAAGCGGACCGGCGCGCGCGTGCGCGGCCCGATCCCGCTGCCGACCAAGATCGAGAAGTTCACCGTGCTGCGCTCGCCTCATATCGACAAGAAGTCGCGCGAGCAGTTCGAAATCCGCACCCACAAGCGGCTGCTGGACATCATCGACCCGACTCCGGAGACCGTGGACGCGCTGATGAAGCTCGACCTCGCCGCCGGCGTCGACGTCGAAATCAAGCTGCAGGCCTAAGGCAGGAAGACTCCAATGCGTTCGGGATTGATAGCACAGAAGGTCGGTATGACCCGCGTGTTCGCCGAGGACGGGGCCCATGTGCCCGTGACCGTCCTCAAGGTGGACAATTGCCAGGTCGTTGCCCAGAAGACCGAGGACCGTGACGGTTATACCGCCGTCCAGCTCGGCGTCGGCAAGGCGAAGGTCAACCGGGTCGGCAAGCCGATGCGCGGCCACTTCGCCAAGGCGAATGTCGAGCCGAAGAAGAAGGTCGTCGAGTTCCGCGTGTCGCAGGATGCGCTGATCGAAGTGGGCGCCGAGCTGACCACCGACCATTTCGTGGCCGGCCAGTTCGTCGACGTCGTCGGCACCACCATCGGCAAGGGCTTCGCCGGCGTCATGAAGCGCCATCACTTCGGTGGTCTGCGCGCCTCGCACGGTGTGTCGGTGTCGCACCGCTCGCACGGTTCGACCGGCCAGCGCCAGGACCCCGGCAAGGTGTTCAAGGGAAAGAAGATGGCGGGTCACCTCGGTGCCAAGCGCCGTACGACCCAGAACCTCAAGGTTGTCTCGACCGATCTCGAGCGCGGCCTGATCCTGATCCACGGCGCCGTACCCGGCCCGGCCAGCGGCTGGGTGCTGGTGCGCGACGCGGTGAAGCGGAAGCTGCCGAAGGACGTGCCGTTCCCGGCCGGCCTGCGCCAGTCCGCCACGCCGGTTGCCGAGGAGCCTCAGGTCGAGGACTCCCAGGTCGACGAGGCCCAGGTGGATGAAACCAGCGGCGACGCCGCCGAGAACCAGGAGTAATGGCGATGAAAGTAGACGTCATTACCCTCGACGCCGGTCCCGCCGGCTCGGCCGAACTGGACGAGGCGATCTTCAGCCTGCCGGTGCGCCAGGATCTGCTGCAGCGCGCCGTGCGCTGGCAGCTGGCCAAGCGCCAGGCCGGCACGCACAAGACCAAGGGCCGTTCGGAAATCGCGCTGACCGGCAAGAAGTTCGTGAAGCAGAAGGGTTCGGGCGGCGCCCGTCACGGCGACCGCAAGGCGCCGCAGTTCCGCGGCGGCGGCAAGGCCTTCGGCCCGGTTGTTCGCAGCCATGCGCACGACCTGCCCAAGAAGGTCCGCAAGCTGGCCCTCAAGACCGCGCTGTCGGCCAAGCAGGCCGAGGGCAAGCTGGTGGTGCTGGACCATGCGACCCTGTCCGACGCCAAGACCAAGGGCCTGGCAATGACGCTCGCCAAGCTCGGCTGGTCGAACGCGCTGATCATCGACGGTGACGCGGTTGAGCAGAACTTCGCCCGCGCCGCGGCCAACATTCCGTACATCGACGTGCTGCCCAGCCAGGGCGCGAATGTCTACGACATCCTGCGCCACCATACGCTGGTGCTCACCATGGCCGCCGTCGAGAAGCTCGGGGAGCGCCTGAAATGAGCAAGATCAAGGCGAAGAACAAGCACTTCGACCTGCTGCTGAAGCCCGTCGTCACCGAAAAGTCGACGGTCGGCGTCGAGAACAACCAGGTCACCTTCAAGGTCGCCCTCAACGCGACCAAGCCGGAGATCAAGGAAGCCGTCGAGACGGTGTTCGGCGTGAAGGTGAACGCGGTCAACACCCTGCGTCAGCAGGGCAAGGTCAAGCGGTTCCGCGGCGTGGTCGGCAAGCGTCCCGACTACAAGAAGGCCATCGTGACCCTCGCCGAAGGCGAGACGATCGATATCACGACGGGAGTCTAACCGATGGCGCTCAAGACATATAATCCGACCACTCCCGGCCAGCGCGGCCTGGTTCTGGTCGATCGGTCCGGCCTCTGGAAGGGCAAGCCCGTCAAGGCGCTCACCGAGGGCCTGACCAAGAAGGGCGGCCGCAACAACCATGGCCGCGTCACGGCGTTCGGCCAGGGCGGCGGTCACAAGCGGTCCTACCGCCTGGTCGACTTCAAGCGCCGCAAGTTCGATGTGGCGGCCACGGTCGAGCGTCTGGAATACGACCCGAACCGGTCGGCGTTCATCGCCCTCGTCAAGTACGAGGACGGCGAGCAGGCCTACATCCTGGCACCGCAGCGCCTCTCGGTTGGCGATCAGGTGACCTCGGGCAAGAAGGTCGACGTGAAGCCGGGCAACGCGATGCCGCTGGGTTCCATGCCGGTCGGCACCATCGTGCACAATGTGGAACTGAAGCCGGGCAAGGGCGGCCAGATCGCCCGCGCCGCTGGCACCTATGTGCAGTATGTCGGCCGCGACGGCGACTATTCGATCCTGCGTCTGGCCTCGGGCGAGCAGCGCATCGTGCACTCGACGTGCATGGCCACGGTGGGCGCGGTGTCGAACCCGGACAACCAGAACACCAACCTTGGCAAGGCCGGCCGCAATCGCTGGCTGGGTAAGCGCCCGTCGGTCCGCGGCGTGGCCATGAACCCGGTCGACCATCCGCATGGCGGTGGTGAAGGCCGCACCTCGGGCGGCCGTCACCCGGTCACTCCGTGGGGCAAGCCGACCAAGGGCAAGAAGACCCGGTCCAACAAGTCGACCGATCAGTTCATCGTCCGCTCGCGCCACGCGCGGAAGAAGTAGGAGACAGAGCGTGCCACGTTCAGTTTGGAAAGGCCCGTTTGTCGACGGCTACCTCCTCAAGAAGGCGGGCGCCGTCCGCGACAGCGGCCGCAGCGAGGCGATCAAGACCTGGTCGCGCCGCTCGACCATCGTGCCGCAGTTCGTCGGCCTGAACTTCGCCGTGCATAACGGCCACAAGTTCGTGCCGGTGCATGTGTCCGAGGAAATGGTCGGCCACAAGCTCGGCGAGTTCGCGCCGACCCGCACCTATTATGGCCACGCCGCCGACAAGAAGGCGAAGAGGGGCTGAGATGAGCAAGAAAGCCAAAGAGCGCGCTCTGGGCGATCACGAGGCGACGGCTATCGCCACCTCGATCCGCACCAGCCCGCGTAAGCTGAACCTGGTCGCGGGCATGATCCGCGGCATGAAGGCCGAGCAGGCGCTGAACGTCCTCACGTTCTCCAAGCGCCGCATCGCCAACGACGTGAAGCGGGTGCTGGAAAGCGCCATCGCCAACGCCGAGAACAACCACCAGCTGGACGTCGACCAGCTGATCGTCGCCGAAGCCCATGTGGGCAAGGCGCTCATGATGAAGCGTTTCCATGCCCGCGCCCGCGGCCGTGGCGCGCGTATCGAGAAGCCGTTCAGCCGGCTGACGATCATCGTCCGCGAAGTCGAGGAGGCCGCCTGATGGGTCAAAAAGTAAATCCGATCGGGCTGCGCCTCGGCGTCAACCGGACCTGGGATTCGCGCTGGTATGCGAACGACAAGGACTTTGCGAAGCTGCTGCACGAAGACATCAAGATCCGCGAGTACTTGGAAGACAAGCTGTCGGCCGCCGGTATCTCGAAGATCGTCATCGAGCGGCCCGCCAAGAAGGCCCGTGTGACCATTCACTCGGCGCGTCCGGGCGTGATCATCGGCAAGAAGGGCGCCGACATCGACAAGCTCCGCAAGGAGATCTCGACGATGACCGGCTCGGAAGTGCACCTCAACATCGTCGAGGTCCGCAAGCCCGAGATCGACGCCAAGCTGATCGCCGAGAACATCGCGCAGCAGCTCGAGCGCCGCGTCGCGTTCCGCCGCGCCATGAAGCGCGCCGTGCAGTCGGCCATGCGTCTGGGCGCCAAGGGCATCCGCATCAATTGCGGCGGCCGTCTCGGCGGCGCCGAGATCGCGCGCATGGAGTGGTACCGCGAAGGCCGCGTGCCGCTGCACACGCTGCGCGCCGACATTGATTACGGCGAAGGCCGCGCCAACACCGCCTATGGCGTGTGCGGCGTGAAGGTCTGGGTGTTCAAGGGCGAAATCCTCGCCCATGACCCGATGGCCTCGGAAAAGCGGGCACTGGAGTCGCAAGCAGGCGGCCCCGGCTCCCGGTCGATGAACTAAAGCGCAGACTGAAGGTACAGGTCCATGCTTCAGCCGAAGAAGACGAAATTCAGGAAGGCCTTCAAGGGCCGCATCCACGGCAAGGCCAAGGGTGGCACCGAGCTCAACTTCGGCGCCTTCGGCCTCAAGGCGTTGGAGCCTGGCCGTATCACCGCGCGTCAGATCGAAGCGGCCCGCCGCGCGATCAGCCGCCACATGAAGCGTGCAGGCCGGGTCTGGATCCGCGTGTTCCCGGATGTGCCGGTCTCGAAGAAGCCGACCGAAGTCCGCATGGGCAAGGGCAAGGGCTCGCCGGAGTATTGGGTGGCGCGCGTGAAGCCGGGCCGCATCATGTTCGAGATCGAAGGCGTGTCCGAGACGATCGCCCGTGAGGCCTTCGACCGCGCCGCCGCCAAGCTGTCGATCCAGACCCGTCTGGTATCGCGGCCGGGCGAACACTAGGAGATTGGAAGCCATGAAGGCGTCGGAAACCAGGGGCATGACCCCCGATCAGCTCACCGACCGGCTCGCCGAGCTGAAGCGTGAGCAGTTCAACCTGCGTGTCCAGCAGGCCACAGGCCAGCTGGAAAAGCCCTCGCGCCGCCGCCAGGTGCGCCGGGACATCGCGCGGATCAAGACGATTCTTGGCGAGAAACAGGCCCCCGGGGCCGGCGCGTAGGACGGAGTACGCTAGAGATGCCGAAAAGAATTCTGCAAGGCGTGGTCGTCAGCAACGCCAACGAAAAAACCGCGGTGGTGCGTGTCGAACGACGCGTGAAGCATCCGGTGCTGGGCAAGGTCGTGCGCCATTCGAAGCGCTACCACGCCCATGACGAAGGTAATGCGTGTCAGGTCGGTGACCTGGTCCGTATCGAGGAATGCCCGCCGATCTCGCGCCTGAAGCGCTGGCGGGTGATTGCCGAACAGGCTTGATGAGCGCACCGGGAGATACGCCATGATTCAAATGCAGTCGAATCTGGATGTTGCCGACAACTCGGGTGCGCGCCGTGTCCAGTGCATCAAGGTTCTCGGTGGCTCCAAGCGGAAGACCGCTTCCGTCGGCGACGTCATCGTCGTCAGCGTGAAGGAGGCGATTCCGAGGGGGCGCGTGAAGAAGGGTGACGTGCACCGTGCCGTCATCGTTCGCACCGCCAAGGAGATTTTCCGGTCGGATGGGTCAAGCATCCGGTTCGACAACAACGCCGCCGTGCTGATCAACAAGCAGGGCGAGCCCATCGGGACCCGCATCTTCGGCCCGGTGACCCGCGAACTGCGCGCGAAGTCGATGATGAAGATCATCTCGTTGGCGCCGGAGGTGCTGTAATGGCCGCAAAGATAAAGAAGGGCGACCAGGTCATCGTGACCAAGGGCCGCGACAAGGGCAAGAAGGGCGAAGTGCTGCGCGTCATCCCCGATGACAACCGCGCCGTCGTCCAGGGTGTGAACGTGGTGAAGAAGCACAAGCGCCCGAACCAGCTCGACCCGGGCGGGATCAAGTCGGAAGAGGCGCCGCTGGCGCTCGCCAACCTGGCCATCGTCGACCCCAAGACTGGGGAGGCGACCCGTGTCGGCTTCCGTATCGAGGGCGGCCGCAAGGTCCGCTTCGCGAAGAAGTCAGGAGAGAACATCGATGTCTGAGACCGCTGACAAGGCGCGCCTGCAGAGCCACTACGAAACGGCGGTGCGGCCGCAGTTGATGGAACAGTTCGGGCTGAAGAACCAGCTCGCCGTGCCACGGCTGGACAAGATCGTCATCAACATGGGCGTGGGTGAAGGCACCCGCGACGCGAAGAAGATCACGATCGCTGCCGAAGAGCTGACCAGGATCGCCGGCCAGAAGCCGGTAGTCACGAAGGCCAAGAAGTCCATCGCCGGCTTCAAGCTGCGCGAGGGCATGGCGGTTGGCTGCAAGGTGACGCTGCGCGGCAAGCGCATGTACGAGTTCCTGGACCGGCTGGTGACCATCGCGCTGCCCCGCGTCCGAGACTTCCGCGGCGTGTCGCCAAAGAGCTTCGACGGCAACGGCAACTACGCGCTGGGCCTGAAGGAACAGATCGTGTTCCCGGAAATCAACTATGACCAGATCGACGAGATCCGGGGCATGGACATCATCATTTGCACCACGGCGACCGACGACGAGCAGGCGAAAGCCCTGCTGACCGGTTTCCAGGTGCCGTTCCGGAATTAAGGCGTTGTTTGCGCTGGAGCAGGTCTCAGGAGGACTTGATCGTGGCTAAGAAGAGTTCGATTGCTAAGAACAAGAAGCGTGAACGCATGGCGGTTCAGTTCGCCGGCAAACGCCGCCAGTTGAAGGCCCAGGCGAAGGACGAGGCGCTGTCACCGGAAGACCGGTTCCGCGCCCGGCTGAAGCTGGCCGAGCTGCCGCGCAACAGCGCCGTGGTCCGTGTCCGCAATCGCTGCGAACTGACCGGCCGTCCGCGCGCCGTCTATCGGAAGTTCAAACTTTCACGAATTGCCTTGCGCGAGCTCGGGTCCAAGGGACAGATCCCGGGCCTGGTCAAGTCGAGCTGGTAACGGAGAAACGCCCATGGCGATATCAGATCCAATCGGCGATATGCTGACCCGCATCCGCAACGCCCAGATGCGGCGTAAGTCGACGGTGCGCGTGCCGGCGTCGAAGCTGCGCGAGCGTGTTCTCGAAGTGCTTAAGTCGGAAGGTTACATCCGCGCCTATGAGCGGTTTGACCTGGATGACAACAAGGCCGAAATCGAAGTGTCCCTGAAGTACCACGAGGGCGAGCCGGTGATCCGGACCATTGCCCGCGTGTCGACGCCAGGCCGCCGCGTCTACTCCTCGGTGGGAGAGTTGCCGCGCGTCGCCAACGGGCTGGGCATCTCGATCATTTCGACGCCGAAGGGCGTCATGTCCGACAACCAGGCCCGCGCGGCCAACGTTGGCGGCGAAGTGATCTGCACGGTCGTCTAGGGCCGAGAGCGTAAGGAAACGGAACGATGTCTCGTATCGGTAAAAAGCCCGTCAGCATTCCCAGCGGCGTCAATGTGACGCTGAACGGGTCGGAGCTGTCGGTGAAGGGGCCCAAGGGCGCCCTGGCGATGACCTTCGTCGACGACGTGATCGTCACGCAGGATGAGGGTGGGATCTCGGTGCAGCCGCGTGGCAACACCAAGCGCGCCCGCTCCATGTGGGGCATGCAGCGGACCCTGGCGAACAACCTGGTCACCGGCGTGTCGACGGGCTTCACCGAGAAGCTGGCGATCACCGGCGTCGGTTACCGCGCCGCCGCGCAGGGCAAGGTCCTGACGCTGCAGCTCGGCTACAGCCACGACGTGGTGTTCCCGATCCCGGAAGGCATCGAGATCAAGACGCCGACGCCGACCGAGATCGAGATCTCCGGCATCGACAAGCAGAAGGTCGGCCAGGTCGCGGCCAAGATCCGCGAATGGCGCAAGCCGGAGCCCTACAAGGGCAAGGGCGTGCGTTATGCCAACGAGTTCATCTTCCGCAAGGAAGGCAAGAAGAAGTAATTGCCGCGTTCGGCACACTGGTGGGTTTGAAGCCATGAACAAGAGAATTGAGCTGTTTCTTCGGCGTCAGCGGCGGGTGCGCAACCAGCTGCGGAAGAATTCGACCGGGCGCGTGCGTCTGGCCGTGCACCGGAGCGGCAAGCACATCTACGCCCAGGTCATCGACGATCGGGAAGGCCGCACGCTGGTCGCCGCGTCGACACTGGAAAAGGATTTCCGCGACGCCCACAAGTCGGGCGCCAATGTGGATGCGGCCCGTGAAGTGGGCACCCTGATCGCCAAGCGTGCGGTCGATGCTGGCATCAAGGATGTCATGTTCGACCGCAGCGGCTTCCTCTACCACGGCCGGATCAAGGCCCTGGCGGATGCCGCGCGCGAGGCGGGCCTGAACTTCTAAGCCGATAACGGAATCGAGTAGGAACACGATATGGCACGGGAACGTGGAGAGCGGTCGGAGCGTTCGGATCGGTCGCAGGAGCGGCAGCAGGACAGCGAGTTCATCGACCGCCTGGTGCACATCAACCGCGTCGCCAAGGTGGTGAAGGGCGGCCGGCGCTTCGGCTTCGCCGCGCTCGTCATCGTCGGCGACCAGAAGGGCCGTGCCGGCTTCGGCCACGGCAAGGCGCGCGAAGTGCCGGAAGCGATCCGCAAGGCGACCGAATCGGCCAAGCGGAACCTGATCCGGGTGCCGCTGCGCGAAGGCCGCACGCTGCACCACGACATCGACGGCCGCCACGGCGCCGGCAAGGTAATCCTGCGGACGGCTCCGGCCGGTACGGGCATCATCGCGGGCGGTCCGATGCGCGCCGTGTTCGAGGCGCTGGGTATCCACGACGTGGTGACCAAGTCGACCGGTACGTCGAACCCCTACAACATGGTTCGCGCCACGTTCGACGCGCTGAAGAAGCAGATGTCGCCGCGCATGGCGGCCGCCAAGCGTGGCAAGAAGGTCGGTGACATTCTCGTCCGCCGTCCCGAGCAGATGGGCGAAATTGTCGAAGGCTGATAAGGCCCGAAGCGGAAGGTCAGGAAGATGTCCGAGAAAATGTTGAAGGTGACGCAGATCGGTAGCCCGATCCGCCGGACCAAGGACCAGCGCGCGACTCTCGTCGGCTTGGGCCTGAACAAGATGCATCGCACCCGCGTGCTCGAAGACACGCCGTCGGTGCGCGGCATGGTGAACAAGATTCACCACCTGGTGCAGGTGGAAGAGGTCGACGTCTAAGCGTCGACCCCTAAAGAAGGAAATTCGAGATGCGGCTCAACCAGATCAGCGACAATCCCGGCGCGAACAAGACCAGCAAGCGCATTGGCCGTGGCATCGGCTCGGGCAAGGGCAAGACCGGCGGCCGCGGCGTGAAGGGTCAGACCTCGCGCTCGGGCGTTGCGATCCATGGTTATGAAGGCGGCCAGATGCCGCTGCATCGCCGGCTGCCGAAGCGCGGCTTCAAGAGCATCAACCGCAAGCGCTATGCGTCGGTCAATATCGGCCGACTGCAGGCCGCCATCGACGCGGGCAAGCTTCAGGCGGGTGTCATCGACGGCGCGACGCTGGTTGCGGCCGGTGTGGTGACCCATCTGCGCGACGGCTTCCGCCTGCTCGGCAAGGGCGAGATCACGGCCGCCATCGAGATCACTGCCAATGGCGCGTCGAAGTCGGCGGTCGAGGCGGTTGAAAAAGCGGGTGGCAAGGTCCACTTCGTCGCGGGTGCGACGCCGACGGACGGCGCCAAATAAAAGCGCCCAGGCGCGGAACCGGGAAGTCCTATGGCGTCGGCTGCCGAACAACTCGCACAGAGTTTCAATCTCAGCGCCTTCTCGAAGGCCACTGAACTCAAGAAGCGCATCTGGTTCACGCTGGGTGCGCTGATCATCTATCGTCTCGGCACCTATATTCCGCTGCCCGGCGTCGATCCGGTCGCGCTGGCGCAGATGTTCAGCCAGCAGGGCGGCGGCCTGCTCGGCATGTTCAACATGTTTGCCGGCGGCTCGATTCAGCGCATGGCGATCTTCGCGCTGGGCATCATGCCCTACATCTCCGCGTCGATCATCGTCCAGCTGATGACCAGCGTCTCGCCGACGCTGGCGCAGCTGAAGAAGGAAGGCGAGTCCGGCCGCAAGCGGCTGAACCAGTTCACCCGGTACGGCACAGTCGGCCTGACCATCGTCCAGGGCTACGGCATCGCCGTGTTCCTGTCGTCGCAGAACCTGGCGCTCACGACGGGACCGTTCTTTTACATCAGTACGGTGACGACGCTGCTGGGCGGCACCATGTTCCTGATGTGGCTGGGCGAGCAAATCACCGCCCGCGGCGTCGGCAACGGCATCTCGCTGATCATCTTCACCGGCATCGTCGCCAATCTGCCGCGTGCCGTCGTACAGATGTTCGAGCTGAGCTGGAACCAGCAGCAGTTCAGCATCTGGTTCGTGTTCGCGCTGTTGATCATGGTTGCCGTCGCGGTCGGGATCATCGTCTTCGTCGAGCGCTCGCAGCGCCGGCTGATCGTGCAGTATCCGAAGCGCCAGGTGGGCAACAAGGTGTTCCAGGGCGACAGCTCGCACCTGCCGCTGAAGCTCAACACGGCGGGGGTCATTCCGCCGATCTTCGCGTCCTCGCTGCTGCTGCTGCCGCTGACCGTGGCGCAGTTCTCGGCCAAGGGCGGACCCGAATGGCTGAATACGATCGTCGCGTCGCTCGGTCATGGCCAGCCGCTGTACCTGTTGCTCTATCTGGGCATGATCATCTTCTTCTGCTTCTTCTATACGGCCGTCGTGTTCAATCCGCAGGACACCGCCGACAACCTGAAGAAGCATGGCGGCTTCCTGCCTGGCATACGGCCGGGCGAGAAGACGGCCGAGTACATCGACTACGTGCTGACCCGGATCACCGTCGTGGGCGCCGCCTATCTCTGCGTGCTCTGCCTGATCCCGGAAATCCTGATCTCCCAGTTCTCGGTGCCGTTCTACTTCGGCGGCACCTCGCTGCTCATCGTCGTCAACGTCACCATGGATACGGTCACCCAGATCCACGGGCACCTGCTGGCGCACCAGTACGAAGGCCTCATCAAGAAGTCGCGTCTGCGCGGGAGGAAGGGTTGAACGTCATTCTTCTTGGCCCCCCCGGCGCGGGCAAGGGCACCCAGGCCAAGCGTCTCGAAGACCGGCATGGCATGGTCCAGCTGTCGACGGGCGACATGCTACGCGCCGCCGTGAAGGCGGGCACCGATATCGGCAAGATCGCCGACGGCATCATGAAGCGCGGCGAACTGGTGCCGAACGATGTGGTCGTGTCGATCATCTCGGACCGTATCGACCAGCCCGATGCCAAGCGTGGCTTCATCCTGGACGGCTTTCCGCGCAATGTGGCGCAGGCCGAGGCGCTTGACGCCATGCTGGAGAAGAAGGGCCTGAAGCTGGACCACGTGATCCAGATGGAAGTCGACGACGAGGCGCTCGTCGAACGCATCACCGGCCGCTTCACCTGCGGCAAGTGCGGCACCGGCTATCACGACACCTTCAAGCCGACCAAGGTTGCCGGTGTCTGCGACGCCTGCGGCTCGACCGAGATGGTGCGCCGTGCCGACGACAACGAGACCACGGTGCGCTCGCGCCTTGCCACCTACCACAAGGAAACGGCGCCGCTGCTTCCCTACTACAAGAAGCGCGGCAACCTGGTGCAGCTGGACGGCATGGCGCCC
The DNA here is from genome assembly GCA_943329845.2 of Candidatus Kuenenia stuttgartensis. Taxonomy (GTDB): domain Bacteria; phylum Pseudomonadota; class Alphaproteobacteria; order SMXS01; family SMXS01; genus RI-34. The sequence continues at coordinate 12,404 of CALQFM020000061.1, read as the reverse complement.
ATGGACCAGGTCGCAGAAGAGATCGAAAACGTCCTTGCCGCGGACCAGCGGCTGAGCGGTTGACTGGACGCTGTAGCTTTCTATAATCCCGCGTTCCGCGAATCAGGGCGGATCAGCGCAGAATTGAACGCCTAAGGAGACTAACGTCGTGGCACGTATCGCCGGTGTAAACATACCGACCAACAAACGGGTCGAGATCGCGCTGACCTACATCCATGGGATCGGGCATACGCGCGCGAAGGAAATCTGCGCGAAGCTGAACATCCCATCGGAACGTCGTGTCAATGAATTGACCGACTCCGAGGTCATTCATATCCGCGAGAGCATCGACAGCGACTATACCGTCGAGGGCGATCTGCGCCGCGAAGTCGCGATGAACATCAAGAGGCTGATGGACCTGGGCTGCTACCGCGGCCTGCGCCACCGTCGCGGCCTGCCGGTGCGCGGCCAGCGGACCAGCACCAATGCACGCACGCGCAAGGGCAAGGCGAAGCCCATCGCCGGCAAGAAGAAGTAAGGACAGAGCGTCATGGCAACCGATACCGGCCGCGTCAAGCGCCGCGAACGCAAGAACATCACCTCGGGTGTCGCGCATGTCAGCGCCACGTTCAACAACACCACGGTGACCATCGCCGATCACCAGGGCAACACCATTGCCTGGTCGTCGGCCGGCGCGCAGGGCTTCAAGGGTTCGCGCAAGTCCACGCCCTACGCCGCGCAGCTGGCCGCCGAAGACGCCGGCCGCAAGGCGCAGGAACACGGCATGAAAACGCTGGAAGTCGAAGTCAGCGGCCCAGGCTCGGGGCGCGAGTCCGCTCTCCGCGCGCTGCAGTCGGTGGGCTTCACGATCACGTCGATCAAGGACGTGACGCCGATCCCGCACAACGGTTGCCGCCCGCCCAAGCGTCGCCGCGTCTAAGCCTCAAGGCACGCGGAACATTCAAGAGTACAGCGCCCCACCGGGGCGCTTGACCTTAAAAAGGGGTCTAACGGTGGTAGTACAGAAGAACTGGCAGGAATTGATTCGGCCTAACAAGCTCGAGGTCAAGCCGGGCAACAACGCGAAGACGAAGGCGACCATCGTCGCCGAGCCACTCGAGCGCGGCTTTGGCCTGACCTTGGGCAACGCCCTGCGCCGCGTGCTGCTGTCCTCGCTGCAGGGCTCCGCGGTCAGCGCCATCCAGATCGAGGGCGTTCTGCACGAGTTCTCGTCGATTCCGGGCGTCCGCGAGGATGTGACCGACATCGTCCTGAACATCAAGTCGCTCGCGCTGAAGATGCATGTGGAAGGCCCCAAGCGCTTGTCGCTGAAGGCCAAGGGCCCCGGGCAGGTGACCGCCGCCGACATCAGCGAGCACGCCTCCATCGAGATTCTCAATTCGGACCTGGTGATCTGCACGCTGGACGACGGCGCCGAGATCAACATGGAAATGACCGTCAACAACGGCAAGGGCTACGTGCCGGCGGACCGCAACCGTCCGGACGACGCGCCGATCGGCCTGATTCCGGTCGATGCGCTGTACAGCCCGGTCGTATCGGTGTCCTACCGGGTCGAGAACACCCGCGAGGGTCAGGTGCTCGACTATGACAAGCTGACCATGGACGTCGAGACCGACGGTTCCATCGGTCCGGAGGACGCCGTGGCCTATGCCGCCCGCATCCTGCAGGACCAGCTGCAGCTGTTCGTCAACTTCGAGGAGCCCCGCGAGGTCGTGCGCCGCGAAGAGGAGAAGGAGCCGGAGTTCAACCGGAACCTGCTGCGCAAGGTGGACGAGCTCGAGTTGTCGGTGCGTTCGGCGAACTGCCTGAAGAACGACAACATCGTCTATATCGGTGATCTCATCCAGAAGACCGAGGCGGAGATGCTCCGCACGCCGAACTTCGGCCGCAAGTCGCTGAACGAGATCAAGGAAGTGCTGTCCTCGATGGGCCTCAAGCTGGGCATGGAAGTGCCCAACTGGCCGCCGGAAAACATCGAGGAACTGGCGAAGAAACTGGAAAGTGAATACTGATCGGCCCTAGGCCGGTCATTCGGGAGTAGCGCAATGCGCCATGGTATGTCGGGACGGAAACTGAATCGCGACTCGTCGTCGCGCAAGGCGCTGTTGCAGAGCCTGGCAACGTCGTTGCTCAAGCACGAGCAGATCAAGACCACGTTGCCGAAGGCGAAGGAGCTGAAGCCCTACGTCGAGAAGCTGATCACGCTGGGCAAGACCGGCAGCCTGCACGCGCGCCGTCAGGCCGCATCCAAGATCCCGGAAGCGAAGATCGTGGACAAGCTGTTCTCGACGATCGCCGAACGCTACGAGGACCGGGCCGGCGGCTACACCCGTGTGATGAAGGCGGGCTTCCGCTACGGCGACGCCGCGCCGATGGCGATCATCGAGCTGGTCGACCGCGATCCGGAGGCCAAGGGCACCGATGCAGGGCCGACCGCCGATGCGCGCGACGAGGACGACGAGGACGAGGCGTAAGCCTGGTTCCTCGGGGAATTTGACGAAGGGCAGCCCTCGCGGGCTGCCCTTTGCGTTTGGGGGTCCGGTCTCCTACATAGAACGCGGGACTTTCGAGAGGGTAGCGCATGAGCGGATGGTTTTCGGGGTGGCGCGGTGCGCTGGCGGTTGTGGTCATGTCAGGCATGATCGGTGTGGCCGGTCAGGGTCACGCGCAACTCGGTCCGCCCCAGCCGGACGCGGACGCTCCGGCGCCACTCGCCTCGCCTCCACCGGTCCTGAAGGTGGTGCCTGCGGACAAGTCGGTGATCCAGCATTCCTATGCGCCGCTGATGAAGCGCGTGGCACCCGCCGTGGTCAACATCTACACCACCAAGATGGTGCAGGCCGGCGGCAACCGGATCTTCGACGACCCGTTCTTCCGTCAGTTCTTCGGCGACCGCTTCAGCGACGAGCCGCAGGAGAAAAAAAAGCAGCAGAACTCGCTGGGCTCTGGCGTCGTCGTGCGCGCCAACGGTGTTGTCGTCACCAATCACCATGTCATCGATGGCGCCGACGAGATTTTCGTCGTGCTGAACGACCGGCGGGAGTTCAAGGCAAAGGTCATCGCGGACGATGCGCGTCTTGACCTGGCGGTGCTCAAAATCGAGTCCTCCGGCCTGCCCTTCCTGCAACTGCAGGATTCGGACGCCATCGAGGTGGGCGACGTCGCTTTCGCCATCGGCAATCCGTTCGGCATTGGACAGACTGTGACACAGGGCATCGTCTCGGCGGTGGGGCGCGCCAGCCGCTCGGCGGCCGGCGACTACGAGTTCTTCATCCAGACCGACGCCGCCATCAATCCCGGCAATTCCGGCGGCGCGCTGGTCGGCCTGGACGGCAAGTTGTTCGGCATCAACACCTCGATCTTCTCGCCCACCGGCAGCTATGCGGGCATCGGCTTCGCGATCCCCGCCAATATGGTGGAACGCATTGTCGATGCCTCGGACAAGGGCGGCAAGGTGCTGAGGCCCTGGTTCGGCGCCACGGGGCAGGAGATCACCAGCGACCTGGCCGAATCCCTTGGGCTTGACCGGCCCGGCGGCGTGCTGATCAACGCCGTGTACCCGGGCGGTCCGGCCGACAAGGCGGGCCTGCAGGTGGGCGATGTGGTCACCGAGCTCGAGGGCCGGCGCGTTGATGATCCCGCCAGCATGATCTCGCTTCTGGCCACCCATTCCGTCGGCGGCAAGGTACGGCTCAAGGTCATGCGAGACCGCAAGGCGATGACGCTGGGCGTGCCGCTGGTGGCCGCGCCGGAAATACCCAGGCGCGATGAAACCATGCTGCCCAAGGGGCATCTGTTCGCCGGCGCCAAGGTGGCGAACATGTCGCCCGCCCTGGCCGACGAGCTTCAGCTCGACATCATGGACAAGGGCGTCATCGTTCTCGCTATCGAGCGCGGCAGCTCCGCGCATCGTTCCGGCCTGCGGCCGGGCGATTTCATCGTCTCGATCAACAACAAGCCGGTGAAATCGGTGGCTGAGCTCAATGCCGCCTGGACCGGCTACAAGGGCACGATGGAGGTAAAGATCAAGCGTCAGGACCAGATCGTCACGGGGACCTTCCGCCAATAGCGCGGTCACGGTGTCGTCCGCCGCGCCTTTTGGACGGCGAAGCAATTACGCTTCGTCCGAAAGCGCACTAGATTAGCGCGATGGCAGACCTGTTCCAGACCGCCGGGCTCGAGGCGTCGGCGCCACGCCCGCTCGCCGACCGGCTGCGGCCGGCGCGCATCGAGGACGTTGTCGGGCAGGACCACCTGTTGGGCCCGACCGGTCCCATCGGCCGCATGCTCGGCGCGGGCCGCATGGCGTCGCTGATCCTGTGGGGACCGCCCGGCACCGGCAAGACCACGATCGCGCGGCTGCTGGCCGATCACGTCGACCTGCATTTCGAGCAGGTGTCGGCGGTGTTCTCCGGCGTGGCCGACCTGCGCAAGGTGTTCGATGCTGCCAGGGCGCGCCGCAAGGATGGCAAGGGCACACTGCTGTTCGTCGACGAGATCCACCGCTTCAACCGCTCCCAGCAGGACGCGTTCCTGCCCTATGTGGAGGACGGCACCGTCATCCTGGTAGGCGCGACCACCGAGAACCCGTCCTTCGAGCTGAACGCGGCGCTCCTGTCGCGCGCGCAGGTGATGGTGCTCAACCGGCTCGACGACGCGGCCATGGAGATCATGCTGAACCGCGCCGAGGCCGATATCGGCCACAAGCTGCCGCTGGAGCCGGACGCTCGCGTGGCGCTGAAGGCCATGGCCGACGGCGATGGCCGCTTCCTCTACAACATGGTCGAGGAGGTGGCGGCGCTCGGGCCCGACGCCAGGCCGCTCGACACCGCCGCCCTCGCCGACGTGGTGCAGCGCCGGGCGCCGGTCTACGACAAGGCGCAGGAAGGCCACTACAACCTGATTAGCGCCCTGCACAAGAGCCTGCGCGGCTCGGATGTCGATGCCGCGCTCTACTACCTGGCGCGGATGCTGACGGCGGGCGAGGATCCGCTCTACATCACCCGCCGGCTGGTGCGCTTCGCCGCCGAGGACATCGGCATGGCCGATCCGCAGGCGCTGGTCCAGGCGCTCGCCGCCAAGGACATGTACGACTTCCTCGGCTCGCCCGAGGGCGAGCTGGGGATCGTCCAGGCGGTGATCTATCTGGGCACCGCGCCCAAGTCGAACGCGGTATACACGGCCTCGAAGATGGCCAACGCGCTGGCGCGGGAGGCCGGCTCGCTGATGCCGCCCATGCATATCCTCAACGCGCCGACGCGGATGATGAAGAATCTGGGTTACGGCAAAGGCTACGAGTACGACCACGATGCCGAGGACGGCTTCTCCGGCCAGAACTATTTCCCTGAGGGCATGGCACGGCGCCAGCTTTACCGCCCGTTCGAGCGCGGCTTCGAGCGCGATGTGCTGAAGCGCCTGGAATACTGGGCCAAGCTGCGCGCCGAACGGCAGCAGCGCGAGGCCGGCCAGCAGTGACGCCGTTCGACCTGTTCGTGGGCGTGGACTGGTCCGGCGAACGCGGCCCCAGGGTCAAGCGGCTGCAGGTTGCGGTCTGCGACGCCGGGCAGGGCGCGCCGTCGCTGGTCGTCAATCCGGCGGGTGGAGCGTGGTCCCGGCCGGATTTCGCGGACTGGCTGCTGGCGAAGGCGAGGGAGCGCCGCGTGCTGTGCGGTCTCGATTTCTCGTTCTGCTTTCCGTGGGAGGACCGGCAGGCCTATTTCCCGGGCTTCGCCGATGATCCGGTCGATCATGCAGGGTTCTGGGAGCTGGTCGAGGCGCTGTGCGTCGCCGATGACGGCCTGTTCGGCGGCGGCCTCGCCGACGTGGAACCTCTGCATCACCATTTCCGGCGCGGCGCGGTGACCGGCGCGTCCTATGCGCGCCGCCTGCGGGTTGTCGAGGCGCTGACCGGTGAGCGCGGGTTGGGCACGACCGAGTCCGTTTTCAACCTCGTCGGCGCACGGCAGGTTGGCAAGTCGTCACTGTCCGGCATGCGGTTTCTTCGGCTCTTGCGCGTGCATGACGGCGTCGCGGTATGGCCGTTCGACGACGTCGGCGATGCGGGGCTCGTGCTGGTGGAAGCGTTTCCGACGGCCTTCGTGCGCATGGCTGCTGGCGGTGCCGGGAAGGTGCGGGACATTGTGCGGCTGAACGGGGTGCTGGAGTATTTCAATTCCAGGCCAATCCCAAACCAAAGTTGTCATCCCGGCGAAGGCCGGGACCCAGAACGGGGAAGGGGCACAGCCCTACGATCACTGGGTCCCGGCCTTCGCCGGGATGACAATAGAATTGAGTTTACCGACGACATGACTGACGCGCTCATCGCATCCGCGGCTCTGCGCCATCTTTCACCCCAGCCCTCGCTGTGGAATCCGGTGGGCTTATCGGATAGGGTCCGCCGCTTCGAAGGCTGGACGTTTGGAATTTCCTGATGAGTGGCGTGCAAACCATATCCGTCAAGCCGGCTGACGCCGACCAGCGGCTCGACCGCTGGTTCAAGCAGCACTATCCGGCGCTGTCCTTCGGTCATCTGCAGAAGCTGCTGCGCACCGGCCAGATTCGCGTGGGCGGCAAGCGCGCCAAGGCCGACTACCGGCTGACGGCGGGCGACGAGATCCGCATTCCGCCCATGGGCGAGATGGCGTTGCCGATGAAGAAGGCGCCGCCACCGCCGCCGCGCAGCGAAGACGTCCAGATGCTGCAGGACACGGTGCTGTTCAAGGACGAGCACGTCATCGTCATCAACAAGCCGCCGGGTCTCGCCGTGCAGGGCGGCACCAGCATCGGCAAGCATCTCGACGGCATGCTGGACGCGCTGCGCTTCGGCGCTTCCGAGCGGCCCCGGCTGGTGCACCGGCTGGACAAGGACACCAGCGGCGTGCTGGTACTGGCGCGCTCGCGTCTGGCCGCCGCCGCGCTGGCCAAGTCGTTCAAGGACCGCACCACCAAAAAGACCTACTGGGCGCTGGTGACCGGCGTTCCCGTGCCCAGCGAGGGCGAAATCATCTCGATCATGGAAAAGGACGGCGAGGAGGACGAGCGCGTCCGGCCCGGCGACAAGGGCCAGAAGGCGATCACCGAATACAAGGTGGTCGAGGCCGCCGGCAACGCGCTGTCCTGGCTGGCGCTGCGGCCCGTCACCGGGCGCACGCACCAGCTCCGCGTCCACTGCGCCCAGCTCGGCACCCCGATCGTCAGCGACGGCAAGTACGGCAACGAGGACTGTTTCCGCGACGGCCTCTCCAGCAAGCTGTACCTGCATGCGCGCAACATCGTCATACCCCATCCGGTGCGCGGCACGATCAACGTGACGGCGCCGCTGCCGCCGCATATGCGCGAGACGTGGAAGCTGTTCGAGTTCGATCCCAACATGCGGCAGGACGTCTTCGACGATGACTGATCTGCGGCTGATCATGTTCGACTGCGACGGCACGCTGGTCGACAGCCAGCACGTGATCGTAGACGCCATGACCCATGCCTTCGAGCAGCACGGCATGGCCTGTCCGGAGATGGACGCCGTACGCCGTGTCATCGGCCTGGGTCTGGTCGAGGCCTTCGAGGTGCTGGTCCCAGACCTGGAGCGGGATGCTCACGCTACCCTTGCCCAATCCTACAAGGACGCCTTTGGAGAGTTGCGCAAGGATCCGCTCCACATGGAGCCGCTGTTTCCCGGCGTCCGCGAGACGCTCGAGGCGCTGGCCGGCGCCGGCTACCTGCTCGGGGTCGCCACCGGCAAGTCCCGGCGCGGGTTGAACAGCACGCTGAACCTGCATGGCATGCGCGACCTGTTCGTCACCTTGCAAACGACCGACGACGCGCCGAGCAAGCCCCATCCCGGCATGCTGGAGAACGCGCTGCGGGCCACGGGCGCGCGGCGCGAGGACACGGTGATGATCGGCGACACCGTCTTCGACATCCGCATGGCGTGCAACGCCCGGGTCCATCCGCTGGGTGTGTCCTGGGGCTACCATCCCGCCGGGGAACTGGCCGATGCCGGCGCGCGGCACGTGCTCGACGACTATGCCGGGCTGTCGCCCTGGCTGGGCCGCCTGTGGGAGCCGGTTGCGTGAAGCGGTTCTACAAGCAGGTCGCCGTCGTCCCGGACGGCGAGGGCTTCGCCGTGCGGCTGGACGGCAGGCCGATCCGCACGCCGGCCCGTGCGCCTCTGGTGCTGCCCACCCGGGCGCTGGCAGAACGGATCGCTGCCGAATGGGATGCCCAGCAGGACGAGGTGCGGCCGCAGACCATGGCGATGACCGGGATGGCCAACGCCACCATCGACCTGATGGCGACGCGGCGCGACGAGATCGTGGCCGATGTCGCCGGCTATGCGGGGACTGACCTGCTGTGCTACCGGGCACACGCACCCGCCGAGTTGCGCGCCCTGCAGGATGGCGGCTGGCAGCCGCTGGTCGACTGGGCGGAGTCGCATCTCGGGCTGCGCTTCGTGGTCACCGCCGGGATCGTGCCAGTCGACCAGGAGCCCGGGCTGGTCGAGGCGGCGCGGCTGCACCTCGACACCTATGACGATTTCACCATGGTGGGCGCCAGCAAGCTCACCCATGGCACGGGTTCGGTCGTGCTCGCCATGGCCGTCATCGAGGGCAGGATCACCGCCGACGAGGCGTTCGCCCTCAGCCAGATCGACGAGCTTTGGCAGGAATCCCTCTGGGGCGCCGACGACGAGGCGGTGGAATTCCGCCGGGCGCTGCGCCAGGACCTGCTCGATGCGGCGGATTTCGCGTGGCTCGCACGGGGCTGACCGCACGGGCGCCTTGAATTTTCGCCCGGTCCGGCACCCGCCAAACGGCCTATGCCGCAGATGCGAGAGTCTGTTACAAAGCGGATAACCTTGCTATATCGTCGCCACCGAATTGCCGGTTACCGGCCGGTCTCTCCATAATCGACAATCAATCGTTGGGGGTATCCCGCCATGCAGGAAATCTTGCAGGAGTTGGAAAAACGCCGTGCCCGCGCCCGTCTCGGCGGTGGCGAGGCGCGCATCGACGCGCAGCATAATCGTGGCAAGCTGACCGCCCGCGAGCGCCTCGAAGTCCTGCTCGATCCAGGTTCGTTCGAGGAATATGACACCTTCGTCGAGCACCGTAACACCGACTTCGGCATGGCTGAGCAGAAGATCCCCGGCGACGGCGTCGTCACCGGCAACGGCACCATCAATGGCCGCCTGGTGTTCGTGTTCTCGCAGGATTTCACCGTTTTCGGCGGCGCGCTTTCGGAGACCTTCGCCGAGAAGATCTGCAAGGTGATGGACATGGCCGCCAAGGTCGGCGCGCCGGTCATCGGCATCAACGATTCGGGCGGCGCGCGCATCCAGGAAGGCGTCGCCTCGCTGGCGGGCTATGCCGACGTGTTCCAGCGCAACATCGAGCAATCGGGCGTGATACCGCAGCTGTCGCTGATCATGGGTCCGTGCGCGGGCGGCGCGGTCTATTCGCCGGCCATGACAGATTTCATCTTCATGGTGAAGGACACGTCCTACATGTTCGTCACCGGACCCGAGGTGGTGAAGACCGTCACCCAGGAAACCGTGACCCAGGAACAGCTCGGCGGCGCCATCACCCACACGACCAAGTCGTCGGTGGCGGACCTGGCGTTCGAGAACGATGTCGAGGCGCTGCTGCAGACGCGCCGGTTCTTCGACTTCCTGCCGCTGAACAACAAGGAAAAGCCGCCGGTCCGCGAAACCTACGACCGCGCCGACCGCATCGAGACGTCGCTGGACACGCTGATCCCCGACAACCCGAACAAGCCCTACGACATGCACGAGCTGATCTCCAAGGTCGTCGACGAGGGCGACTTCATGGAGGTTCAGCCCAAGTTCGCCGGCAACATCCTCACCGGGTTCGGCCGCATCGAGGGCTCGACCGTCGGCATCGTCGCCAACCAGCCCATGGTGCTGGCCGGCTGCCTCGACATCGACAGCTCGCGCAAGGCCGCCCGCTTCGTTCGGTTCTGCGACGCCTTCAACATCCCGATCGTCACCTTCGTCGATGTGCCCGGGTTCCTGCCGGGCACGGCGCAGGAATATGGTGGCATCATCAAGCACGGCGCCAAGCTGCTGTTCGCCTTCGGCGAGGCGACGGTGCCGAAGGTCACCGTCATCACCCGCAAGGCCTATGGCGGCGCCTATGACGTCATGAGCTCCAAGCACCTCCGGGGCGACGTGAACTATGCCTGGCCCACCGCCGAGATCGCGGTGATGGGCGCCAAGGGCGCGGTCGAGATCATCTTCCGCAAGGACATCGGCGACCCGGAAAAGATCGCCGAGCACACCAGGAACTACGAGGCCCGCTTCGCCAATCCGTTCGTGGCGGCGAGCCGCGGCTTCATCGACGAGGTGATCATGCCGCACTCCACGCGGCGCCGGATCGCCCACTCGCTGCGCATCCTGAAGAACAAGGACGTGCGCAATCCCTGGAAGAAACACGACAACCTGCCGCTCTAAGGCCAGGGGAGGAAGCCCATGCTGTTCGACAAGATCCTCATCGCCAACCGCGGCGAAATCGCCTGCCGGGTAATCAAGACTGCCCGCAAGCTCGGCATCGCCACGGTCGCCGTCTATTCGGACGCCGACCGGGACGCGCTGCATGTGCAGATGGCCGACGAGGCGATCCATATCGGTCCGTCGCCCGCGTCCCAGTCCTACCTGGTGATCGACAAGATCATGGACGCGGTCAAGCGCACCGGCGCGCAGGCTGTGCATCCGGGCTACGGCTTCCTGTCGGAGAACACCAAATTCGCCGACGCGCTGAAGGCGGCCGGCGTCGCCTTCATCGGCCCGAACCCGCATGCCATCTTCGCCATGGGCGACAAGATCGAATCGAAGAAGCTGGCCATCGCCGCCGGCGTCAGCACCGTTCCCGGCTATATCGGGGTGATCAAGGACGAGGCGGAAGCCGCCAAGATCGCGTCCGAGATCGGCTATCCGGTCATGATCAAGGCGTCTGCCGGCGGCGGCGGCAAGGGCATGCGCATCGCCTTCAACGACGTCGAGGCGCGTGAGGGCTTCACCTCGGCCACCAACGAGGCGCGCTCCAGCTTCGGCGACGACCGGGTGTTCGTCGAGAAGTTCATCGAGGAGCCGCGCCACATCGAGATCCAGGTGCTCGGCGACAAGCACGGCAACGTGATCTATCTGGGCGAGCGCGAATGCTCGATCCAGCGCCGCCACCAGAAGGTGATCGAGGAGGCGCCGAGCCCGTTCCTGACGCCCGAACTGCGCAAGGCCATGGGCGAGCAGGCCGTGGCGCTTTCAAAGGCGGTGAACTACGACAGCGCCGGCACCGTCGAGATGATCGTCGGCCAGGACGGCAGCTTCTTCTTCCTCGAGATGAATACCCGCCTGCAGGTGGAGCATCCGGTGACGGAGCTGGTGACCGGCGTCGACCTGGTCGAGCAGATGATCCGCTCGGCCGCCGGCCTGCCGCTCAACCTGACCCAGGACGATGTGAAGCTGACCGGCTGGGCGGTGGAGAGCCGGCTCTATGCCGAGGATCCGCTGCGCAACTTCCTGCCCTCGATCGGCCGCATCACCCGCTACGAGCCGCCGGCCGAGACCGACGGCGTCCGTATCGACACGGGCATCTACGAGGGGTCGGAGATCAGCATGTTCTACGATCCCATGATCGCCAAGCTGTGCACCTACGCGCCGACCCGCGCCGAGGCGATCGAGCGTATGAGGGTGGCGCTCGACGAGTATTATCTGCGCGGCATCTCGCACAACATCTCGTTCCTGTCGGCGGTCATGGCCCATCCGCGCTTCAAGGAAGGCCGGCTGTCGACCAATTTCATCGCCCAGGAATATCCCGACGGATTCCACGGCGCGCCGCTGACGCCCGCCGCCCGCGATGGCCTGATCGGCGTGGCGACGGTGGTCCATGCGCTGTCCGCGACCCGCGAGGCAACCATCTCCGGCCAATTGCCGCACTGGACGCCGTCCGAGGCGAAGGACTGGGTCGTGGGCATCGACGGCGAGACCCACAACGCCCGGATCGCTCCCGCGACCGCCGGCTGGGACGTGTTCCTCGACGGAAGGTTCGTCAACCTGCAGTCCAACTGGAAGCCCGGCCAGCCGGTGTTCAAGGGCCTGCTGAACGGCGTGCCGTTCGGCGTCGAGGTGGACCGGCTCGCCGATGGCTATTTCCTGACCCATGACGGCTCGTTCGTGAAGGTCACGGTGCGTTCGCCGCTGGTCTCCAAATATGCCGCGCTGATGCCGGTGAAGGTGCCGCCGGATACGTCCAGGTTCCTGCTTTGCCCCATGCCGGGCCTGATCGTGTCGATCGCCGTGGAGGAGGGCGAGGAAGTGTTCCCCGGCCAGACGCTCGCCGCCGTCGAGGCCTTGAAGATGGAGAACATCCTGCGCGCCGAGAAGCAGGCGAAGG
>CALQFM020000060.1 GCA_943329845.2 Candidatus Kuenenia stuttgartensis | reverse complement strand
GCGGGGCGCACGTCACATTGGGACGCTTACTGAACGACCGAGACGTCGCGGCGGTTCTGAGCCCAGGCGGACTCGCTGGAACCGGCCACTTCCGGGCGCTCCTTACCATAGGAAATGGTATTCAGGCGGCCTTCCTCAATACCCAGGCCGGCCAGGTAGCGCTTGGCGGCTTCGGCACGGCGGGCGCCGAGGGCCAGGTTGTATTCGCGGGTGCCGCGCTCGTCGGCATGACCCTCGATGGTGAACGACTTGTTCGGGTAGCGCTTCAGCCACTGGGCCTGCTTGGACAGGGTGGCCTGGGCGCGGTCGTCCAGGTTGTACTCGTCGTAGCCGAAATAGATGCGGCTGCCGGCGTCGCGCTCCAGCTCTTCCTGAGAGCCGGGCAGGATGCCGCTTTCGACCTGACGCGAGGTCTGGCCGGACGTGGTTGAAGTTGACGGCGCGGTGGCGATCGGCGCCTTATCGTCCTTGTCGGAGCAGGCGACGAGAGCGAGCGTGGAGGCTGCGGCCAGAACGATGAACTTCATTCTCAGCGCGTTAGAAAGCATAGGAGGCGTTTCCTTCTTTTTTAAACGAGGCTATCGTCAATTTGAAAACGGAGGACGTTGGACAACGCAAGAAGAGCAACGCGTACTCTAGCGTGCGCGCGCCCCCCGATACCGAGTTTTTCGGTGACGTGATCATAATCGTTCCGGATCACTTCAGCAAGGGCGACCATGCGGGGTCGGACGCGTCACCCGCAGTGGGAACCTTACGCTCGTTCCGGCCGGTGAGATCGATGGAGCGGAGCTCGGCCTTTCCGGCCTGCCCCTTGCGCGACGGATACCCCCGGAAGAACATGATGACGCGGCCGTTTGGCGCCCAGGTGGGGCCTTCGTCCAGGAAGCTTTCCGTCAGCATCCGCTCGCCCGAACCGTCGGGCCGCATGACGCCGATCTTGAACGTGCCGCCCGAGGTGAAGGTATAGGCGATCAGGTCGCCGCGCGGCGACCAGACCGGGGTCTTGTAGCGGCCCTTGCCGAAGCTGATGCGTTTCACGCCGGACCCGTCCGCGTTCATCACATAGATCTGCTGCCCGCCGCCCCGGTCGGATTCGAAGGTGATGAACTGGCCGTCGGGCGAGAAGCTGGGCGCCGTGTCGATGTCCGGCGCGTCGGTGAGCTGGCGGATCTTACGGGTGCGCAGATCCATGATGTAGATGTCGGTGTTGCCGTTCTTGGCCAGGCTCATCACCACCTGGCTGCCGTCGGGCGAGAAGCGCGGCGCGAAGGTCATGCCGTCGAAGTCGCCGAGCAGCTCCTGTTTGCCGGTGTCGATGTTGTACATGTACACGCGCGGCTTGTTGTTGAAGTAGGACAGGTAGGTGATGTCCTGGCTGCTGGGCGAGAAGCGCGGGGTCAGCGCGAGGAACCGGCCGTCGGTCAGGTAGCGGTTGTTGGCGCCATCCTGGTCCATGATGGCGAGCCGCTTGACCCGGGCGATCGCCGAACCGGATTCCGCCACATAGACGACGCGGGTGTCGAAATAGCCTTCCTCGCCGGTCAGCCGCTGGTAGATGGCGTCGGCGACGCGGTGCGAGATCTGGCGCCAGTTGTCGGGCGTGGTCTGGTACTTGACGCCGGTCATCTGCTGCTGGCCGTAGACGTCCCACAGCCGGAACACCACCTCGACCCGGCCGTCCGCCAGGAAGTTGACGCTGCCGACGACTAGGCCCTGGGCGCCGATGGCTTTCCAGTCGGGAAAGCGCGGCCGCCGCTCGGGCACCAGCCCCTGCTCGATGTAGGCCGCCTTGGGCAGCGGCCGGAACAGGCCCGAACGCTCCAGGTCGGCGGCGATCACGCCGGCCATGTCGTCGCCCATCTTGGTAATCTCGGGCAGCCGCGACGGCACCTGGCTCTGCGCCGAGAACACCGGGATGGCGACCGGGATCGGCTCCATGCTCGGATCATTGATGTTGACCACCAGGTCGGCATGGGCGAGGCCGGGCGTCGCAACGAAGCCGGCGACGGCCAGCATGGCCCCAAGTAGTCCGGACGACAGCGTCCTGCGCCAGGCGAACAATGCGGTCATGGGGCGGTTCCTCCTCATAGCATCTTCGGATCGAAGTTCAGGGTGACGACTTTGTAGTCATCGTACATCTCGGGCGGCAGCCGCTTGATCGGCGCGCAGCGCTGGACGGCGCGCACGGCGGACTCGGCGGCGACCCTGTAGAGCGGGTCGGACATTCTTGTCCTGTCGAGAATCTCGGGTATGTCGGCGAGGTTGCCGTCGACACGAAGATAGATACGAATTTTGACAACCAAAGTTTCGGCGCCCGTCGCGCCGATCGGCGCGACCCAGCATTGCTTGATCTGCGAGGCGATCACCGAGATCAGGTTGGCCCTGGCCTGCTGGGCCTGAAGCGGGCTCTGGTTCTGCTGCGACGCCTTGGACGGATCCGGATCGGTGGCCTTCTGTACCTTCTTGTCCGGCGTCGGCGGCGCACGGTTGTCGGTCTTGTTGAGAAGCTGGGCGATCTTGGTCGGATCGAACTTGGTCGGCGGCTTCGGCTTGTCGCGCTGGGTCACATTGGGAATGTCCTTGGTGACCTGCTTCGGCTCGGGTGGCGGCGGCTTGTCGGCAGGCGCCGGCTCGGGCGGGGCCGGCGGCGTCTCGGCCTGCTCCTGGTCGACGCGCTGCGGTTCCGGATTCTTGATTTCGGGCTGCTTCTCGGGCGCCTTCTCGGCCTGCGGCTTCTCGATGGGCTCGGGCGGGGCGGGCGGCTTGGGTTCGGACGGCTTGGTCACCGCCTCCTTCGCGATTTCCATGTCGTCGGTGACCGCCACGATGATGGCGCTCTCTTCGTCCAGCTTCGGCTCCCAGAAATTGAAGCTGACCAGCACGAACACGAGGATCAGTACATGGAAAAGGCCGGAAAAGATGAGTGGCTTGCGCACGTCGCTACTTGCCCTTGCCGGCCTTCATCGGCTGCGTCACCAGGCCCACCTTGTTGAAGCCTGCCTTGTTGATCATGCCCATGACCTTCATCACCTGGCCGTAGGGCAGCTTCTCGTCCGCACGCACGAAGATGCGGGTGTCCTTGCTCACCTCGGCGATGGCGTGCAGCCGTTCGACCAGCGTGTTGGGCTGCACCTGCTCGTCCTGGATCCAGATCGAGCCATCGGACCGCAGCGACACCGCCAGCGGCTTTTCATCCTGCGGCAGCGGCTTGGCGCTGGAGGGCGGAATGTCCACCTTCACGCCGGTCGCGATCAGCGGCGCGGTCACCATGAAGATGATCAGCAGCACCAGCATGACGTCGACGAACGGCGTCACGTTGATCTGCGCCATGGGCGCGTACTTGCCCTTGCGCCCGCCGCCGCGCTTCTTGACGTCGGCGCCCATCAGGCCTGCCCTTCGTCGATCTGGCGCGACAGGATGGTGTTGAACTCGTCCACGAAGCCTTCCAGCCGGTTGGCGAAGCGCTCCATGTCGGCGGCGAACTTGTTATAGGCGATGACCGCGGGAATGGCCGCCACCAGGCCCACGGCGGTCGCAAACAGCGCCTCGGCGATGCCCGGCGCCACCACCGACAGGCTGGCGCTTTCCTGCGCGGCGATCGACGTGAAGCTGTTCATGATGCCCCAGACCGTGCCGAACAGGCCGACGAACGGGGCCGTCGAGCCCACCGTTGCGAGGAAGCCCAGATAGCGCTCCAGACGCTCGACCTCGCGGTTCAGCGTCAGCCGCATCACCTGGGCGATGCGCTCCTGCAGCCGCGCGCCGGAGGTGGCGACATTGGACTTGCCGATCGACCGCTGCCATTCGCGCATGGCGACGAGGAACAGCAGCGCCATGGGATGGCTCGCCCGTCCCTGCAGCCGGTCGTACAGCTCTTCCAGCGACCGGCCGGACCAGAACTCGTCCTCGAAGGTGTCGGCTTCGGCGCTCACCTTCCGGTAGCGGCCGATCTTGTCGAAGATGATCGCCCACGACCACAGCGAGGCGAGGAGCAGCAGCAGCAGCACCGCCTGGACGATGATGTCGGCATGCAGGATCAGCCCGAGAATCGACAGGTCGTGCGCGGGCGCCGAGCCTTCCAGAGTTGTTTGAGTGACAGGATCCATTGTTCAGGCCTTTGCGGTGTCTCGTGTTGGAAGCATGGTCTTGAGCCGGGCGATGAGCTCGGCCGGCTGCCGGCGCGGCTTGCCCTTGCCGTCGAGGCAGACGACGCGGACCCGCGCCTCGGCGATGGGCGTTTCGTTGCGCCAGATGTCCTGGCCGAAGTCGATATAGGCCGCGCCAACGCCGTTGTTCACGGTGCGGACCTCGAGCAGGTCGTCGAGTCGCGCGGGCGCGCGGAACTCGACCTGGCAGCTCTTGACGGCAAAGCCCATGACATCGGTGCCCTCGCCGCTCATGGTCTCGTACTGGCTGACGCCCACGAGCC
Source organism: Candidatus Kuenenia stuttgartensis (assembly GCA_943329845.2). GTDB lineage: Bacteria > Pseudomonadota > Alphaproteobacteria > SMXS01 > SMXS01 > RI-34. The sequence goes on along the minus strand of CALQFM020000060.1, from coordinate 19,694 downwards.
GCAGCAACTCGGTGCGGGCCCGCTCCATGTAGCGCAGATAGTTGGCGTGATAGACCATCCTGGCCGTATCCGTGTCCTCGAAATAGACGCGCACCGGAAACCGGTGCACGCCGTGGTCGACCGTGCCGGACATCCACTCAGACATCCTCGTCCCCCAATTTTAAGCCATCATGGGGAAGGCTGAGCTGCGCCGCCGGCATGGTGGCCGGCGCGGCGAGGCCCAGATGCCGGTAGGCGGCCGGGGTCAGGATACGCCCGCGCGGTGTCCGCTGGATGAACGCCTGCTGCAGGAGATAGGGCTCGATGATGTCCTCGATGGCATCGCGCGGCTCGGACAGCGACGCGGCGATGGTTTCGATGCCGACGGGGCCACCGCCGAAATCGACCCCGATGCAGCGCAGGTAGCGCCGGTCCATGGCGTCGAGGCCGCGGCCGTCCACCTCCAGCCGGGTCAGCGCCCGGTCGGCCATGGCGGCATCGACCATGCCGTGGCCGGCGACCTCGGAGAAGTCGCGCACCCGGCGCAGCAGCCTTCCCGCCACGCGGGGCGTGCCGCGCGAGCGGCGGGCGATCTCGACGGCGCCGTCGCGGGTCAGGGTGAAGTTCATCACCCGCGCGCCGCGCTCGACGATGGAACACAAATCATCGACGTCGTAGAACTCCAGGCGCACCGGGATGCCGAAACGGTCGCGCAGCGGCGTGGTCAGCAGGCCCGAGCGGGTCGTGGCGCCGACAAGCGTGAAGCGCGGCAGGTCGATGCGCACCGAGCGCGCCGCCGGACCTTCGCCGATGATCAGGTCGAGCTGGAAGTCCTCCATGGCCGGGTAGAGGATTTCCTCGACGGCCGGGGCCAGCCGGTGGATCTCGTCGATGAACAGCAGGTCGTTTTCCTGCAGATTGGTGAGCAGCGCGGCCAGCTCGCCGGCCTTGGCGATCACCGGGCCCGAGGTGGCGCGGAAATTGACGCCCAGTTCGCGGGCGACGATCTGCGCCAGCGTCGTCTTGCCCAGACCGGGCGGACCGGCCAGCAGGACGTGATCGAGCGCCTCGCCGCGGCTGCGCGCGGCCTGGATGAACACCGACAGATTGTCGACCGCCTGGCGCTGGCCGACGAACTCGGCGAAGCGCGACGGCCGCAGCGTCGCCTCGAGCGCGTCCTCGTCGCGCTTCAGCGCGCCGATCATGCGGTCTTCCCCGGCGGACGTGATCATCCGGCCAACTCCTTCAGGCCGCCACGAATCAACGCTTCCAGCGTCGCCTCGCCGCCCTGCGCCCGGTTGACCCGCGCCACCGCGCCCATGGCATCCGCCTGCCGGTAGCCGAGATTGACCAGCGCCGAGACCGCGTCCGCCGCCAGGCTCCCGCCAGACGGCTTGCCCGGGACGGAGGTCGCTGCCTCGAAGCCCTCGAACGCGGGCACCTTGTCCTTCAACTCGATGACGAGACGGGTGGCCAGCTTGGGTCCCACGCCCGAGGCGCGGCCAAGCATGGTCCGGTCCTGCGCGGCGATGGCCTGCGCCAGTTCGCCCGGCGTCAGCACGGACAGGATAGCCAGCGCCACCTTGGCACCCACGCCCTGGACACTCTGCAGCCGTCCAAACCACTCTTTTTCGCCACCCGTCAGAAAACCGTAGAGGTGGATGTGGTCTTCCCGTACGTGTGTCTCAATATGCAGAACGACAGATTCTCCAATTTTTGGGAGACCTTGCAGCGTTTTCCCGGGACAAAACACGAAGTAACCCACGCCACCCACGTCGATAATCGCCCAATCGTCGCCGATTTCGTCGACGATGCCCTTCAGCCGCGCAATCATGGCCGCACCGCCCCGCCGAACGACGCCGACATCCGCGCGGCGATCGTGGCGCCGCTGCGGACCAGATGCGCATGGCAGATGGCGACCGCGAGCGCGTCGGCGGCGTCCGGTCCGGCCAGGTCCACGCCGGGCAGCAGGATGCCCACCATCATGTGGATCTGCTCCTTGGCCGCATGACCGACGCCGACCACCGATTTCTTCACCTGGTTGGGCGCGTATTCGGCGACCGGAATGCCCCGGAGCGCCGGCGCCAGCATGGCGATGCCGCGCGCCTGGCCAAGCTTCAGGGTCGATCCGGGGTTCTTGTTGACGAAGGTTTCCTCCACCGCCGCCAGATCCGGCAGCCAGGCGTCGAGGACCGCGTTCAGTCCGGCGAAGATCTGGGCGAGGCGCTCGGCCAGGCTGGCGCCGTCGTCCGACCGGACGCTGCCGTTGGCGACGTGCCGCAAACGGTTGCCGGAGGCGTCGATGACGCCCCATCCGGTACACCGCAGGCCGGGATCAAGCCCGATCAGTCGGACGCTGTCTGCCATTCCCTAAGCGCTGAGCCCTTCCATCACCTCGTCGGACATCTCGAAATTCGCGTAGACGTTCTGGACGTCGTCATCGTCGTCCAGCGCGCCCAGCATCTTCATCAGGGCGGCCGCGTTGTCGCCGTCGACCTGAATGGTGGTCTGCGGCTTCCAGATCAGCCGCGCCTCCTCGGCCCCGCCGAGCGTCGCCTCGAGGGCGTCGCGCACGGCGGCGAAATCCTCGACCGCGCAGGTGATCTCGTGGCCGTCCTCGTCCGACTGGCAATCGTCGGCGCCAGCTTCGAGCGCCGCGTCGAACACCTTCTCGGCCGACCCGGCCTTGGCCGGATATTTCAGCATGCCGACCCGGTCGAACGCGTGCGACACGCTGCCCGACGCGCCCAGATTGCCGCCGTTCTTGGAGAACTTGGCGCGCACTTCCGAGGCTGTCCGGTTGCGGTTGTCAGTCAGCGCCTCGACGATCACCGACACGCCGCCCGGGCCGAAGCCTTCGTACTGGATCTCCTCGTAGGTCTCCAGGTCGGACGCCGTGGACCGCTTGATGGCGCGATCGATGTTGTCCTTGGGCATGCTCTGGGCCTTGGCCGCCAGGATCGCGGACCGCAGCCGTGCGTTGGACGCCGGATCCGGGCCGCCCATTTTCGCGGCCACGGTGACTTCCTTGGCCAGCTTGCTGAAGAGCTTGGACCGCTTGGCGTCCTGTGCGCCTTTGCGGAACATGATGTTCTTGAATTTGGAATGACCCGCCATCGTCTCTGCTCGACTCGTGTTTTTCTGGTTTTCAACCTGTTGCGCACACCCGAGGCGGCGCGGTGATTTGCCCTGACTTATACCAGATATTGTGGGGTCGGGCAGCTAATTCACAGCCGATTGAGCGTGAACGGCATCCCCAGATACCTTGGAAATATGGCCTTGTTGTGGGACCGCAATAGACGCTACGGCCAGGTTTCGGCAAGCCTCCCGCCGATGCGAAGCGGCGCGATCCGCAGCGCCTTTCCGGTACGCTCGTCGCTTTCCACATAGACGCCGCACAGCGTCGCCTCGCCGTTGGCTGGCTGGAACCGGCCGCCGGCGATCTTGGTGGTGAAGCGCCGGAGCGGTTCTTCCTTCTCCATGCCGATGACCGAATTGTAGTCGCCGCACATGCCAGCGTCGGTCTGGTAGGCGGTGCCGCCAGGCAGGATCTGCGCGTCGGCGGTCGGCACATGGCTGTGCGAGCCGACCACCAGCGTGGCGCGCCCGTCGGCGAAGTGGCCCATGGCCATCTTCTCCGAAGTCGCCTCGGCATGGATGTCGATCAGCACGAAGTCGGCGCGCCGCCCCAGTGTGTATTCGACCAGGGCCTGGTCGACAGCGCGAAACGGGTCGTCGAGCGGGTCCATGAAGATGCGGCCCATGACATTGACGATGGCGACGGTCTGGCCGCCGCGCGCCATGTACAGGCCGTGACCATGTCCCGGCGTGCCCTCCGGGAAATTGGCGGGGCGCAGCAGCCGGGGCTGCTGGTCCATGATGTCGATGATCTCGCGCTGGTCCCAGCTGTGGTTGCCGCCGGTGATCACGTCGACGCCGGTCTGCAGCAGCCGGTTGGCGATGTCCTGGCTGATGCCGAAGCCGCCGGCGGCGTTCTCGCCATTGGCGACGACGAAATCCAGGTCGAGCCGCTCGCGGATGCCCGGCAGCCGGTCGAGCAGCGCGTCGCGCCCCGCCCGGCCGACGATATCCCCGAAATACGCAAGCTTCACGAAGCAGCCTTTCTGAAGTCCACGGCGCCCTGTTCGGTCACCACCATGTCGAGCAGCTGATCATGGGCCTGTGTCGGCACCGAGGCGACGCGCTGGCCGGCATAGGCGATGCCGACGGCGAGCACGGGCCCGGTGCGCCGCAGGCCGGCGAGCGCCCGGTCGTAATAGCCGGCGCCATATCCGAGCCGCCGGCCGGCCCCGTCATAGGCGAGAAGCGGCACGAGGACAACATCGGGCCGCACCGCGTCGTTCGTTTCGGGCGGATGCGGAATGCCATAGCGTCCGGTGACGAGCGGACCGCCGGGCGTCCACGACCGGAAGACCAGGCCCTCGGGCGGGTCGGCCGGCACCGGCAGCGCGCATGCCCAGCCCGACGACGCCACGAAGCGCAAGATGGCGATGGGGTCCGCCTCGTCGCGGAACGGATGATAGCCGGCGACGACGCGGCAGGGCTTGAGCAGGATCGCCGAGCAAAACGAGGTGACCAGCCGGGCGCCGATGTCGCCGGCGGCGCGCGCCAGCGCTGTTCGGGCCGCCGCCGCTTCCCGGCGGAGATCGCTCTTGCTCTGCATGGTCATCGAATTGCGGTCAAAAGCGCAGTGGGACCGCCGCGGCCGTAGAACTTGGAAATTCCTCTGTGGCCTGTGTGTACAGGTGGGCGCCGCGTAGCCGAACCAAGGTTCAGCCAGAGACAGCTCCCGTCGAGGTTGGTATCGCCCCAGGGAATATGCACGTCTTCGAGAAGCGCAGTACCCACTGCCCCTCTTACTTAGGCGCTTTCCATGCGGGCGGCAATATGCTCGATCTGCGCGGCAAGGGTATCCATATCGCCGAGATGGGACACGAGGTCGCCGCGCGACAGCTTGGCGCCGGCGGTTTCGCTGGCCTCGTCCAGCGCAATCAGGCTGGCCATCAGGATCAGCTTGGCCTCGCCGACCTGCCCGATCGCGCGGGCAAGCTGGCTCACCTTGACGTCGAGCAGCTGCGCCAGCTCGAGCAGGCGGTCCTGCTCGCCCTCGTTGCAGGTGAACTGATAGGGTGCGTTGTTGATGGTGAGCGTCACCTGGGGCATGGCCGTCTCCTTAACCCGCCAGCGCGCGGCGCAGCGAACCGATGACGTCGTCGAGACGTCCGGCCGCCTGCGTGTTGCGGTCCTCCAGCGACCGGGACTTGGCTTCCGCCAGTGCCAGCCGCTGCCTGAGCGCGGTGTTTTCCGACCGGAGCTGGTCGCATTCGCCGCGCAGCCGGTCCGCGTCCGCCGAGGACGCGGCATCGTTGCGGGCGGCGACCGCCCGATTCAAACGCTCCAGCGCGGCCTTGAGACGTGCTGTCGCTTCCGTGAGTGCTTCCACCGATTCCGGGTTGGTCGCCATGGCGCCTGCCCTGCCTCTTCTACTGTTGATCAATGGCTTATAACTTATTTCTCGCCTTAAATGATAGCCCCAAGCAATAACGCTTGTCATGTCCCTAAAGGGGGAGCCGGTTCGCGGTTGACCTGAGGATGTTCCTGAGTATTGTGGCGCCACCTGCGGGACCGGCAGAATCCCGCCCTCGGAGAACACACCGCACGATGAACGAGACAGCCGTCCAGATGGTCCCCAGCCGGGATATGGCCAACGCCATCCGGGCCCTTTCCATGGACGCGGTCCAAGCCGCCAATTCGGGACACCCCGGAATGCCCATGGGCATGGCCGATGTCGCCACGGTGCTGTTCACCCGGTTTTTGAAATACGACCCGAAGCATCCCGACTGGGCCGACCGCGACCGTTTCGTGCTGTCCGCCGGCCACGGTTCCATGCTGCTCTACTCGCTGCTGCACCTGACCGGGTACGACAGCATCTCCATGGACGACATCCGCAACTTTCGCCAGCTCGGCAGCCCCTGCGCCGGTCACCCGGAATTCGGCCACGCCGCGGGGATCGAGACCACCACCGGTCCGCTGGGTCAGGGAATCGCCACTGCCGTCGGCATGGCGCTGGCCGAGCGGCTGCAGGCCGCCCGGTTCGGCGACGACATCGTTGACCATTACACCTATGCGCTGGCCGGTGACGGCTGCCTGATGGAGGGCATCAGCCAGGAGGCGATCTCGCTGGCCGGCCATCTGAAGCTGAACAGGCTGATCGTGCTGTGGGACGACAACCGCATCACCATCGACGGCCCGGTCGACCTCAGCAGCTCCGAGGACCAGGCCGCACGCTTCCGCGCCGCCGGGTGGAACACGCTGGCCGTCGACGGCCATGACCAGGACGCGGTCGCCGAGGCGATCCGCATGGCGAAGACGTCGGACAGGCCGACCATGATCGCCTGCCGCACCATCATCGGCTATGGCGCGCCCAACGTTCAGGGAACATCGGCCACACACGGCGCAGCGCTCGGCGACAAGGAAGTCGCCGCCGCCCGAGAGCACATGGGCTGGACCTCGCCGCCGTTCGAGATCCCCGGCGAGGTCATGTCCGCCTGGCGCGCCGCCGGCGAACGCGGCGCCTCGGCCTTCCAGGCCTGGCAGGGCCGCCTGGCCGGCATCGAGGCGGGCAAGCGCGCCGAGTTCGAGCGCCGCCAGCGCGGCGAGCTGCCGCAAGGCCTCGACGCCGCCATCAAGGAATACATCGCCAGCCTGATCGCCAAGCCTTCCAGCGTGGCGACCCGCAAGGCGTCCGAGATGGCCCTCGAGGTGATCAACGCCGTCGTCCCCGAAACCATCGGTGGCTCGGCCGACCTCACCGGCTCCAACAACACCAAGACCAAGGGCCAGGGCGTGGTGAAGCCGGGCGACTTCGCCGGTTCGTTCATCCACTACGGCATCCGCGAGCACGGCATGGCCGCGGCCATGAACGGTATCGCACTGCATGGGGGCCTGATCCCCTACAGCGGCACCTTCATGGTGTTCACCGACTATTGCCGCCCGGCGATCCGTCTGTCGGCGCTGATGGCGCTGCGGGTCATCTATGTCATGACCCACGACTCCATCGGCCTGGGCGAGGACGGCCCGACCCATCAGCCGGTCGAGCACCTGGCCAGCCTGCGCGCCATGCCGAACATCGACGTGATGCGTCCGGCCGACGTGGTCGAGACCGCCGAATGCTGGCAGATCGCCCTCGAATCGGCCCACACGCCGTCGATCCTGGCGCTGAGCCGCCAGAACCTGCCGCAGCAGCGGCTGACCGTCGAAAACGAGAACCTGTGCGCCAAGGGCGCCTACGAGCTGCTGCCCGCCGATGGCGCCGCCCGGGTCACCCTGTTCGCCAGCGGCTCGGAAGTGGCGATCGCCGCCGATGCCCGGACCCAACTTCAGGCTGAAGGCATTCCGACCCGCGTGGTGTCCGTGCCGTGTTTCGAACTATTTGACCGCCAGCCCGCCGCCTACCAGAAGCTGGTGCTGGGCGAAGGCACCGCGCGCGTGGCCGTCGAGGCGGGCGTGCGCCAGGGCTGGGAGCGGTTTGTCGGCGCCGATGGCGGCTTCGTCGGCATGAGCGGCTTCGGCGCCTCGGCGCCGATCAAGGCGCTGTACGAGCATTTCGGCATCACCGCCGACAGGGTTGCCGCCGAAGCCAAGGCGCGTCTGTAAAAGAAGATTCTAATCGGAGAGAAGTGACATGACGGTTCGGGTTGCCATCAATGGTTTCGGCCGCATCGGCCGCCTCGTGCTGCGGGCGATCATCGAGAACAGCAAGAGCGACATCCAGGTCGTCGGCATCAACGATCTGGGCTCGGTCAAGGACAACGCGTTCCTGCTCAAATACGATTCGGTTCATGGCCCGTTCACGGCGCCGATCAAGGTCGATGGCGACACCATGGACGTGGGGCAGGGCCCAATCCGCATCACCTCCGAGCGCGACCCGTCCAAGCTGCCGTGGAAGGAACTGAACGTCGACATCGCGTTCGAGTGCACCGGCATCTTCACCTCCGGCGACAAGGCGCGTCTCCACCTCGACGCCGGCGCCAGGAAGGTGCTGATCTCTGCCCCCGGCACCGACATCGACCTGACCACGGTCTACGGCGTCAACCACGACAAGATCGAGGCCGGCCACCGGATCATCTCCAACGCGTCGTGCACCACCAACTGCCTGGCGCCGGTCGCCAAGGTGCTGCATGAGGCGATCGGCATCGAGGCCGGCTTCATGACCACGGTCCACGCCTATACCGGCGACCAGAGCCTGGTCGACACGCTGCACAAGGACCCGCGCCGCGCCCGCGCCGCCGCCATGTCGATGATCCCGTCGACCACCGGCGCGGCCAAGGCCGTCGGCCTGGTGCTGCCGGAGCTGAAGGGCAAGCTGGACGGCACCTCGATCCGCGTGCCGACGCCGAACGTCTCGATGATCGACCTGAAGTTCATCGCCCGGCGCGAGACCAGCGTCGAGGAGATCAACGAGGCGATCAAGCAGGCGGCGGGCGGCAACGACGCGCTGGCCCAGGTGCTGAACGCGGTCGAAGAGCCCTGCGTCTCCATCGACTTCAACCACAACCCGGCCAGCTCCAGCTTCGACCTGACCCAGACCCAGGTGGTCTCGGGCAAGCTGGTGCGGGTGCTGAGCTGGTACGACAACGAGTGGGGCTTCTCCAACCGCATGTCGGACACCGCCCGCATCATGGCCAGCCTGGGCTGACCCGATGGCCGACAGCGGTCTGAAGCGCTTCCGCACCCTCGACGACCTGGACGTCGCCGGCAAAACCGTGCTGGTCCGCGCCGACCTCAACGTCCCGATGCGGGACGGCGAGGTCAGCGACGACACCCGCATCCGCTCGGTGGTGCCGACCCTCAAGGCCATCCTCGCCAGGGGCGGCAAGGTCGTGGTGCTGTCCCATTTCGGCCGCCCCAAGGGCAAGCGATCGCCGGAAGCCTCGCTGCGTCCGGTGGTCGAGCCGCTGTCGCGCGCGCTGGGCCGTCCGGTCGCCTTCGCCGAGGACTGCATCGGCCCCGAGGCCCAGAAGGTTGTAAAGGCCCACGACGTGGTGCTGCTGGAGAACCTGCGCTACCACGCCGGCGAAGAAGCCAATGGCGAGGCGTTTGCCTCCAAGCTGGCCGAACTGGGCGACGTCTATGTCAATGACGGCTTCTCGGTGTCGCACCGGGCGCATGCCAGCGTCGAGGCGATCACCCGGCTGCTGCCGTCAGCCGCCGGCCTGTCCATGCAGGCTGAGCTGGAGGCGCTGGAGAAGGCGCTGCACAATCCGGACCGTCCGGTCGCGGCCATCATCGGCGGCTCCAAGGTGTCGACCAAGCTCGACGTGCTGGGCGCCCTCGTCAACAAGATGGACTATCTGATCATCGGCGGCGGCATGGCCAACACCTTCCTCTACGCCAAGGGCGTCGATGTGGGTGCCTCGCTGTGCGAGAAGGATCTGAAGGACAAGGCGCTTGAGATCCTCGCCCGCGCCCGTACCACCGCCTGCAAGATCATGCTGCCGATCGATGCGGTCGTGGCGCAGGAACTGGCGGCCAACGTGCCGGTCCGCGAGGTGCCGGTTCGCGAGGTTGAGCACGACGACATGATCCTCGACGTCGGCTCCGACACCATCGAGGAGCTCAAGCACGTGCTGCGCCGTTGCAAGACGCTGCTGTGGAACGGTCCGCTGGGCGCGTTCGAGATCCGCGGCTTCGATGTCGGCACCGTGGCGCTGGCGCGCGAGGCGGCCCGCCTGACCCGCGACGGCAATCTGTTGTCGGTGGCGGGTGGCGGCGATACGGTTTCGGCGCTCCACAATGCCGGCGTCGTTCAGGATTTCACCTACGTCTCCACCGCCGGCGGCGCCTTCCTCGAATGGGTCGAGGGCAAGGAGTTGCCGGGCGTGAAGGCACTGCAGGCTTAATTCTCAGAGAACACCTGGATCGAGGAAGACCCACATGAAGAGCAGCCGCATCGTCAAGCAGATCCTTGGCCACTACGAGTCGGACAATCCAGGCACCAAGGCCAACCTGAACCGTATTCTGATGACCGGCAAGCTGGGCGGCACCGGCAAGCTGGTGATCCTGCCGGTCGACCAGGGCTTCGAGCACGGTCCGGCGCGCAGCTTCGCGCCGAACCCGGCCGCCTACGATCCGCATTACCACTTCCAGCTCGCCATCGACGCGGGCCTCAATGCCTTCGCCACGCCGCTGGGCATGATGGAGGCAGGCGCCGACACCTTCGCCGGCCAGATCCCGACCATCCTGAAGGTCAACTCGTCCAACTCGCTGGCCGACGCCAAGGACCAGGCCATCACCGGCAGCGTCAACGACGCGCTGCGGCTGGGCTGCTCGGCCATCGGCTTCACCATCTATCCGGGTTCGGAATACTGCTTCGAGATGATGGAAGAGATCCGCGAGATGGCCGACGAGGCCAAGTCCGTGGGCCTTGCCGTGGTGATCTGGTCCTACCCGCGCGGCGGCGCCATCTCCAAGGAAGGCGAGACCGCCATGGACATCTGCGCCTATGCCGCGCACATGGCCGCCCTTCTCGGCGCCCACATCATCAAGGTGAAGCTGCCCAGCGATCATCTGGAGCAGAAGGAAGCCAGGGCGGTCTACGAGAAGCAGAAGATCGACCTGTCCAGCATGGCCGTGCGCGTGAAGCACGTGATGCAGTCGTCGTTCAACGGCCGCCGCATCGTGGTGTTCTCGGGCGGCGCGACCAAGGGCGCGGATTCGGTCTATGACGATGCCCGCGCCATCCGCGACGGCGGCGGCAACGGCTCGATCATCGGCCGCAACACCTTCCAGCGCCCGCGCGACGAAGCCATCGCCATGCTCAACACCATCATCCGCATCTATCAGGGCAAGGAATGAGCGGCGCGGGACGAGAGCGCACGCGGCTCTACCTGATCACGCCGCCGCGGATCGATCCCGTCCCGTTTTCCGAGACCCTGGCGAAGGCGCTGGACGCCGGCGACGCCGCCTGCCTCCAGCTCCGCCTCAAGGAAGTCCCCGAGGACGAGGTGCGCCGCGCGGCGGAAATCCTGCTGCCGGTCTGCCAGGCCTATGACGTGGCGCTGCTGATCAACGACGATCCCCGGATCGCCGCCGCGGTCGGCGCCGACGGCTGCCATGTCGGGCAGGATGACATGTCCTACAAGGACGCGCGCAAACTGCTGGGGCCGGACGCCATCATCGGCGTCACCTGCCACGACAGCCGGCATCTTGCCATGGTCGCCGGCGAGGCAGGCGCCGACTACGTGGCGTTCGGCGCGTTCTTCCCGACCACCACCAAGACGCCCAAATCCTCCGCCGGTCTCGACCTGCTGACCTGGTGGCAGGAGCTGATGGAAATTCCCTGCGTCGCCATCGGCGGCATCACGGTGGAGAACTGCCGCCCGCTGGTCGAGGCGGGCGCCGACTTCATCGCCGTGGCGGCTGGTGTCTGGGGCTACGAAACCGGCCCGGAAGAAGCGGTAAGGCGCTTCAACGCGATCTTCGACGAGATCACCGGCTAGTTCCAACATCCCGTCGTTGCGACTCCCACCCCATCCTCCTATAGTCCGCGCCGCTTCGGGACAGCGCGGAAGGCACGCTTCAGGTCATGAAAGTCAACGGCAACGCGGTCAAGCCCGGCTACATCATCGAGCACAATGGCGGCCTGTGGCGCGCGGTGAAGACCGAGCACACCCAGCCCGGCAAGGGCGGCGCCTACCTGCAGGTGGAACTGAAGAACATCCGCGACGGGTCGAAGCTGAACGAACGCTTCCGCGCCGCCGAAGCCGTCGAGCGGGTGCAGCTGGAGCTGCGGCCGTTCCAGTACCTCTATGGCGACGACGACAACCTGACGTTCATGAACACCGAGAATTACGAGCAGATCACCGTCGCCCGCGACCTGGCCGGCGAGCAGGTGGTGTTCCTGCAGGACGGCATGGCGGTCGAGATCGAGTTCTACGAGGACGAGCCGCTGTCCATGCGCATGCCCGACAAGGTGACGCTGGAAGTCACCGAAACCGAGCCGGTGGTGCGCGGCCAGACCGCGGCCAACTCCTACAAGCCGGCGATCCTGGAAAATGGCGTGCGCGTCTCCGTGCCGCCGTTCATCGGCATCGGCGACAGGATCGTCGTCAACACCGAAACCTTCTCCTACACCGAAAGAGCATAAGCAAAAGAATGGCCGTCAAGTCCGCCATCATCAATGTCATGGTCGGCGCCGCCCTCAAGGCCGGCCCGCAGCTCGCCCGCGATTTCGGCGAGGTAGAGCAGCTGCAGGTATCCAAGAAGGGTCCGTCGGACTTCGTGTCCATGGCCGACCTGAAGGCCGAGAAGACCCTGCACCGCGAGTTGAGCAGGGCCCGTCCCGACTTCGGCTTCCTGATGGAAGAGCAGGGCGCCCAGGAAGGCGCCGACAAGACCCAGCGCTGGATCATCGATCCGCTCGACGGCACCACCAACTTCCTGCACGGCATTCCGCACTTCGCCATCTCCATCGGCTACGAGAGCAACGGCGAGATCCTGGCCGGCGTGATCTACGACCCGATCAAGAACGAGATGTTCTGGGCCGAGCGCGGCCGCGGCGCCTGGATGAACGACAAGAGACTTCGCGTGTCCGGCCGGTCCGACATGTCGGAAGCCGTGCTGGCGACCGGCATCCCGCATCATGGCCGTGGCAACCACCGCGAGTTCCTTGCCCTGGCCGAGCTGTTCATGGCCCGCACCTCCGGCATCCGCCGCTACGGCGCGGCGGCACTGGATCTGGCCTATGTGGCGGCAGGCCGCTACGAGGGCTACTGGGAACTGGACCTGAAGCCGTGGGACGTGGCCGCGGGCGCCATCATCGTCAAGGAAGCGGGCGGCTTCGTCACCGATTACGCGGGCCGCGACCGGGCGGTGCAGTCCGGCGAGGTGCTCGCCGCCAACGACCATCTGCACCCGGCACTGGTCAAGCTGATCTCGGATACGCGACGCGACATGGCGGCGCGCGCCAAGACGGCCTCGAATTAGCCGGCATCACGCCCTATGTCCCGTGGCATGACACATCATGCGATCCGTTCGGGACTCCTCGCTCTCAGCCTCGTGCTGGCGCCGCTCTCTGCCGCCCTGGCGCAGGAGGGCGACGGCATCGACATCAACATGGATGCGCTGAAGAACCGCCCCACTGGCATGCAGCTTCCGGCGCCGGAAGCGCCCAGGCCCGCCACCAGCGCGGCCACGCCCAAGCCGGCCAAGGAGAAGACGTTCACCGGCCGGTCGGTGATGGTGCTGTTCGAGCCGGGCAGCTCGGTGCTCGCGGCAGGCGCCCTCAAAAGGCTGGACGAAATCGCGGGGCAGTCGAAGAGCCAGCGGCTCGAACTGAAGGCCTATGCGGGGACCGAGAAGCAGTCGGCCAGCGACACCCGCCGCCTGGCACTGCAGCGCGCCATCGCCGTGCGCGGCTATCTGATGGACCACGGCATGGACGGCACCCGCATCGCCGTGCGCCCGCAGGGCCCGGCCCATGACGGACAGGCGCCGGAGCGCGTCGACGTCCGGTATCTGGAAGAGTAGGCTGCGGCTATACGCTCCGGAAACTGGATTGCATGCGCGAATCGCTTTGCCTTCGAGAAGGATAGGTTACTCTTGCGATACAATCGCGTGATCCTGATCCTCGCGCTATTGCCGCTCTATGTCGCTGCGTTCCTGGCTTGCTCTGCTCTCTTTGGCGAGCAATCCATCTTCAAGTCAGCGAACGATCTGCTCGAGGCGCCGGCAATCCTCGTTCGACCAGGGCTTGAAGGCGCCTCGGCGACTCAATGGGCCAGCGTCGTCGTAGCAACAGGCCTGCTAAGCGGACTGCTCCTCCTCATCCACAGGGACCCCCCGGATCAACCTTGGTCGCCCGGCCCTATTGAGGATGATGGCCAACTCGATCGCCTCAGACAGTCAGCCGCGTTTGGCGCAATATCCTGTCTGTTAGGTCTCTTCGCGCTCTGCGAAGTATGGGATTTGACAACGGAATTCTCGACGCTGGGACTATTTCTGGCCGCGGCGGCTGTCTTTCTTACTTATCGCCTTTTATCCATCGACATTGCCAACTTTGAAATAGGAAGCAGGTGGAGAAAAAACCTCCTTCTGGGGTTCATTGTATTACTGCTTCTGGGGCCCATCAGCACGTTACTCGGTCCACTCAGCCTTGGAATCGGAGTTTTTCTGATGATGATCACGCCGATTGCGTCGGTCGTGATGTATGGAGCCATGGAAATAATCTTGCTACGCCGCCGTGTTCGACTCGCGCGCTCGACCTCAGCACCAGCCCCTACCCCGAAATAACCGAGAACTTCCGCCCCGGCTCGGCACCGAACTGGAGCTCGGCGAGGCGGGCGTAGAGGCCGCCCTTGGCGAGCAGTTCCTGGTGGGTGCCTTCGGCGACCAGCCTGCCGGCGTCGATCACCAGGATGCGGTCGGCCTTGAGCACCGTCGCCAGCCGGTGGGCGATGACCAGCGTGGTGCGGTCCTTCATCAGCACCTCGAGCGCCGCCTGGACGACCTGCTCGCTGCGGGCGTCGAGGGCGCTGGTCGCCTCGTCGAGCAGCAGGATCGGCGGGTCGCGCAGGATGGCGCGGGCGATGGCGATGCGCTGGCGCTGGCCGCCGGACAGCTTGACGCCGCGCTCGCCGAGCTGGGTGTCCAGGCCCTGCGGCAGGGTTTCGAGGAATTCGTCGGCATGGGCGGCCTTGATGGCGGCGCGCACTTCGTCGTCGGTCGCCTCCGGCCGGCCGTAGCGGATGTTCTCCAGCGCCGAGGCGGCGAAGATCATGGTGTCCTGCGGCACGATGCCCAGGCGACGGCGCACCTCGCGCGGATCGGCGCGGGCCACGTCGACGCCGTCGACGCGGATCGCGCCCCGAGCCGGATCGTAGAACCGCAGCAGCAGCTGGAACACGGTGGACTTGCCGGCGCCGGACGGACCGACCAGCGCCACGGTCTCGCCCGCGCGCACGCTGAACGACAGCCCATCGAGCGCCGCCGTGCCCGGGCGCGACGGATAGTGGAAAGTCACGTCCTCGAACGCCACCTCGCCACGCGCCGGCTCGGGCAGCGCCTGCGGATCGGCCGGCGCCCTGATGTCGGGCTCGATGCGCAGCAGCTCCATCATGCGGCCGGCCGCGCCCATGGCGCGCAGGATCTCACCATAGCTTTCGCTGACGCCCACCACCGAGCCGCCCACCATGATGGCGAAGAACACGAACTGGGCAAGCGCGCCGCTGGTCATGCGGCCGGCGATGACGTCCTGGGCGCCCACCCAAAGCACCAGGTTGATCGCGCCGACCGCGAGCAGGATCACCAGGAAGGTCAGCCAAGCCCGCGACCGGATGCGCCGCACGGCAGTGGTGAACGCACCCTCGCCGATGCGGTGGAACTGGGCGCGGTCGGCCGCCTCGTGGGTGAAAGCCTGGATGGTCTGGGTGGCGCCGAAACTCTCGGTGACGGTGGCGCCGATATCGGCGATGCGGTCCTGGCTGGCGCGCGACAGGTTCCGCACGGAGCGGCCGATCAGCAGGATCGGCGCCAGCACCAGCGGCACCGCCAGCAGCACCAGCAGGGTAAGCTTGAGGTTGGTGAGGCCGAGCGCGATCAGGCCGCCGGCCACGGTCAGGCCCGAACGGACCGCCACCGAGAAGCTGGAGCCGACCACCGACTGGATCAGCGTGGTGTCGGCGGTGAGGCGCGAGGCGATCTCGCCCGAGCGGTTCTCCTCGAAGAACGCCGGGCTCAGGGTGATGACGTGGCTGTACACCGCCTCGCGGATGTCTGCCACGACCCGCTCGCCAAGCCAGGAGACCAGCGCGAAGCGCGCCGCGGTAGCCGCCGCCAGCAGGATCACCACGCCGAACATGGCCAGGAAGTACCAGTTGACATGCCCGGCATGACCGGCGTCGAAGCCCATGTCGACGATGCGACGCAGCGCCGGGCCGAACGCCAGCACGGCGACGACCCCGATGACCAGGGCCAGGGCGGCCATGGCCACCCGGCCGCCATAGGGCTTGAGGAAGCGCAGCATGAAGCGCAACTGGCCCACGTCGCGTTTGCCGACGCCGGCAAACACGGGGCTCAGGATCTCCGGTTCCTTGACGGTGGCGCGCTCTCTGGCCATTGCCGCGCCTCTATAGCAGTCCCGCGCGGGAAACGCCAACGTGCGACGCCTGAAATCGGGCGCACATCGGGGTTGCGTGCGGAAATCGGCTCGTCTATATAGCGCCCTCGACTTTCACCGGAGCTGACCATGAAAACCGGCATTCACCCGGACTACCACACGATCAAGATCGTGATGACCGACGGCACCACCTTCAACACCCGCTCGACCATGGGCAAGGAAGGCGACACGCTGACGCTGGACATCGATCCGAAGTCGCATCCTGCGTGGACCGGCGGCGTGCAGCGCGTGCTCGAGACCGGTCAGGTGGCGAAGTTCAACAAGCGTTTCGCGAATCTCGGCCTCTAACCAAGTCCCGAGTTCAGGATTTCGGAACGGCGCCTTTTGGCGCCGTTTCCTTTTCTGTTTCTGTAGTGCGT
This sequence comes from Candidatus Kuenenia stuttgartensis, assembly GCA_943329845.2. Lineage (GTDB taxonomy): Bacteria > Pseudomonadota > Alphaproteobacteria > SMXS01 > SMXS01 > RI-34. Next base: position 3,158 of record CALQFM020000060.1, on the reverse strand, counting down.
CCTACCGAATCGGACTTTTGCTGTCACCCTCAGGCGCCAGCGGCGCGCTGTGATGATCCGCCTTGCCGTCGCAGTCCGCGTCACCGCCCTCGCCTGAGCACGCGCCGGCGGTGCGGTGATACTCGTGGGTTACCCCCGCGGGAGCGCGTGAACTGTTCGAAGCGCTATTCATGTCGCTCTGCGCCTTGTAGTAGTCGTAGCCCTTCTTGCTCGAGGATGACGAGCCTGCCTCGGGCTTCCCGCTGCCGGCCACGTGTCCAGGATCTCCAGCATTCGGAGTGTCAGCAGCAAGGGCCGGTACGGCCAGGACCGTGAAGGCGGAGACCACGACACCAAAGATTGAATTTTTCACGGACACCTCTCCCATATGTGACGCCGGACAGTATACTGGCCCGGCTAGAAATCTTGCCTCATATGGCGAAGGGCACCCGACACGGGCCTGCCCCATATGCATGTAGGGCGGCCCGCGGCATCATTGCACCGGCCAGTAGCAGCGACCTCATGACACACTGGAGATAATTTCGTGATTCTCACTGACACAGCGGCGGTGGTCACCGGCGGCGCCTCGGGCATCGGCGCCGGCATCGCCCGGGCGCTGGCCGAGCGGGGCTGCAGGATCATGCTCGCCGACATCGACACAGGCGCCGCCGAGGAGGTAGCGGCCTCGCTGCGCGAACAGGGCGCGGTGGCCAAGGTGGTGGCATGCGACGTCAGCGACTACGCAGCGGTCGAGGCGCTGGCCGACGCGGCGTGGTCCACGTTCGGGGCCGTACACATGATCTTCAACAATGCGGGCGTCATGAGCTCGGCGCCGGTGATCGACGCGGATCCGAGAGAAGTCCAGTGGATCATCGACACCAATCTCAAGGGTGTGTGGAACGGCTGCTCGGTATTCGGAAAGCGCTTCCGGGCACAGCAGCTGCCGGCGTGCATCGCCATCACGGCCTCTGAACACTCGCTTGGCGTGCCGCACCTTGGTGGTGGAATCTATACGGCCAGCAAACATGCGGTTCTCGGAATGGCTGACGTCATGCGGCAGGAGCTTCCCGACTTCATCACAGTCAGCCTGACCTTTCCGGGTATGGTGCGAACCCGCATTTTTGAAGCCACAAGGAGCAGTCCCATTGGCCCCGCGCCGGAGAAGGTGCGCGCCTTTGGCGAAAAGGCCATGTCGTTTGGCATGGACCCGCTCGAGGTCGGCCGCAGGGCTGTGGCCGGCGTGGAGCAGGGCGAGTTCATGGTGATGACCCACCCTCATGTGCGTGCCATAGCTGAAAGACGCTGGCAGGCGGTCGATGGGGCGTTCGCCCGGGCCCCGGCGATCGACAACCCGGAGCAGTATGAGGTGGAGACCGTCATGGCCAGACTCATGGCCGAGAAGAAATAGGCTCCTGACAAACCGGGACTGACCAAATGCCAATCCACGACCCTGATCTTGATCGCCGCACATTCCTGAAGGCCACCGGAGCGTTGGGCCTGGTCATCGGTGTTTCCCTGACCGGCGCCGGTCGGGCATTGTCCATTGGCCCCGCGAAGCCGTTCGAGCCCAACGCGTTCGTGCGGGTCGCGCCCGACAACACCGTGACGATCATCATCAAGCACCACGAGATGGGTCAGGGCATCACGACCGGGCTGTCGACCCTCGTCGCCGAGGAAATGGACGCTGACTGGAGCCAGATCCGGACGGAATTCGCCCCCGCGAGCGACACGCTCTACAAGAATCTGATCTTCGGCTTTCACGCCACCGGCGGTTCCACCTCGATCGCCAATTCCTTCGACCAGATGCGCATGGCCGGCTGGCCTGCCCCTGAAGGGTGGTCCGGTTTCGATGTTAGTTCATGGTTGGCCGTTGCGCCAAGGGTAGCGCGCCCGGTGTAGCTGGTGCGGGTTGCGGAACCGGGCGCGCGGGGATGAAGGTCTCCGGCGCTGGTGGCCTGTACCCGAGGGAGCTGTGCGGACGGACCGTGTTGTAGTGCCGGCGCCATCTCTCGATGACCACCCTGGCCTCGTCCAGGGAGTAGAAGATCTCCCCGTTGAGCAGTTCATCCCGGAGCTTTGAGTTGAAGCTCTCGCAGTAGCCGTTTTCCCATGGGCTTCCGGGCTCGATGTAGGCGGTCTTGGCACCGACCGCAGCGATCCAGTCCCGCACGGCCTGGGCGATGAACTCGGGGCCGTTGTCGGACCGGATATGGCCGGGGATGCCGCGCAGGATGAACAGGTCCGAGAGCGCGTCGATGACGTCCACCGAGTTCAGCTTCCGGTTCACCCGCATGGCCAGGCATTCCCGGGTGAACTCGTCGATGATGTTGAGCATGCGGAACTTCCGTCCGTTGTGAGTGCGGTCCTCGACGAAGTCATAGGACCAGACATGGTTGGGGTACTCCGGCCGCAGACGGATGCACGATCCATCATTGAGCCAGAGCCTGCCCCGCTTTGGTTGCTTCTGGGGAACCTTCAGCCCCTCCCGCCGCCAGATCCGCTCGACCCGCTTGAGGTTGACCAGCCAGCCGGCCTCGCGCAGCAGCGCCGTGATCCGGCGGTAGCCGTAGCGGCCGTACTGGCCCGCCAGCGCGATGATGTCGGCGGTCAACGCCGCCTCGTCCTCGGGTGTCTTCGGGTGCTTGCGCTGGGTGGAGCGGTGCTGGCCGAGGACCCGGCAGGCGAACCGTTCGGACACGCCGAACTCGGCCCTCACATGCTCCACACAGGCCCGGCGACGGGCGGGGCTCAGTAGTTTCCCGCGGCAGCCTCTTTGAGAATCAGCTTCTCCAGCGTCAGGTCGGATACTGCTCGCCGGAGCCGGGCATTCTCTGCCTCCAGCTCCTTCAGCCGCTTCACCTGGTCGCCCTTCAGGCCGCCGTACTCTGACCGCCAGCGATAGTAGGTCACCTCGGTCACCCCAATCGCACGCACAGCCTCGGCCACCGGCCGACCCTGCGCCATCAGTACGTCAACCTGCCGCAGCTTGCTGACGATTTCTTCCGCAGTGTGTCGCTTCCTTGCCATTACCCTGTCTTATTCATGAGGCGTTTGGCCCGGGCTCTGACAGCTTGGTTTGAGGTTTTGCGCTTTACGCGGGACGCAGCTTCTGGTGGCGCTGGGAGCGGCGCGATTTTGCAGGGTTTGGCGTGGTTGCGGGGACAGGTTCTGATCGGCGG